>CAZJNU010000019.1:0-34442 GCA_964547485.1 uncultured Actinomycetes bacterium
GCCCAACCCAAGTGCCAGGGCGCGCTTCTCGGCAGTACTCGCAGTGGCGATCACCCGACCGGCGCCCCACAGTTTGGCCAGCTGCACTGCCGTGCTGCCGACTCCGCCAGCTGCGGCGTGGACAACCACGGACTCGCCCGGTTGAAGTCGAGCCGATGTTCGCAGTAGGTGCCACGCGGTCAAGCCCTGGACGAGGAGGCCCAGAGCGGCCTGGTCGGTCACGCCGTCGGGGACGTCGAACACTGCCGCCGGATTCACCAGGGCGAGCTCTGCATAGCCGCCCGAGCCGGTTGCGGTGAAGCCGCACACGCGTCGACCGTCGGGCAGGGTCCCGAGCACCTCCGCGCCGGGAACCATCGGCAGCTTCTGGTCGGACAGGTAGGAGTTCTCCACTGCGTGGGTGTCGGCATAGTTGACCCCGCAGGCCTGCACCGACAGGAGTTCCAATCCCGATCCGGCGGGCGCGACGGGATCAGGAACGTCCGCCAGGGTGAGTACTTCCGGTCCGCCGAATTCGGTCACACTTATCGCCTTCATATCCGCGAGCCTAACGGGATTACGCCGACTCGGCCCTTCCGGCCGAGATGCGCTCTAGGCTCCGGGGATGGCCAAGACCATTCTCACAGCTGCAGCCGTCATCACGATGGATCCCGCCCAACCCCGGGTCCGTGCCGTCGCGTTCGACGGCAACCGAATCGTCGCGGTCGGTTCGTTGGCCGACTGTCAGCGAAGCTGCCCGGATGCCGACGTCAGGGACCTCGGCGCGACGGTACTGATGCCCGGTTTCGTCGAATCACATTCGCATCCGCTGCTGAGCGGAATGGCCACCGAGGCACCCGCCTATTACATCGCGCCATGGGTCGCGCCCACCTGGGACGATGTGGTCGAGATCTTCCAGCGTGCCCTGACCGAACGTCCCGCCGACGCGGGTTTGGTGTTCTTCGGTTTCGACAAGTTGCTGCACGGTGTCGATGCCCCCACCAAAGACGTGCTGGACCCGATTTTCGGGGACAGGTTGGCGGCGGTGCTGGACAATTCCGGTCACGCCGCCTACGTCACCACGGCAGTGCTGGCGGAGTTGGGCTGGCTCGACAACCCGCCGGCGGATCCTCCCGGCGCCTACTTCGGGCGCAATCCTGACGGCAGTCTGAACGGTATCGCCACGGAGGTCGCCGCCGAGTTCGCGATGATCGCGCCGGTGCAGGCCAAGCTCGGCGGGTCACCGATACACCAGGCGATGGCGTTCATGGCGACGATGTCCCGGGTTGGAATCACCGCCACCTCCGAGATGACCTACGCCGCCGAATACCAGGCGGGCTACGAGGCCCTTTCCGGGATGCCCGGCTGCCCGCTACGGGTGTCGCTTTACCACATGTCCACTGATGCCACTGCCGGGGACAAGTTGGAACTGACGGCCGATCCCGACATGCTGCGCAAACAGGGCGTGAAGTTGTGGGCCGACGGCTCCCCGTGGATCGGCAATATCGCCTCCTCGTACCCCTACCTGGACACCCCAGCGGTGCGACGCGCCGGTATCCCGCTGGATACCGGCGGCGAGCAGGCGATGAACTACACGCGGGCGCAGCTGGACGCCATCCTCGACACACATGCGCCACAGGGGTGGCAGATGTCCTTCCACGTCAACGGCGATGTCGGTCTCGATATCGTGCTGGACGCCTATGAGCGGGCCCTTGTCAAGCACAACCTGCTGGGCACCGACCACCGATGGCGGGTCGAGCACGTCGGCGCGGCCAGGGCCGATCAATTCGAGCGCGCCGCCACCCTCGGGGTTGTCGCCTCGCTCGCGCCGTTCCAGTTCTACTACTGGGGCGATTTGCTCGACGGTCAACTGTTCCCGACCGAGATCGGCGCCAACTGGCAACGATTCAAGGCCGCGTTCGATGCGGGACTGCACCCGTCCTTCCACAACGACGGCAGTGTGTCTCCGCCGAATCCGCTGCTCAACATCCAGACGGCAGTCACCAGGCGCACCAGCAGCGGCACGGTCCGAGGGCCGCGTAACGCAGTCAGCCTCGACCAGGCGCTCGCCGCCGAAACCATCAATGCCGCCCACATCCTGCGACGTGACCACGAGATCGGTTCGATCGAGGTGGGCAAGTTCGCGGACTTCGTGGAGCTGTCGGCCGACCCGTACACGGTGGCAGCCGAGCGACTCGCGACCGACGTGAAGGTGCTGGGTACCTGGCTCGCCGGTTCCCGCGTGGACGTGGACGCCTTCGTTGGACTCGGTGCCGGCCAGAACGGTGCCGAACATCAGCACCTCGCCGGTCGTGGCGACCCGTGCTGACTGGCCGTTAGCGTCGGGCGAAGAAGGCGCCCGCCTTCGCGTTCCACAGCAGCCACAGGATTAGCAGGGCCATCACCACACCCACCACGCCGGTCCACATGTAGGTGCTACCCCAGAGCGCCACGGCTTCCAGTGCTCCGACGACCAGTCGGAAGAGCATGACGATCGTGACGAGGAAGCGGGCGAACTTGCTCCCCTTGCCCAGCGCCGAGGCGAGCAGCGCCAGGATCAGCCCGAAGACGATGCCGACGATTCCCTCGATCCGCGCCTCGCCAGCACTCCAGCCCAGTTCGTTGAGGTACTGCTCGCCGCCGAACAGGGCGAAGGCGCCGGCGACTATCGCCAAGATGGCAGAGATCCAGGTGAGCACCACGACGAGCGTGACACTGCCAGGGCGCACGGCAGAGGTAGTCGACATCTGTTCCTCCAGCATCATCCGGTTCCGTCGGAGTGACCGGGCGGCGCCGAGCCTAGCAGCCGTGTGAAGGGCGGATCACAGCTGTTTCGGTCAACCCGAGCTGCTGTGGTCAGCGCAACCAAGGGCTGGTCGGCTGAAGGGCGTGGGCAGCGTAGAGCCACGGCACAGCGTTCTCCACACCGTTCCAGTCGATGTGCAGGTGGGGTCCGAAGGAATGGCCGGTGCTACCGCTCAGGCCAATCAGTTGCCCCGCGGTCACGCGGTCGCCGGTCTTCACAATCCGGCGACTCAGGTGGGCATAGATGAGCACCCCCGGCGAGCCGACGTGGCGGATCTTGATGACTCGGCCGTACGAGCGGTATCCGTTCTGCACCGGGATGCGGGGCTCGTATCCGACGATGTCGTAGGAGCCGACCACGATGCCGTCCCGGATGGCGCGGACCTGGGTACCGGAGGGAACCGGAATGTCGTGACTGTTGCCTGGGGCGCGCTTGATAACCACCGGCCAAAAGGTCCGGCTGAAGGCTGGTCGGGTGACTACCCCTGTCGCGCGTGACTCGCCGGTGGCACCGGCCGTGGTGGCGCGGTTCGCCGGTGGCGGGGTGACGGTCGCGGCCGAGGCGACGACGGGTTGCGCGAGCACCGCGGCGGCGGCAACAGCGGAAGCAGCCGCGAGTGCGCGGGCCCGGCGGTGGCGACTCCGTGCCGTTGCGTCAGCGCGGGAAGTGTCTTCACGCTGCGCTGCTACTGAGGACATGCCCCGACGCTAGCGATCTCACCCGGTCGAGACCCAACTGTCATGTGATTGACCTCACATACTTGGTCCAGATTTGGCAAAGTCTCGCGATCGTGGAGTCCACTGCGCGTTGAACACGGCCGACAGCAGTAGCGCATAGCTGCCGAAGTACACGGCCAGCATTGCCAGGATGATGCCGGCGAGGGCGCCGTAGATGGCCTGATAGTCGGGTGCGAACGATGCATAGATCGCCAACCCGAACAACAGCAGGGCGATCGACACCGCTGCGATCGCCGCCCCTGGTAGCAACTGTCGCCGCGGGGTGGCGCGGGCCAGCGCATACCGGAACTGGCCGGTGAAGATCGCGGTCTGCAGCAGCAGCGCCAGTGGAATCCCGAGGACCAGCGCCAGCACACGTTGCCAGCCGGTGACCCCGGAAAGCCAGGCAAGCGCGGCGGCCGCGGACAACAACAGAACACCGAACGCCAGCACGCCCACTATCGCGCCCAAGAAGGCTCGAAACCGGGCCGTCAGGTACTCCTCGGGTGGCAGGTCGTAGGCCTCCCGGATGGCCCGCGCCATCCCGTAGGCCCCGTCGGAGACGCTCCACAAGGTGAAGACCAACGAGATCAGCAGCCCGATCGAAAGGCTTCGCGCGTCCGCGCTGGCAGCGGCCTCAGCCTGTTCGGCCAGGACGGCGCCGAGACTCCCGGGTGCCCGTTCGGTGATCCGCTGAACGGCGTCGGCGATGTCCTTCGGGTCCACCACCAGCCCGAAGATCGTGATGACGGCCAGCGTCGCGGGGAAGATGGCGATCACCAACCAGAACGCCACCCCCGCCGCTGCCAGGCTCAGCCGTTGCCGGCTCTGTGCGGCGGCGACTCGCATTCCCACGTCGAATATCGGCCGGAACCGCGGCGGCACGGCGGCGGTCAGTCGGTCAGTCGGTGTCATCGGGGCCAGCGTTTGATGTGGACCCACGCGACATACGGGTCAGGTTAGCGGTGCCCGTGGGCCTATCCTTGTGCCACGGCCGATCGTCCACGTCCGGGCTCACCGCACACCCATTCCTGACCTGCGCGATCCGAGACTCGACCGGACTTGACACTCGAGGAGACCCATGGACCACTTGCTCCGTTCGCAGGCGCCCATCACCGCCGTCGGCTGGCAACAGCTCACAGAGGAAGCTGCGCGGGTACTTCGACAGCGCCTCGCCGGGCGGCGGCTGCTGGAGTTCTCCGCAACCGGTGACTGGGCGGAATCGGCGGTCGGGCTCGGGCGGGTGGATCGGCTCACGACGACCGAGCAGGTCGCGGTGGCGTCCCGGCGCGTTCAGCCGATGGTCGAGTTGCAGGTCGACTTCGACGTGAGTCGCGAGGAACTGGCTGCTGCCGATCGGGGAGCCACCGATATGGACACCTCTCCGATCATTCAGGCCGCCCAGCGTGCGGCGACGGCCGAGGACACTCTGGTGTTCGCCGGTGATGGCGCAGCCGGTGTGCCGGGGGTCGCTGCGGTCTCACCACACCCGGTGGTGTCCTCGGACAAGGGCCTGCTGTCGGCGGTGGCGGAGGCAGTGGAACTCCTTCGGGACGCATCCGTGGCCGGACCTTACGCGCTGGGTGTCGGGCCCGAGTTGTGGCTGGAACTGGTGGCCGGCTCCGATCGTGGTTACCCGCTGCTGTCCCACCTGCAACTGATGCTGGACGGTCCGATCGTCTGGGCGCCTTCGCTGGAGGGTGCCCTGCTGGTCAGCCAGCGCGGCGGGGATTTCGAAATTCGCGCCGGGCAGGACTGGTCCGTCGGCTACCTCAGTCACGATCAGGAGTCGGTCCGGCTCTACCTGCAGGAGAATTTCACGGTCCTGGTCAACACCCCCGAGGCCGCCGTGCGGATTTCGGGCGCCGGGGCCCCGACTGGGGTTGGTTTCGCGTGAGCCTGCCGCAGTCGTCGCTGTTTGTCGAGCAGACGGCCGTCCATCTACATGTCGAGTTCAGCCTTGCGCCGGGGATCGACGATCCCTCGTTGGTGCGTGCCCTTGGCGCGGCGCGCGAGGTGGCCAGCTGGCTCGGGGGACCCAACGTGGTGTGGGGTTTCGCACCTTCGCTCTGGCGGCGGCTGTCCGATGGCCGGCTCCCCGTGGACGTGCGGGACTTCGTTGGGGTGGGACCGCAGAACGCTGCGGGTGTGCCGGTGACTCAGTCAGACATCTGGCTCTGGGTGCACGGCAACGACTACCCCGCGGTGTGGCGAACCGGCTATGACGTGGCCGAGGAGCTGGCGGGCGTGGCGTCGGTCGACGGATCCATCCGTGGCTACAAAGCTCCCGACAGCCGCGACCCGACCGGCTTCATCGACGGCACCGAGAACCCGGTGATAGACGAGGCGATGGCGGTCGCGCTGGTACCGGACGGTCAGCTCGGCGCCGGCGGCAGCCCAGTGCTGGTGCAGAAGTGGTTGCATGACCTCGCCGCCTTCGAGGCGCTGACGGTGGCCGCCCAGCAAGAGGTGATCGGGCGCACCAAACCCGACAGTGTGCAATTGCCCGACGATGTGATGCCCGCGACCTCGCACGTCAGCCGCAACACCATCACCGACGACGAGGGCCGCGAGCGCCACATCTTCCGGCGGAACACTCCGTTCGCTGACCTGCACGAAGTTGGCACTGTGTTCATCGGAGCGTCCCGCGAACCGGCCCGGATCGACCTGATGTTGGAGCGGATGTTCGGCGTCTCAGATGACGGGCTGCACGATGAATTGACGCGCTATTCGACCCCGGTGACCGGCTCCTATTACTTCGTGCCGGCGATGACCGAACTGACCGCCGTCTTCGGCTCCATCGGCGACGATGAGGATTCCGCGGACGATCCCGAGGCGGCGGCATCGTCGGCGGGTGAGCCGTCGGGTGAGCCGTCGGGGGCGGAAGCGGCCTCGGGTCCTGCCGGCAGCGAACTGGGGATCGGTTCCCTGCTCGGCCGCGACTGACGGCGCCAGTGCCGAAAGGCGGCCTCGTCTCACCGACGCTGCACGGCGCGACCGCGGCCTCGTCTCCGATCCCGCTTTTCGTTACTGCGGGCCACGCCCGCTGTCCCAGGCCATACTCGACTTATGCAGACAAGTGCAGCCAGGCGGTGGCGAGGCCTCGGGCTGATCGTCGCCGGCGCCCTCACTCTCGCCGGTTGCGGCCGCCTCGACCAGTTGACCTACCAACCGGCCACCACCCCTGAGCAGTGGTGTCAGCAGCGACCGTGTGTCGAGGTGGGCGACACAGTCTGGACAGAACCGCTGGGATCGTTCCTCGTCTTCACGCTGGCGGCCCTGTGGGTTGCAGCCGGCATCTACTTCCTCGCGACCCGGCGAGGCCAACGCTCGCGCGCCTGGCTCGGCGTCGCTCTCGTGCTCGGCGGCATCGGTGCCGCGCAGGCGGGTATCAGCTATCAGGCGTTCAGTTACGTCCTCAAGTGCGAGGGCCGTGAACTGTGTGTCCTGACGAACGGTTTCGAGGTCGGCTACAGCGTCACGCAGGCGCTCTCGGTCAGCGCGATGCTCACTGCGGTCGCGTTTGCCTGCGCGGCGGCGGGGTTGCGTCGCGGCCTGATCTGGTACGCGGGGATCAACGCCGCCGTCTACGTCGTCGTGTCGATCGCCGGGGTGCTACTTCCCAGCGCCGTGCTGCTCTCATTCAGTGTGCTCATGTTGTTCGCCCTGCCAGGGATCGTCATCGTGATTGTGGTGGCCGCGCGTCGCTACCGGCAGACCCGGGATCCGATGGATCGGTCGCTGGTGGTCGCAGCGGTCCTGCTGGTGGCGGTACAGATCGCCTACTTCGGCTACTACGCGGCCGGCATCACGGCGACCCTGTACGACGGCGGCCGCGGCTTCTACTTCTCCGAGAACGATGTGCTGCACGTGGGGATGATCCTCTGGCTCGGCTACGTGGTGTTCGTCGTCGGTAAGCACCTGCGGGACAACGTTGTGGCGAGCGAGTAGCCCGATGTCTTGCGGACGTGCTGCGGTTGGTCGGTCGTGAGATGCCAGGACAAGGAGAGCGGTGAACATCAACCTGATCGGGATGCGCGGCGTCGGCAAGTCCAACGTTGCCCGCCGGCTGTCGGTTCTCAGCAAGCGACCGGTGATGTCCACTGACACCTTGATCGAGTACGAGGCGGGGGTGACCATCGCGGAGTTCGTCGCCGCACACAACGGCGATTGGCGGGCGTTCCGCGATGCCGAGTTCGAGGTGCTCGGGCGACTGTCGAAAATGGACGACCTCATCGTCGACTGTGGCGGCGGAGTGATCGTCGACCTCGAGGATGATGGCGAGGAGAGTTTCAGCAGTCGGAAGGTTGGCTTGCTGCGGTCGGCCGGACCGGTGGTCTGGCTCGCCGGTGACATACCTCGGCTGGCAGCCAAGACGGCAGCCGACTCGACGCGACCGTCGCTTCACGCCCGGCTCGACGCCGAGCAGGTGATGCGGCGGCGGGAGCCGTTCTATCAGCGGGCAGCGGATGTTCGCTATTTCGTCGAGCGTGGTGATCGGCAGCAGGTCGCCGCGGCGATCGCCGAGCAGTTCGGCCTGGTCGCCTCAGCCAGGGCGTCGGTGACGACGCCTGAGGAACTGGGTCCGATCGGCTAGCTCCGGCCCATCACGACGGCGAGTTCGACCGCCCGTGGTTGATCCCACGGAGGCTTCATGGCAAGTATTATTCACGGACCTCGATTGTGGTTTCGGCCGCGTCTCCACGACTTTGAGCGGGTCCAGTTCGATGGTGGGGCCGACGGAACCTGATCGGACTAGCATGAGGGCAGGCATTGCGTCACATCCGAAGGGGTTGGTATGTCGACTTCTCGGTGGCGCGCGCTCTCGGTTTCGCTGATTGTCGTCGGCGTCGTCGCCTGCCTTATCGAGAGTCTGCTCGGGCGGTCCCGCGCCCCCGGTGCCGCGCTTTCTGGGCTCTACACCCTGGTGATGCTGCTGACCTTGGGCTCGATGATCCTGTCGCTGGTGCGGATGCGGCCCTGGGCACGCCCGGCGTGGGTAGCCCTGACGGTGGTCTTGTCGCTGTCGTTCGCCGGGGTCAGCTACCGGCAGTTCGTACTCGGGGGAGTGCGGTCGATCGACCTATCGTCGCCGACCCCCGTGGATGCTCTGTACGCGGCCATCTATGGTGTCACGCTGATCTCGCTGGTGTACATGATCAGGCGTGTGAAGCGCCGTGCGGAGCCGATGTGGTTCCTCGATGCGGCGATCACCTTCGTGGGTGTCGCGGCGGTCGGCAGCCAAATCATCCTGGTCACGATGTACGCCCGGAACGGTGCCGACTGGGCATTCTGGTTGCAGACGTTCTATCTGCTGGTGAACGCCGGACTCATCGCCCTGGCGATCCGCTTGTGGTTGGCCACCAGCCGGGTTGCCAACCGCGGCCTTCGGATCGGCCTTGCCGCGCTGGTGATCTTCGTGCTCAACGACGTCGTGAGCACAGCGATGATTATCAACCGAGTGGAGACCGGCGTCCGGGACGGGATCTACATCGGCATCAACCTGCTCGCGATCGCCATGATCGCCGCCTCGATCTGCGATCCGACGTCGGTCAACGCGCCCGCGGCCACCCCGCACGAAAGTCGACTGTCGACGTTGCGCACCGTGGTTCCAACGGTGCTGGTCGTCGTGCTGGTCGGTGTGATCGTGGTGTCGTGGCCGGGCCTTCCCACCTCGGGCTGGGTGGTTCGCACCGCCAGCGCGGCAACCCTGACGCTGCTACTCGCTGCCCGCAGTGCGGCCTTGGTCGGCGCCTACCGACAGACGTTGAGGCGCGAGGAGGTATTGCGGGTGTCGGGTGTGGCCATCAATCACGCCGAGTCTGACGAGGAGATTGACCAGCAGTTCGCACGCGGGCTCGCCCGGCTGTTGCCGGAGGACAGACCCACCTTCAGCTGGCGCCCCGCTGCCTCGGTGCCCGCCCCGGATCCCGGCGCCCGCCCCGCTCCTTCGGCCCTCGCCCCGGATCCCGGCGCCGCCCCGGAAGGTGACGTCCCAGTCCCAGTCCCAGTCGGCAACGTCGAGTACCTCGCGGTGGAACGGGCAGGGGAGGAGACTTTGACCGTTGCGCTGAGCACCCCGTTGATGCTGGATCCGCTCGACTGGACCGCTGTCGAGTCCCTCGCCGACGTGGCAGCGGCGGCCAGGCTGCGAGAGCATCTGCGAGCCGAGCGGGAGTCGGCCGCCGAGATCGCGCGAGCATCGATGCTGATGGCTGGGTCCCAAGACATGGTGGTTCTGCTGGATCCCGATGGGCGAATCAAGATGGCGGCCGGCGCGGTCGGCCTGCTGACGTCGCACTCCGCTGACCACTGGCACCGCCGCGGGCTCGATGAGTTGTTTGCCGATTCGGCGATCGTCGAGTCCCTCGTGCGCCAATCCTCGCCGGGACGCGCGCGGGTGCAGGCCGAGATCGTCGGCCGAGAGGTGAAGGTTGAGGTGACGGTCGAGCGTTCGGCGGACGGAGAAGTGTCGGTGGCGCTGCACGACGTCACGGAGCGGGTGCGGCTGGCCGACGAACTCGAGTACAGCGCCAGCCACGATGCCTTGACAGGCCTGCCCAACCGTGCGAATCTCGCCGCCCTGCTGGCCGATGCCGAACTCTCCTGGCGGCAGCGGGGTGAAAGGTTCGGCGTCGCCTTCATCGACATAGACGACTTCAAAATGGTCAACGACTCGCTGGGCCACCCGTTCGGCGATCAACTACTGATCGGGCTGGGGGAGCGGTTCGCGATGGCGGCTGGGCAGCGCGGGACAGTGGTGCGCTTGGGAGGTGACGAATTTGCAGTGGTGATGCGGCCGACCAACCCGGAGGACGCCATGACCGTCGCGCAGTCTCTGTTGGATAGTCTCCGCACGCCGGTGGTCGTCGAGGGTGTCGAAATCGTTGTCCGTGCATCCTGCGGAGTGGCTGTAGTCGATGTCGAGCAGAGCACGGGCGATCTCCTCCTGCAGGCCGCGGACCTGGCGCTGTACAACGCCCGGGAGCGCGGAAAGGGTGGCATCGCGCTCTACCAAGCTGAGCTCAAAGAGGTGGCGGTGCGTCGGCTCGCCGAGGCGACCGCAGTGACTGAGGCCGCCCGGAATCAGCAGTTCCGATTCGACTTCCAACCCGTGATCGATGTCCCGCGCAATCACGTCGTCGCGGTGGAGGCGCTGATGAGGTGGGATGCCGGCGGCGCGTATGCGACACCGGACGCATTCATCCCGGTGGCAGAGTCCCTGGGCGAGTTGACCAGGATCATGACCACCCTGCTGCCCAGTGCGCTCGCACAGGTAGCTGCGATGCGGGAAGTGCAGGCGGACCTGAAGGTGGCCTTCAACATGCACGCAGCGGCGATGGTGGACGGCGACTTCGAAGGTTGGCTCACGCAGGCGGTTGCTGCCGCCGGACTGCCCAACTCCGCCATCATCATCGAGGTGAGCGAGCGATCGCTGATGCCAGCGCAGGCCAGCGGTCACCTGACCCGGCTGCGCGATGCCGGAATGGCCGTCTGGATCGACGACTTCGGCACCGGCTGGTCGAACCTCTCGTACCTGGAGCAGTTGCCGGTCACTGGCGTGAAGCTGGCGCGGGAACTCGTCTTTGATCGGGACGGCAATGCGAAGCGCGATCTGGTCCGGGCGGTGGTGTCGCTGTCCGACGCGATGGGATTCACCGTTGTCGCGGAGGGCGTGGAGACAACTGAGCAAGGCCAGTCCCTCACCGAATTGGGCGTTGACTTGGTGCAGGGATACCTGTTGGCCCGACCCATGCCGCGCGATGAACTCGTCAGTTGGCTGGGTCAACGGGTCGGCTGAGCCCTGTGGCGTCGGGTGCCGCCTGTCGGCTCCTTTCCCTACGGGTGCAGGGTGGCGGGTGGCGGATGCAGGGCGGCGACGATCTCGCCCCAGTGTGCGTTGAGTGCGGAATATCCACACTGAACGCACACTCTGACGCAACTGGGCCCGGCGGATCGGTAGCTACCCAGCAGATTGTGCGGAAGCTATCGCGGCGAGCATCAGAGCGCTGACGCGGAGCCGCGCAGCGGCCGGGTCTGGGCCCCCGCCACACAGCGCTCGGCCGACCGTGAGCGCGGGCCCGCAGAGAACGTCAGCGTGGCCAAGCTGGGCCACGACTATGTGAGAGGCAGCGGGGGCGGCCGCGGCGAAGACCCCGTGGTTCACAGCGGCCGGCGCGCACGCCCCACCTCGGCCAGCACCGATGATGAGGGTCGGTTGGTCGAAGGACGCAGGTCGGGCGCACGCGTCGGGACCTGAGGGTCGCCGCCCGGAGCCGTCGACCGGGTCGACCAGGATCAGACCGGACAGGACCGACGAGTCGCGACCGACCACGTGGCTCCCTAGCGGCACAAGCCCGTGCGCACGCCCAACCGGGTCAGCCGCATCCCATACACGGGCCGGTTCTGCGCTGTCTGCCTGTTGGGCGGGTGGTGCTAAGGCAGCACGGTCGCGGGTTGCCAGCAGTTCGGCGCAACGCCACGCGGCCTGCCCACCTCGGGAATGGCCGCCAAGCCAGATCGGCCCGGAAATGCCGGTGGTCCGCAGCGAAGTCACGAGCTCGCACGCTCGGACCGCCTCCTCGGCAACACTCAAACCGCCGCTGAGGGCACGCCATCCCCGGCGATATAGACGCGGTACCAAGACCTCGAGGCCAGCGTCCTGGAGGGGGGCCAGGAGGGCGCGGTAACTGCCAGGTGCCGTCATGAAGCCCGGCAGAAAGACCAGCCTGCCGCGAATGCCTGGGGGGTCGGGTGCTGGGCCGGGAGCGTCCACAGGTCGATTTTGTCAGCGTCATCGACGACGGTGGCAATGAGTCCGGCCCGCAGGCGGCGAGAGGGGCGGCTCGGCTAGCGTCGGGCGTGTGGAACCAAGTCCCGGGCCGGACCCCCAGCCAGACCCCGGACCGAACCTCACGGCTGAATCGACCAGCCGTCGCATCCAGGTGCATCGTCTGCCCTGGACTCCCTATCTGCTGATCGCGCTCGGGGTTGTGCTCATCCCGTGGACCATCTTTCTGACCATCACGCAAGGGGATTTCGGGGTGGCGGGCGACCTGCGGCCGGCCAAGGCGGGGATGGTGATGACGGCTCTGCTGCTGGCGATCTCGACTGCCTGGGCGCTGGCGGCTGGTTCGGAATGGTCGGGACCGCTGGCAATGGCGTCGATGACCTTCTGGGGAGGGCTGGGCGTCAACGGTCTGATCGCCGTGCCGGTCAGTTGGCGGGTCGTGCCCCCGAGCTTCGCGGTCCCGTTCTGGCTCGCGGCGGTCGCCGTGGTGACCTGCGGCGTGGTGCTTTGGCATGTGATGAAGCGACGGGTCTGGCGCCGCCCATTCGCCCGCGCCTTGGCGGTCATCATGTTGGCGTGCGCGGCCGCGCTGCTGCTGATTGTGTGGCTGAGTCCTGCCGGACCCAAACACGTGATCGTGCACAACGGGTCCTACTCCTGGGACCTGCTGGACGTGATGGAGACGATCGCATTGCTCGGGGCCGGTTTCGCGCTGCTGCGAGGGTGGCCCCGGTGGGGAGTCATATTCGGCTCCGGAGGGGCGGTGCTGTTCGCCGGCGATGCCTGGTACAACGTCATGCTGTCCAAGGGCCTTGCCTTCTACGAGTCGCTCGTCTTCCTGGTGATCGGCGAGTTGCCCTCCTGCGCGCTGTGTTTGGTGGCGATGGTCGCAGCACAGCGGGCGATGGTGCAGCGACACCCGTTGCGTCGCCAGCAGCAAGCGGTGAGTCCGGTCGCTGCAATCGGGCCGTGAGTCACGTCGCTGATCGGCACGGTCTGGCCACGAGGCGGGCGCTTGTGAACCGGGTGTGGCAGTGTCTCCGCGGGTAGGCTGCGGGAGCACTGTCCACCCACCGATCGACTAGCACTGGAGAGGTACCCGGATGAGCGATGAAGATGAACTGACAGTCGTGTCCAGCGAGACCGACTTTGTCAATGAGGACGGCGACCTCGTCACAGACGAGCTCACCGAAGCGGTTGACGCGGTTGGCAATGTGCTGGCCGTTGACGAGCTGATCACGATCCAATCCGAAGATGGCAGCGCCGCCTTCGATGAGGTCACTGCGGTTGCCGACGAAGACGGAAACCTGGTCGTGGTGGATGAGGTGGCCGGTGTAGTCGACGCCGCCGAACACGCCTTAATGGTGGTGGCGTCCCTCGACGACGTGTGATGGGCGGGTTGGGGGGTGGGGACTAAAGACACGCGGGTCGGACCGACCCCACACCGACCCCACTCCGGCCTCGCCCAGCGCCGCCACCCAGAGCCACCCAGCGGCCGGCCCTACCCCCAGGGCGTCACCGAGATCTTGTCGATCGCGTTGACTGATTGGTTCCAGGTGCGTGCCCCGACCTGGGTGCCCGTGTACCCCGCCGGCAAAGTGCCGCTGCCTACCTGGTTGCCGTTCAAGTAGGCGACAAAGTTGTCGCCGGTCAGGTCGATCTTCAGGTTGTTGGTGGCCCGGACGTCGACGCCGGCGGGCAACTGCACCCGCATCACCGGCTTCCAGTTCTCCGAGCCGCTCGTCCACTGACGCACCAGGATGGATGGTTGACCGTTGGTGAGGTAGCCGGGATCGATCTGGTAGACGAACCCCGACAGGGTTCCGTTCGCCTCCTGGTTCGCCCGGAAGACTATCCCGGCACCGTTGCTGGTCGGCCCGAGCATGATGTTTGCGGAGATAGATCCGTTCGACAGCGACGTACCGCCCGGATTGCTGAGCACCATCCCCGGGTTCGTCATCATCAGCGCTGAACCCGACCAATTTGTGTTGGGTCCCAGTGAGCCGTTGTAGGGGTTGCCCACGCGGGTCTGGAAGTCGCCGGTCGCCAGCACCAACGTCCCGGTGTAGCCGGCGCGGCAGGCGCCCGCAGGAGCGTTGATCGTTGATGCCGGGGTGAGGCCGCCCGTGCCGGAAGCAGACACCACCGTGCAACGGCCGGAGCGCGTCAACACGGCCGCCTGCCATTCAGTGGCATAGCCAGCGGCCTGTGTCACGACTGCGACGACATCCTTCGGACCTGAGGAGACGGCCCCGTTGTTGTAGTTGATGCTGACCCCGGATTTTGCCTGGTCGGCGACGTCCTGCACCAGGGGCGCGGTCTGCTGGTTCTCAGTGATTCCTTGAAGGGCGGTATAGGCGTAGTTCTGCACCATCACCCTCGAGGCTTGATCCTGCGCTACGCCGATCCGGGAGTAGACAACGAAGATGGCAATGGCGGCAAGGATCCCGACTATCGTGATGACCACGAGGACTTCGATCAGGGTGAATCCGGGTGAGTCCGACTCGAGACGCCGCTGTAGGCGTCGAACCGCTTCGCGCGCCGGGCACATCTCGTCCTCCAGCTGATCCCGCCGCCTCGGTGCTTCGCGGAACCCGTTCTACCGCAACGGTTTCCGCGCGACTACCCGAGTGCAGACCTGACTCTCTTTCTGCCTCGGCAGCCTCCACCATCGACTTGAGGGGATGAGCAGCTCTGTCGCTGGCACCTCCGGCAGGACTGTCGCTGGCACCTCCGGCAGGGCCGTCACGCGGCCTGGTGACGACAGGGGAGAGCCGTGTGCTGGCCGGTTAGGACGACGTGAGTCGTGCCGTGGCCGAGGCCAGCACGGCAGCGAGGCGTGCGCTGGATCCGGTCGCCTGAGAGTAGAAGCGGGCCGCCACGAACTCCTCCCGGAGCGCGCCGCCAGGGCCGAGAGCGGCCGCGTCAAGTGCGAGGCCGACATGCTCGAGAACCTGGGAAAAGAAGACAACCTGGGTGCGGGTGTTGCCCTCCCGAAAGGGATGGGCAACGTTCAGTTCGGCCCACACCTCAGCCAACTCGCGGAGGAAGTGGGCGTCGGTGCCTGGCTCGGCCAACAACTCCGCGAGCGCATTGAACTGACGCTCGGCCGCCTGCTCCATCTCGGGGCCTGCTGGATAGTAGGCGTAGGACATCTCGGGTGCGGCTGGATCTCCAGGTGAGTAGTTGACCACGTCCGGGCCGGACTTCGTCATCCGCGTGGCCGGTCCGACCCGGGGCTCGCCGGCCCACGCATAGACGTCCTGGAAGATGTGACGGTGAATCCGCTTGAAGTGGTCATAATCGAACGACCCGACGATCGGGTTCGAGGCGAGTTCAACTATGCGGATCCAGGCGCGACTCACCTCTTCGCGGTCCAACTCGTCGGGGTCACGGACTCCGTGGCGACCGCGGCTCGGAATCAAGTTCCGCAGAACCTCCGTGCCCGGGATGAAGTAGTCGTCCCAAGTCTGGAACGAACCAGTCACGACTTGAAATGCCCGGCTCGGCTGAGCTGGTTGATTTCCTCGGCGGCCTCATTACCTGTGATCTGGCCGGAGGCAATTCGGTAGCCGATCTCCCGAATCACCGGGTCAGACATTTCGTGCCCGGCGGCGCCGAGGGCTCCGTCTGCCAGGGCGAGCCCAGCGGCGACCTGTTCATCGACCGACCCGGGTCTGATGGGTGTTTGCGTCACGATTCCTCCGATTGCAGGCAGCCGGACCTGTGGACAAGGTCCACCGCCGGCCGCGCGGGATTGTGTTCCGATTGTACGGCAGGGGATGCCCACTTCGGGACAACGAAGAGAGGCTGTGGGTGACGCTGGGCAGGACTTCCGGGCTCGTCCCAATGTGGGATATTCCCATTAGGGGCTATGGTGGGGGTGATGCTTTGGAGGCACCTGTGAAGGACATTTTAGAGACCGATGCGCGCGGGCGAGCCGTCCTGTCCGGCCACGCGAATGAACTGTTCCTGGTGCGTGAGAACTCCGACGGATCCGTCCTGCTGCAGCCGGCGACGGTCATCTCGAAGACCCAGGCCCAATACGACAGCGACCCCGAGTTGCGGTCCGTGCTTGCCGCTGCGGTCGAGTCGGGGACTGTGAGTCGTGATCGCCGCCGGACGAAATGACGAAGTACCTCTATTCGCGAATTGCCGACGAGCAGCTGGACGTGATCGAAGCCGCGGATTCAGAGCTGTACGGATCCGTGCTGGAGGCCTGCCAACTCGTGCTGGAAGAGCCGGGGAGGGCGCAGGCCCTTTCCACTGCAATCGCCACCGAGCAGGGCCTGATCTTCGTGCTGCCGGTGGCCGGTCACCCGCCCTACAAAGTGTTCTGGAGCAGCGAAGCACCGCGTGTCGAAGCGGTCTTTCCACGGCCGTGACGGCGTTGTTCGGTGAAGTGCCGACCCAGTCGTGTTCTTGCCATTTGACGCGCACCCGGTTGACGTTGGCGGAAGACTGCATAGGGTGAGGCACATGTGGCGAACCGGCGCTCCCGCCGCGACCGCGACCGCTGCTGCCTTGGGTGGCGTCCTCGCGCTGACTTTGTCCGGTCCCGCGGCCGCCGCACAAGCGTCGGAGACGGCGGCCGCCGCGCCAGTGTCGGAGGTTCCTGGAGTTGGGGCATCGCCGGGCGCTTCCTCAGTTGGGGAGTTACCGAAGGCTGAGCTGAACTCAGGTCTGCGCGCTGCTGCTGTCAGCGCCGGCCAACCGCGTAGCGAGTGGCATATCGTGGCGGACACAGCCGATGACATCGAAGGGGACGGTCATGGCCCGTCGAAGTCGGCCGCCGCAATAGAATCTGCGGCAGTCACCCCCGCCGCGAATCGCGCCTTCTGGGCGTTCGCGCTGCTCGCACCGAACGCCCCCACGAAGGCCGTCCGCTGGAACCCCTGCCGGACGATCACCTGGGTGTGGCCTGGTTCAACGGCGCGTGACCGCTACTGGATGACAAGGTCCATGCAGGCAGCGTCGGTCTTCTCCGGGATGAGCTTCCGACAGGTCGGCACCCTCCGCGCGGACATCGTGGTTCGCATCGCCGAGTTGGCCCCACCCACCGTCGGCCTCGGCGGCGCGCGGGCCACCTTGCGCCGAGGGGTGTGGCGGTATGAAAAGGGGACGATCACGGTCGACCGCAGTTGGCGGGCGAAGCGGCCCTCCGACCTCAAGTACTTCTCATTGCTCCAGCATGAGCTTGGCCACGTCGTCGGTCTTCGCCACGTCAATTCGTTGGCAGAGTTGATGTACCCGAGCATCCATGGTCAGTGGAAGTTCGGGCCCGGCGACAAGATCGGTTTGCGCCTCCTCGGCCGCAGGTCCGGCTGCATCCTCTGACCTGACAGGCGGCGAGCACGCCGCCGACGCACTCCGGCGATCGCTCGCGAAGCACTGCGCCCTCAACGGCGTCGATAGACGTCGGCACGATGACCGACGGCGATAATCGTCACGGCTGTTCCGGCCGAGTCGATCGAGTAGACAATCCTGTACTCGCCACGACGTGCGGAGTAGAGCCCCTCCAACTCAAACCGCAGCGGCTTGCCGACCCGCGTGGGTGCCTCCGCGAGCGCCACGTAGATGAACTCGATCGCTGCCGTCGCCACCCTCTCCGGTAGCGCCGCCAGTGCGCGAGTGGCCGTCGGCGTCCAGGCGATCGCGAAGTCAGTCACCGACCAACGCGATGTGCGCCAAGGCCTCCTCCTTGGCCAGCGTCAAGGATTCACCCGCCGTCGCCTCGGTGCGAGAACTGCGAAGCTGGCTGAGGAGGGCGGGATCCGAAAGGACCAGGAGTGTCTCTTCCAGTGACTCTAGATCCGCCGCGCTGACGATCACGGCTGCCGGTCGGCCATGCTTGGTGATCGTCACCCGGGCATGTTGGGACTCGACCTCCGCCACAACCTCAGATAGGCGATCCTTCACTTCCGCAAGGGGCAACTGCTCAGCGACCGACATAG
The DNA here is from genome assembly GCA_964547485.1 of uncultured Actinomycetes bacterium. Classification (GTDB taxonomy): domain Bacteria; phylum Actinomycetota; class Actinomycetes; order S36-B12; family UBA10799; genus JACJWR01. The sequence continues at coordinate 18,247 of CAZJNU010000019.1, forward strand.
CCACAGGTATGGCTACTTCTGCGGTCCTGATCAACGGCGCCGGTGGAATTCTCGCGAGTTTCAAGGCCGACGCGTCAGTTGCCGGTGAGGGGAACTTGTGCGCATTTCCGTATTTCAGGTATTCTGAATTAATGTCAACAACCTCGATCACACCGCGCGGTCAAGTGACGCTGCCCGCCGGGATTCGGAAGGCCTTGGGTTTGAAGGGCGGGGACTCCCTGGAGGTCACAATCGAGAACGGGCGGATTGTCCTGCAGCCGGTCATGACGCTGCCGATCCGCCACTACAGCGACGATGATGTCGCTATGTTCGCCGAAGCGGCCGACCTGTCTGACAGTGAGTTTGCTGCCGCGGTCCAACACTGGCAGACCTGACCCGTGTCGGACCCCGCGCACCAGAGGGAGCGTGTGTTTCTCGACGCGAATGTTCTCTTTTCGGCCGCGATTGATTCGAGGACGTGTCGGGCGCTCTGGGACCTTCCCGATCTGGTCTTGATTACCAGCGATTACTGCCGAGAGGAGGCCCTGCGGAATCTTGATGCCAAAGGTCACCCGGACGGATCGACCTGGTTGCATGGGCGACTACAGCTCGCGGAGATCACTTCGACACCGCCGCCGTCATTGTGGGACCAGGTGGCACGCCACTTACCTGAATCTGCGGTGTCAGATCGCCCCGTCCTGGCAGCGGCCGTGGCCGCGGGGGCGCAGACATTGGTGACCGGCAACACGAGGGACTTCGGCGCCCTGATCGCAGAACCTCCCGGCGCTCCTGGGTTTCCGTATGTCTACACGCCTCGCGGGTTCATCCAGCGGGGGCCCCATCGAGGATAGGACTCGCCGGTGCTGACGCAAGCGCCGTCGCCATCAGCACCAGGGCGCGGGCAGCAACAACGAGGGCGCCTTCTTGATAACACGCGTGTTATAATGCGGCGGTGTGGTCCGTTGTCTATCTCGAAGGCGCAGAGCAGGAGCGGCTTGGCTTGCCGACGGCCGAGCGAAACGCTTTGATCCATGCAGTCGAGAAGCTTGAGGCTTTCGGGCCACAGCTCGGCTATCCACACACCAGTGCCGTTCAAGGGTTTGGCGGGTTGCGCGAACTCCGCCCGCGGGCCGGTCGCAGTCCCTGGCGGGCTCTATACCAACGGGTGGGACAGGTGTTCGTGATCGCAGCGATTGGACCGGAAGCCGTAAGTGACCAAAGAAGATTCGATCGAGCGGCCCGGCGGGCGACAGCCAGGCTCGCCGAGCTGGAGGAGGACTGACATGCCGAAGCTGTCTGAACTGCGCAGCGCGAGCGAGATTCGTGCTGAGGACCTGGCGGACCCCGAGATTGCGGCCGAGTACAGCCGCACCGAACTCGCCCATGCCGTAGCTATGCGGGTTCTCAAGTACCGAACCGAGAATGGCCTATCCCAATCAGCGCTGGCACGCCTGCTTGGCATGCAGCAGCCAGCGATCGCCCGGCTGGAAGCTGGCGACCACGAACCCGCCCTGGCCACACTTGAACGGCTCGCCAGAGGACTGGACATCGAGTTCCATATCGACATCACTCCGGATGCTTCCGGGCTACGTGACACCGCCTGACAATCAACGGCGACACGAGGGAATCCTCAGTCCTCGACTGAGCCGCGGCGATGTGCGGCGGCTCAACCTGGACACCTGCGAGAAACCGGGCCAGCGATGGGCTGTGTTTTGCGCCTCGCCAAGCCTCAGTCAGGACCCCAGCGGGAACGATCGGCACAGCGCGTCGCTCTAGTGCTCGCCTATGCATGGTCCAGATTCCCCGGACGTTGTCCTCCGCCGCAATCAATTCTCCGGTGTCGTAGACGAAAGCGGTCATGTCCCGGTGACAGCGGGGCCACCGGGCGCACCAGGCTAGACGCCCCTGTCCATCCCTGAGATGTGGTCTGTCCACGACTTCTCAGCCTGGTCCAGGCTCATCCGCTCGACCCGGGGGGCCGGGATGCGGACCACGTAGAGCAGGGCTTCTGTTAACCACTTCGGGACCGGTTCGGGTGTGACGGGCTGTGGGGTGGCGGTCAGGTCACGGGACTGGTTGGTGAAGAGCTCAAGTACCTCGGAGAGCGCTTGAGTCTTGGGTGTGGAGCCAGCGTGCGTGATCCGCTGGCTGATCTCCGCGTAGACCTCGCTGTCCTTGCGGTCGCCGACGGCCCACACCTCCGCGACTTCGATCAGGTAGTCGCCGACTTCGTCCTGCTCGACGCGCCACACCACGCGCCAGTCACGGTCGCCGACGGTGATCTTGCGGTAGCCGATGAGTCCACCAAGCAGAGGTTCGCCGGCGTTGGGGTCGCGCTCGAGGTGGATCATTTTCTTCAGAGCCCAGCGCACAATCTGCGGGTCAGCCTTGAACAGGTTCCGCAGGTCGTTGAGCGCACCGTTGGTCAGGCGTACCACACACCCGGGGACCTCGGGATGCCTCTGCGGCTCACCCATGTGTCACCGCCGGCCGAATGCCGGTGTGGCGCAACGGGGCCACTAGCGGTCGGCGGCGAGGTCCGCGTCGAGCTCGGCCTCAAGCTCGGCCCGATCGAACCCGAAGGCCTCGATCGCGTCGTTCAGGTCAGTGCGGTTGCCGGCATCGTTGAGTTCGCGCGCCAAGACGAGGGCGGCGGCGTTCAGGTCCTCCCGGATACGGTGCAACTCATCAAGTTGATCCACCGAGATGACCGCAGCGACCGGGCGGCCGTGACGCTCGACGATGATGTCCTCGCCGCGTTCAGCGTCCTTGACCAGGCCTGCGACGCCGCGGCCCGTGGCTGCGGTGACGGAAAGAGTCCGCTCAGGGTGCATGTCAGCGAAGATGGCCATGCCAGCAACTGTACAGAAAACTATACAGACCGCAACTAGCGCGCGTGAAGCAACAATTCCAGTGCGGGCCCGACTCCAGTCAGACCCTGACTCGCACCCACTTGCCGTGCCCGGTTGTGATCCAGCCGGCTGCTGGTTGCGGGTCAACTGTTGGCGTAGCGCAGAAGATGCCAGTTGGTGAAATGGAGCGGCTGCTTCCAGCCACTGTGCGGCACTACCTCGGTCACACCGGCGGAAGTGAACTCGCGGATGGGGCTCGTGACGGACGGCGAGGATGCCTTCTTCGCCACCATTGTGACCTGCGATGAGGTCGGACCGCAGCACATCATCCACTGGAACAAGCTGGCGCCCCAGCCGCAACTGTGTAGATTCCCGCTCAAAGCGCCGTGGGGAAGTGGGCCGCTCGTGCGCCCTCGGGAACCTCGTCGTCGCGCTGATCTCCTCCAGTCGGACACCGAGGTCCGGCAGGTCGGCCCCAAGGTCAACGAGGCAGCGTTTCGGGGGGCGCACACCGATCGGTTCCGAGGTCATGTGGCGAATCTAATGGTCAGGTCCGACAGCCAGCGGGCGCCAATGGTCGCCTACGTGGGCAGGCCACCCAGGCCATCGAGATCATCGGCGCCCAGACCTGTCATGAGTGAGACAGCCGCAGCGTCGGTGCCGTTGAGCTGCCCGAGCGCGGCCTTGATGCCGGCGTTGATCTCATCGCGGTGGGCAACCAGTTCAAGATCGCACGCCAGACGCGAGGGCGGAGGGTGGCAGAACTCCCGCTAGCCGGCCTCGCTCGGTTACGTCTACCTACAACTCCGATGATGTCGCTATAGTAGGATCTGTAGGGAGGTTCCAATGGCGAGAATCGTACCCAGTGGTGCACCCCGGGGTGGACCGATCCGACCAGTCGAATCAGCAGGCTCGACCGAAAATGGCACCCGGCAGTCTGACTTGGATCAGCTCGAATCCGACTTGGGCGCACTCGAATCCGAACAGTTCGTGTCGACCGTCTGCTCGGTTGTTGCACTGTCCGCGAGTGACCAGCGGGCACGTACCTTGGGGGTTCTTCTGCGTGCGTTGTTGCACGAGAATACGGAGGTCGAGAGCCTGGCCGGCGCTCCTGCGAACCTTCGCGAGCACCTCAACGGTGTGTTGGAGGACATCGCGATCAAGTCGGAGGCCCATCGGGCCGTGCTAGACGAAGAGATGTACGACTCGTCGGCAGTGGCCAGCGCGCTCGGACACTCCGGGGTTAACCCGCGGGATGCCGCAAGTGACCTGCGGCGCAAGGGCGCGCTGCTTGGGGTGCGTTCAGGTAACCGCTATCTCTACCCGGCTTTTCAGTTCGATTTGGTCGAGCGGCGGGTACGAGACACGGTTGCCCAGGTCAATCGACACCTGGATGGAACGCACGACCCATGGGGCGTGTCGTCGTGGTGGGTGAGTCCCAACCCGCGACTCGGCTGGGACGCGCCCAAGGACCTGTTGGGCACGGACCGAGAGCGCGACCTCATGGTCCTGGCGGGGGCGGAATACGAATGATTGGACCGTGACTCGACAGCTTGGTGCGCCACCGACGACGGCACCCAAGGGAGAGCCCGTGGTTCGTGTACTGCCAGCAGGTTCGCTCCTGAGGCGGGTGCATCGCAACTCGCGCCCGCCGGAAGCGTTCAACCACCGGGCTCGCCCGTCACGGCTGACTGGAGGACGGTTCGATTCTTGTGCCGGGGATTACGGCTACACGTATTTGGGTGACTCTGACGAATCGGCGATAGCGGAAACCCTCTGTCGGGGGTTGCCGCTTGACGGGGTCGCGCGAGTAGTGCCCATTCACGATCTATTCGACCGATCGATTTCGACGGTTGAGGTGACGCGCGACCTACCGGTCTTGTTGCTCCACGGTCCAGCGCTCACGCAAGTAGGAGCGCCTCTGGCGCTCACCAAATGCGAGGCAGACGAGTACGAGACAACGAGGAAGTGGGCCGCCAGCCTTCGCTCGTGGCTACCGGCGATTGCTGGCTTCCAATACCGGCCGCGCCATGACGAGGATCAGATCTCCTGGGTGCTATTCGATGACGGCCCGGGCTTCGTCAACCTTCGCGCCCGGGGTGCACTGCGTCCGCATGGTGCCCCGGAAAGCCTGACCTCGGGCACCGGCCTGACGATCGTGGGAGGAGTCCTGCGCAGGCACCGAGCGACGTTGGAGTAGTCGGCAGCCGGCGGCGACCGGTAACCGTTCGGAGTTGCTCCGCCACGTGCCAGCGGCGACGCTCTGAAGGTGCTGGGCAGCCAGATCAAGATCGCACGCCAGGCACGAGGGTGGAGGGTGGCAGAACTCCCGCTAGGCAGACTCGTGAGGTTATTGGATGGTTGTTCTCGAACCGATACCGTGACAATGAGTTCCGAGAAGGGGGACCGATGGGCCTGCTGGACCGCATCACCACTGAACCTACGGTCATGGGGGGGCGGGCGTGCATCCGCGGACTGAGGGTCACAGTAGGAATGGTCGTGGGTCAGATCGGTGCGGGGCAGACCATCGATGAGCTGCTGGCGGACTACCCCTACCTCGAGCGCGAGGACATCCTGCAAGCCCTGCGCTACGCGGCTTGGCTGGCGGAGGAGCGCGAAGTGGTGCTGGCCGGCGCATGACGACGGCCGAAGGCGGGCGCGCAGATTTCGCATCCAGCGGCTCAACCTGACAACCTGCGGGAAACCGGGACAGCGACGGGCTGTTCCCCCGCACCAGGCCTCAGTCAGTACCCCTGCGGGAACGATCGGTACAGCGCGCCTCTCGAGTGCTCGCCTATGGATCGCCCAGATTCTTCGGTCGTTGCCTCCGCCGCAATTGGGGCTCCGGTGTCGTAGACGAAAGCGGTCATGTCCCGCCAACAGGGCCCACACCTGGGGTTCCAGAGTTACCCCGTGGCAGCGGCGACACCTGGGGTACCGGGAACGCCGATCTCGTCAAGTACGCAGTCCGCAGCTGGGCCAGCTGGACCGCATCACCCCTACGATTTGCAGTCTGGTGCGATCGTAGCCGCCACCACGATCTGGCAGTTCCGTGCACAGGCAGCGCGGCCGGCAAGGCTGATTCGTAGAATCAGAGGTACCGTGTGAACGCATGGAAAGTGCTCTGCTCCCGTTCAATTTGTGCATCTCGGACGTGGCAACTCCCCTCCGCGATAACGGCCATGGTCATGATTGCGGTCACGGCCAATCGATCCAGTCTATTTGGGAGGGCCCAGCATGCCCGGCCACATGCGCAAGGTTGTCCGCCTTGTGATTCGAGGCGGCCTGAATAGTTTGAATGAGGTAACGATTCGACGCCAGGCCAAACTTGCCGAGCAGAGGTTAGGGCTGATGGGCATCTCCACAGTGGCCGTCTTCGACGACGAAACACTCGAGAGTGTCTGGGCCAGCCACATCAACCTCGCCAGCCGCAACGTCGTATGGACAGGAGATCCGGACACTCTCACAGGACTCGGATTTGCGCTGCGTCAGACGGGGGAGGATCCGCACCACTACACACTCGTCCTGCCGGACCTGACCGATTCCACTCTCGCGGCGTTGCGAGCTCACATGTATAAGGAGCAGCGATGAGCGCTCGCTTGCCATCCGGGCGCAAAGTCGTCAGCCTGAGGAGCATGAGCATTCCTGTGCTATTCGCCGATCTGGACTTCAAGGTCGACGGACGGCTGTCAGCCACCGCCTGGAACGGGGGACTGAGTCGAGGCGCTCGTAGGGACGTCATCGTCGGCACGACAGTGATCGTGACTGACGGCGAGGATGCCTTCTACGCCACCGTTGTGACCTGCGATGAGGTCGGACCGCAGTACATCATCCACTGGAACAAGCCGGCGCCCAAGCCCGCAATCGCATAGATTCGCGCCCAGAGTGCCGTGGGCAGAGTGGTCGCCCGTGCGACCTGCGAGGGCGCAGGCGTCGCGCTGCTCCTCCTATCGATCGGACACCGAGGTCCGGAAGGTCAGCCCCAAGGGCACCGAGGCAGCGTTTCGTGGGGCGCCCACCGATAGGTTCCGAGGTCATGTGGCGGCTAAGTCCTTCTTCAAGCGGAATGTTGGCTCCTCCCGTGGACGAGCTCCGAGAAGTGGGACCCGATGAACTGCTGGACCGCATCACCACCGCCCCGACGGCCATGGGAGGGCGGGCGTGCATCCGCGGACTGGGGGTGACAGTCGGCATGGTCGGGGGTCAGATCGGCGCAGGGCAGACGGTTTACGAAATGCTGGCGGACTATCCCTACCTCGATCGCGAGGTCATCCTGCAGGCCCTGGGCAATGCGGCGTGGCCGGCGGAGGATCGCGGAGTGGTGCTGGTCGGCGCATGGCGACCGCCGAAGGCCGGGAGCACAGCTTTTGCGTCCAACGGCTCAACCTGAGTACCTGCGAGAAACCGGGCCAGCGACGGGTTGTTACCCCGCCAGGCCTCAGTCAGTACCCCTGCGGGAACGATCGGCACGGCGCGCCTCTCGAGTGCTCGCGTGTGGATGGCCCAGATTCTCGGGTCGCTGTTTTCGGCCGCAATCAAGGCTCCGGTGTCGTAGACGAAAGCCGTCATGGCCCGGTGACAGCGGCCACACCTGGGGCGCCAGAGGTGTCGTTGGCGGCGGCGACACCAGGCGCGGCGGGCACGCCGATCGCGTCAAGTTCGCGATCCGCAGCTGCCAGTTCCGCTGGTGTCAGTGGGGAGTTGTCGGCCTCCCACGCGGCGACGCCCTGCAGGCCCCGCCGAACCAGAAGGACCATCCGCGCCCCCTCGGCTAGCAGAGCCGACGGCGTGACACCCTCGGTCGCTGCAACTTCTTCGATCTGGTCGTACAGCCGTGAATCGAAGGAATGAGACTTCTTCGTGACGGTGGCCATGGGCCAAAGGTACTCCCACAGTTTGACCAGTGATGAATGTCGACAGGTTTGTGGATGGCCGCCCATCGTTGCCAGGTGTGCAAACGTTGCACTTGTCGCGGCGGTGGGTGGTTGGGCGTTGACCGGAATGTCCCAGGTTGCTCGCTGAAGCGGCCTCCAGGTCGCAGAGTCGATTGCCGTTGCCGGGTTCGGGCCCGTGAGCGTACTATCACATTCGGGAAGGAGGCCAGTAACTGTGACGATGATGACGCCAGAGGCCGTAGGTATCGCTGTCCGGCGCGCACGCGCTCGACGCAGTTGGAGTCAGAGCGATCTGGCGGGCTGCGCCGGCGTGACGCGAGAGTGGGTCGGCCGCTTGGAGAGCGGTGCCCCTAGGCTGGAGTTCGACAAGGTTCTCAAGGCACTGACTGTCCTTGGAATGCGGCTAGAGGCGCCGGACGACGAGGTAGCCACAGCTGCCGACATTGAGCGCGCCGACGAGATCGCTTGGAGCATGGCGATTGAGGATCGGAAGCTGACCAGCCGTGGGTACGACAAGCTGCTGAACACGATCATTTCGGATCGGATGGCACGGGAGCAGAGCGCGGCAACTCTCTGATGGACGGCATTTCCTCCCCCGACCGGCCGAACGACGCCCTGGTAGACCCCAACGAGAGCCCGGTAGACCCCGACGAGAGTCAGTACCTGTTGCGCGAACTTGCCGGTTTGTCTTGGCGTTCCCAACTTTTCACGCTTGAAGCAATCAACCTCGCCAGCGCCAGGTCTTGGCTCGACGTCCAGCAGATCACTCGCGACGAACTGCTGACTCAGTCGTTCCAGCAGGAGCTTCACTGGCGGATGTTCGGCGCGGTTTGGATGTGGGCGGGGAAACTGCGTGTGCGCGAAAACAACATTGGCATCGCACCGAAGCTCATCATCGACCGATGGGCGCAGTTACTCGGGAACGTGGCATATTGGCTGGACAACGGCATCTTCGACGCCGACGAAGCGTGCGTCCGATACTACTTTGAGCAGCGGGAGATCCAGCCATTCCACGATGGCAATAGTCGCATGGCCCGGGTGGTCGTGAACGAACTCGCAGACCTGGCCGGCCTGTCGGTACGGGGAGGTGAGAGGTACCCCTTCGGTCAGGGTGGGGACTCGGTCGCAGTTCGCGCAGAGTATCTCAGCGCAATTGTTGCTGCGCGCCTCGGCGACTTGGATCCCCTGGTGGCGCTCGCTCGTCGTGGGGTCCGTTGATCATGGCCCCGCATTCGGCGATCTTAGGCGGAGCTTGTCACTGCGGCGAGAGGTACACCGGCATCGGGGGACGAGATTCTCGCCAGGCCCGGCAGTCAGATGGAGACGGTCACTTGACCTCTGTTGCTGCTTATGAACGACTGGAGCGGTCAAGCCGGGGCGTTGCCACTCTCGGTCGAGCTGGCGCCGCGTCAACATCCCCTACCCCTTCGGGCCCCATTTCGCGGGCATTCCTCCGTGAGCATTCCGGGGCCTTCGGCCCGCCGTGGTGAGGGAAGATTGGCGGTGATGTGACGGGCCGCTTGTGCTTTCGGGGTTCCCACGATGATGCTGGTGATGTGCGTTCCGGTTGGACGCCGTTCTGCCTGTATTGCCTGCGAGCATGCACGTGAGCATGGTGGTGGAGGGCTCCACGGGAACCGTGGAATGTTGCCTTTGAGCACGGGTGCCAGACTTGCGTATTTTTCCTGCCCTCCCCGGGGCGCACACCGAATGTCCGACTGGTGTGAAGGGAGCAGGGATCATGGATGTGGTGCACCCGCGGTGCGCGGGGGTCGATGTGTCCAAGCGGGACGCGAAGGTGTGTGTGCGAATCGCTGGGGCTGGGCGGCGCAAGACTGTTGCCACGGTGACGACGTGGGGTTCGATGACCAACCAGGTGCTGGCGCTACGCGATCATCTGCGCGACCAGCAGGTGACGCTGGTGGTGATGGAGGCCACCGGCGATTTCTGGAAGCCGTTCTACTACGTGTTGGAGGACGACTTCGAGGTGATGCTGGTCAACCCGCGACATGTGAAGAACCTGCCCGGGCGCAAAACCGACGTCTCGGATGCGGCATGGTTGGCCGATCTGGGTGCGCACGGGTTGGTGCGCGGGTCGCTGGTGCCGCCGGAACCGATCCGTCAGTTGCGGGATTTGACCCGGGCCCGCTCCGCGCTGGTACGCGAACGCGCCCGGCAGGTGCAACGGCTGCAGAAGCTGTTGGAGGACGCCGGCATCAAACTGTCCTCGGTCGCCACCGACATCACCGGGGTGTCCGGGCGGGCGATGCTGGAGGCGATGATCGCCGGGGAACGGGACCCGGAAGTGCTCGCGGACCTGGCTAAGCAACGACTGCGCAACAAGATCCCGGCACTGACCGAGGCGTTGACCGGACGGTTCACCGAGCACCACGGGTTCCTGGCCCGCACCTATCTGAACCTGATCGATCAGCACACCGCCGCGATCGAGGACATCAACGCCCGGATCGAGGTGGTGATCGCCCCTTTCGCCCCAATCCGGGACCTGCTGGTGAGCATCCCGGGAGTGAGTATCACCGTCGCTGACGTGATCATCGCCGAGACCGGCGCAGACATGTCGGCGTTCCCCACCGCCGGACACCTGGCCTCCTGGGCTGGCACCTGCCCGGGCAGCAACGAATCGGCCGGCCGGGTCAAATCCACCCACACCAGACCGGGAAACCCCTACCTTAAAGGCGCCCTGGGAATCGCCGCGATGGCCGCCTCCCGAACCAGAGACACCTACCTGGCGGCCAAATACCGGCGCATCGCATCCCGCCGCGGACCAATGAAAGCCATCGTCGCCCTGGAACATTCGATGCTCATCGCAATCTGGCACATGCTCACCGACGGCACGTTCTACCAAGACCCCGGCGCGGACTACTACACCCGCCTCAAACCCGAACGGGCCAAGAACCGCGCCGTCGACCAACTACGCCACCTCGGCTACCACGTCGAACTCACCGAGGTCCAACCCTCAGTGGCATAGGGATCTTCGTGCCAGGGCGATGCGCGCGCTGACGTCGGGGCCCAGAGGTGGCGGTCCGACGGTGCGCCCGGACGTGCGGCTTCGGTCAAGCCGACGAGCCAGTCCGACGATGACATGGACATGTCCGGACTGCGTCCTCGACTAGCGAAGCGGCTTGACTCCGATGTGGGTATGTCGCTGGTTGAAGTGATGGTCAGCATGGTCATCATCGGGATCGTGTTCTCGTCTCTGGGCGGTGTGATCGTGTCATCGCTGGCCTTGGTGCGGTCGACGAAGGATTACCAGGCAGCCACCCAATTGATCACCCGCAAGCTGGAGCAGTCCCGGGCGGTGTCATTCGACACGCTCCAGGCTGGTGTCTCCGTATCCGCCCTGACCACGGCGATGGCGAACGGCTCCGAGACGCGCGTCACCGGTGGCGGGCCGTACTACTTCGAAGGTGCCCGCATCCTCACCTACGGCACCTCCACCAGTGGTACCACGCCGTTGTCGCCCTATCGAGAGCAGATAACAGTCGACGGGCTGACTTATACGTTGACCACCTACCCCACTCAATGCTGGCAGCCCACGAGCGCGCCTGGTACCTGCAACGCGACGGAGGGGATTGCGACGGACAGGCCGATGATTCGGGTCACAGTCGTCGCCGACTGGAATGCCCCACATTCCAACACCCAAAGGACCTTGCGTACCCAGTCCTTGATGTACTCGCCTGATAGTTGTCTGGACTCCTCGACACATCCTTTCAGCGCGCCCTGCGATGACTTCATGTACGCCAGTGGCGGGATGAGAAACACCGTGCAGATCGACGGGGAGTTGGAGAGCGGGCACATCGTGGTTGGCCGCGACGGCGAAGAGATTTCGATGGCTCTGCCAGCGGCCGGTGTGTCGGTGCAGGCCGAGCAGACCTCCACGATCAAGGCCGGAGCCACGGGTTCGGCAATCACCGTCGACGACAGTGCGGTTGCGGGCACCGTGTCGGCCTCGAAACAGGCCACAGATGATCCGGCTGGCGGATCTGTCGGCGGCACTCAGGCGCTGTCGGCACCGGCGCTGACATATGCGACCGAACCCCTGTTCGGCTTCTCCATGACCGCAACTGGAGCTGCGGCGACTGGATCTGCCACCGCTGTCGCATCGGCCACGACGACACCGCCGTGCCTCACTGCCGCGGGCGCGACCAGCACCTCCGCGCGTCCGTGTGCATCGGCGTCGGTGACGGCCTCGGGTAGTTCCGGGGTCGTCCTCACCGGCAACTATTTCGGGGTTTCCCTGGATACAACAGTAGTTTCCATCGCGGCGGGTGCGACAGCGTCTCGCGCCCACGCGGGGACCTACGGCTCGCCCGGCACGCTCTGTCTATCTGCCGCCGAACCCGGCTGCACGGCAGGTGATACCACCACTAGCAGCGGAGCGGTGGCTGTCGGCGGACTTCCGGCAGGGGTTCCCGCGCCGGCGGGCTGGCTCGGCGGCGCTGTGTTACTCGACGCCACCAGTCTCTCGGCCCAGGCCGAGCGAGGGACCGGCGCGGCAACCGTGGCTGCTCCCGTCGTTGCGGGTACGCCCACGGTGAGGGTCTGGAACGGAGCCTCCTACACTTCCTACGCTTTGTCGTCGTACCCCGACGGGTTGGAGGCGTCGATTGCGGCCGTTACGGCTACCAGCGGTCCGATCACGGTCAATCTCGCGATCCCAACGGATCCGGGTCCATCCACCTCCGCTGGCAACGTGAATGTGGCAAGTCGGGCCGCGACCGCCAGCGGACCGGTCGACTGTGCCACGACTTGCAGCGCAGCGGCGAGCACAACCGGCATCACCATCACCGTCCACTACCAAATTCTCGTGGCCTCCGAGAAGGTTGCGGCATTCTCGGTCACGACGACCTTGAGCGAGTTGAACGCGTCTGCCACGTTTGAACCAGCATCGACAGGCGGCGGTTGAGATGTCCAGGCACAGGCCAATTCAGACAGAGGAGGGTTTCAGCCTCATAGAGTTGGTGACCACGATTGCGCTGGGTTCGCTGGTCGCGGGGACAGCGGCAATCGCCGCGGTGAATGTGCTCCGCTATCAGCGGGTGGTGGAATCCCACGGTCAGGCGCTTCAGCAGGCGCAGTTGGCCGTGGATCAGTTGTCCTCGCAGGTCCGCAGCGGAAACGTGCTGTATCAGCCGGAAGAAGTCACTGGTGGCTGGGAACTGCTCGCCTACACACAAGCGAATGGGGCGCAGCGGTGCGCTCAGTGGGAGTACCGCAGTGCGGAGGCGGACCTGCGTTTCCGCTCCTGGGATCCGAACTGGCGCAGCATCTCGGGCGGTACGTCCGACTGGCGCGTGGTGGCGAGCGGTCTCGCGAACCACCTGGCCGGGGTAGCGCCGTTCTCTGTGCCATCCGATGAACCATATGGTTCCCGTCTGCTCGAGGTCGATCTGCGGGTGAACACGGGCAGTGGCGAGACGGTCACAGTCACCTCCGCTGCCACGGGCAGAAATACCGAATACAACCACAGCAATGCGGTCTGCGATGACCAACCAGTGGGGTGAGATTGATGAACACTTCGAGCACGAGCGAGCAGTTTCCCGGTCGGCTGCTGCCCGGATCCGCCGATGACTCGGGCTACGTGATGCTGATGGCAATGTTCGCGATCATCATCGGGGTGGGCGCCGTCATGCTCATCTTCTCGTCCGCTCTCTTCACGGTGCGGCAGACGACCCTGGGGCGAGAGCGAGTCCAGTCCACAGCCACCGCTGAGGCCGGTCTGGACTCGGCATTTGCGGCACTTGAGCAGAGCAACGGCACAAATGTCCCCTGTAGCCTGTCCGGGGCCGCGACCGGGGTCGCCCAGGATCCCGGCTACCAAGTGCAGATCGAGTACTTCACAGAGAACCCTTCGCGCGATGGCGAGGGCGACGCGATTCCGCTGACCTGCACGCCCGGCAGTGGCGTCTCGGAGGTGCCCTATCAAGCGGTGGTTACCTCGACGGGATCAACGGCCGTACCCGGTGTTCCCGGCGCGGCCAGCAAGACGCGCCGGATGGAGGCCTTGGTCCGGTTGCGCGCGAATGCGGCGACGTGGGCGGATCGGTTCACCAAGGCGGTCTTCTCCGAAGCGTCAATCACGACCACCAATCAGTGGGCACTTAACGGTGCTGGCGCGGACTTCTATACAAACGGAAACTTCGCCTGCAACTCCAGTAGCCGAGTTGACGGCAGCGTCTACACCCAGGGCACCGCCAACCTGACCAATGCCTGTCGGGTCTTGGGTGACGTGTGGGCCAGGGGTCAGATCACCACCTCCACTACGACGGTGAACATCGGCGGGAGCGTCAAGTCCTCCACCGCCGGTCTGCGTATTGGCAACAACCCGCTGACCATCGGCGGCAATGTGCTCCTGGCGACGACGCTGGTGAACTCCGACGGAAATAGCCCGAACGTGGGCGGCACAATCAGTCAGAATCTCGGGACTTTCGCGGACCCGCCGAAGGACACCTTCCCGAAGATCGGCTACGACGCGACCAACTGGACGGATAGCGGTTGGCAGATCATGACGTGGGTGAACTACATCAGCGGGCTGCGGGCCGACGGGCCCGCGCCCGGCTGGTGGACGAGCACGTCCTACTGCACCATCGCTTACCAGTCATACTCACTCAACGAGCCGATGCTCAGTCCGAACGTCCCGACCGTCCTCGACGCGCGCACCTGCTCCAGCAACGGAGGCACGAACCTGCAGTGGCAGGGCAACTCCAAGGCCGTCGAACTGAAGTTGCGTGCCGACTTGACGATCATCGCGACCGACTTCTACAACACCGGGACGCTGAAGGTTACGTCTGTGGACGCCGCAGGGAATCCAAGTACCACCCCCAGGCAATTGCGGATCATCGTCCCGTGGGTCAACGGCAGCAGCTGCGGCGCCTCGGGTGCGGGGAAGATCAAGTTCGATGCGGGTGGGGTGCAGTTCGACCCCACGATCACCGTGCTGCTGTACACACCTGGCACGATCACGTTGAGCAACGGCGTGACCCTGAGTGGCCAGATATATGGCTGTACGGTGACTGCGAGCAACGCCACCACCGTCAACTTCGTACCGGTGGGGGGACCGACCGAGGATGACGCGGCCGCCTCCTCCACCTACGCCTTGGACATCGTCTACCAGCGCGATGCGCGGGGCTGACGCTCCAACTTGAGTCGTCGGCTTCGGCGGCTCGCTCGAGGAAGGGCATGGCTCCCAACACCTCACAATCTCTGGTCAGCGGGCCCGTTCGCGGCTGGAGAGGCCTAGGGTCATGCCGTGGATACCGCGCAGATTCTTTTGGCCATCGGGGTCGCAGTGGTGGGTCTGCTCATCGGCTCATTTCTCAACGTCGTGATCTGGCGGGTGCCGCGGGCCGAGAGCATCGTTTCGCCATCGTCGGCTTGTCCCAGTTGCGGACATCCGTTGCGGGCACGCGACAACATCCCCGTGCTGAGCTGGCTGCTGCTGAGAGGGCGTTGCCGAGATTGTGGGGAGCCGATCTCCAAGCGCTATCCGTTGGTTGAGTTGACAACAGCAGTGCTGTTCGCGGTCATGTCGATAGGGGTTCCGGTGGAGGCCCTCCCCGCCTATCTTTGGCTGACAGCGGCCGGCGTTGCCTTGAGCGTGATCGATGTCGATCACAAACGGCTCCCAAACGCAATCGTGTATCCGACGGCGGTTGTGGTCGGAGTCTGGCTCGTCGGAACATCGCTGGTTACCGGGGAGCCGGGGCTGGCTGTACGTACCGCGCTCGCGGGGCTGGCGCTCTTCGCCTTCTACCTGGTTCTGGCGCTGGTCTACCCCGCTGGGATGGGTCTCGGAGACGTCAAACTCGCGCTGGTCCTCGGGATGGCGCTTGGCTGGTTGTCGTGGTCGTCAGTGGTGATCGGGACTTTTCTGGCCTTCGCGCTGGGTGCGCTGGTGGGAGTTGTCGTTATCGCCAAGGGGCGAGGTGGCCGCAAGACTGCGATCCCGTTTGGCCCGTTCATGTTGGGCGGTGCGTTACTCGCGGTCTTTGTGGCGCAGCCGATCAGTACCTGGTATCTATCCCTGTTGTGATGTCCAGGATCAGTGTCAGTGCCAGATCAGTGTCGGGTCAGCTTCAGGCTGATGCGAGGCAAGCGCACGGCTGGTGTTTGATTCGGTGGTCGGATTGGGCTTTGGGCGGATAGGGTTGCGGCGTTGAATCGTAGGAACACGCGCCCGATGCAGAATCGGTGGAATCACGACTGGAGGTGTGGGGATGCCGTCCGCGATCGGACTTGAGATCTCCTCGCTCTGCGTGCGCGTAGCTCGGGTGAGTTCCAGCAAGGGCGGCATGGACCTCGACCTACTCGCAGAGGAGTCGCTTCACCCGGGGGCGGTGGTGAGCGGAGAGGTGAGGGAACCTGAGGCCGTCACGACCGCAGTGCGCGCGCTCTGGGCCCGTATGGGAATCAAGAGTAAGCGTGTTGTTCTGGGTATTGCTGGCAGCGGGGT
>CAZJNU010000020.1:0-33997 GCA_964547485.1 uncultured Actinomycetes bacterium
GTGTTGCAGGTGAGGAGGGTGAACCAGGTCGAGTCGGCCTCGGAGATGGTGCGTCCGAACGGGTGTTGGTAGGTGTCGCCGACGTTGAAATCCTCGTAGAAACGGCCCAGTTGGGCTGCGTGCACGGTCACGGCAGATTCCTCTCGACAGGTTGATTCACGGGCAGGATGTGGAGCCCGCACACCGATACTGCCGAATGCCGCCGCCGCTCACCTGCGCGGGGTGGCGCAATCGGAAGGCTTACTGTTGCTCGTCCTCGCGCCGCTGCTTCCAGCGGTCCTCCATCCGACCCATGAAACCGCCGGTGTCCGGTTTGGACGGAACATTCCGGTCGACTTTGGGTTTCGCCTCAGCCGCGCCATCCTCAGTACCCGCCGCGGCACCCCCTGTCAGCGACAGGACTGCACCCAGCAACATGCCGATAAACCCGACCACGCCGACGATGGGCAACTTGGCGGCTACACCAGCGACCAGCAGGGCAATTCCGACGACGATGATGAGCACGCCAAGAATCAGCCGCTTGCGGCTGCCGCGCCGGCCTGCGGTGTTCTGCAGCGAGGAGGCGAACTTGGGGTCCTCTGCGTAGAGGGCTCGCTCCATCTGCTCGAGCAGACGTTGCTCGTGCTCAGAAAGGGGCACGGTGTACCTCCACGTTCCGACGTGCGCCTGGTCGGGGCGCCAAGGTCTGACAAGTTCCGACCCTAGAACCCCAGGATAGGGAGCATCTCACAGATTGGAAACCCAGGCAGTAGGTTACCCCACGGTTCACCGCTCGTACGGCCCTCAGCCCAGATTGGGACAACCCAGTTAGGCGATGACCTCGACGCCGATCGACGTGCAGCTATCGCCATTGATCTTCTTGTCCGGCAGGTCCATGGAACAGGCGGTGACAACCACGAACATGTCGGCAAGTGCGCGAAGCGTGACAGAGTCGCCGGGTCTGGTCAGGGCTGTCCTGACGGAGATCTGCCCCGCTCCATCAACGGGAGTGTTCTGGAACCAGTCCACTGGGTCGGGGACGACTTCCGGGTTCCAACCTACGGAGTGCGCCGCGGTACGGAAGTTGGCACTACAGCTTGGGTGGTAGCCGGCGGATCCCAGCAACTCGTACATCTCGGCGGAACAAGGTGGCGCGAGCAGATCGTGAACGCCGGGTGTGTTGTCCTCCTCAAAGAGGAACATTGGCCGATAGTTGACCGAAACAAAGGGATCGCCGACTTTGGGAAAGAGGCGCCAACTAGCGGCCCGAGACGTGCGCGCCGACAGGAAATCCGAGAGGTCGCTGAAGACTGCGAACATGTCCGAGACCTGCTGACCCTCGCGGTCAGTGATCCGCAACGCGGCCCCCTCGGGAACGCGCACCGCCACGCCACTTTGCGGTGGCACGACCACCGACTCAATAGTCGCCATCGCTGACTCCCCTCTCCCGAGGCCCGTGCCACAAGACGATAGCCTGCGGGGTCCTACCCGGTTGGATCCCACGGCCTCGGCCTGACGAGTCGGGCCGGTCGAACGGATTCATTCCCGAACCGCGCAGAGGCGCGATCCATAGCCTGTTCGGCCTCCCGCCATCCTTGCTCCCGAGCCCCCAGTTGAAGCTGCCGCGGGCTGTCTGCCACGGGTCGGAGTCCTTCCACTCGGACCCCGACCAAACGCAATCGTGCCCGCTGCAGACCCAGCGCGTCCAGCAGCGCCCGAGCGACCAGGTAGATGTCGCGGCCAACGTCCAACGGGTCCGCCACCGTCCGGCTTCGGGTGATTGTGGTGAAGTCGGCGAACCGCACCTTGAGCACCACCGTCCGTCCGGTGACCCCGGCTCGACGCAACCGCACCGCGATCTTCTCGGAGAGGCGCAACACCTCTTGCCCGACGACGTCCATATCGTCGACATCCTGTGGAAACGTCTCCTCCGCGCCGATGCTGCGTTCCGGCTCCGATGGTTGGATTCGTCGCTCATCACGACCCCAGGCGAGCGCGAACAGATGCCTGCCCAGCGCCGAACCCAGCGCCCGCTCAAGGGTCGCCACGGGGGTGCTGGCGATATCTGCCACCGTGCGCAGCCCGAGCCGATGGAGATTCTGCTCCGTTCGCTGACCAACCCCCCAGAGGGCATCGACAGGCAACGGATGAAGGAAGGCGACCGTGCCGGAGGCCGGCACGACCAGGATTCCGTCAGGTTTCGCCCGGGCGGATGCGATCTTGGCGACGAACTTGGTTGTGGAGACTCCGACGGAGGCGGTGATGCCCTGCTCGTCGTGGATACGTGAGCGGATCAACTCGCCGATGTATCTGGGCGTACCCAGACCACGGACCGCCCCCGACACGTCGAGAAAGGCTTCGTCCAGCGACAACGGTTCGACCAGGTTCGTGATGGAGCGGAATACCTCCATGACACCGGCACTGATCCGCGAGTAGTGGCGATGGTCGGGGGCGATGATCACCGCCTGCGGACATACTCGACGGGCTCGCCCCATCGGCATCGCGGAATGAACGCCGAAGGCCCGCGCCTCGTAGCTGGCGGAGAGGACGACCCCGCGACTTCCCGAGCCACCGACGATCACCGGCTGGCCGCGCAGATGAGGTCGGCTGAGAAGTTCCACGGAGGCGTAGAAGGCATCCATGTCGACGTGCAGGATGGTGCAGTCGGTGTCGTCGGGACTCCCGGAACCCGGACCGCTGCCGGAGCCCGGACCGCCGCCGGAACGAGTCAACTGCGAGCGACTCATCGCGTGTTCACCACCCTGAACTACCGGGACTGCTATGCCATAACTTGCCGGGCGGGTCATTCGTATCGTCGCCGATACCCTCGTCAACTTCCACTGCCGCACCAGCCTCTCTCACCATCGCACGAGCATCGCCCACCGGACCACCCGCGGGCCGGACATCGGAGTAGGGCGACTTGCGGAAACCGCTGGCGTAGACCAGCACCCGCCTACCTGCTGCCCCTGGAGAGGTATCCGTGGACCCGGTATCCAACTGGGTGGCGGCTGGTCGCTGCCCAGGGCCCGAGATCGTCGCGGATCGGTCGGGATGAGGTGCGGATGCCAACATCGCCAGTACCGAAGCGGGTCCCTGTGACTGCCATAACCTGCGGACACCTGCCAACTCCCAGCAGCCGGTCGCCCGCAGCGAAACACCCCGCGGGCCGGTCCGGCGCACTTTCCCACGGACCAACAGCAACCAGGAGTGGAACACTCGCTCGGCATACGGATCCTGGGCGTCGGGAAAGAAGGTCGCGTCGATCGGACCCGCACCGTCGTCGAGGGTGAGGAACACGACCCTGCGACCGCTACGCACCGGTGGGGTCTGGGTTGCCACCTTCACGCCGGCAACCAGGATCTCCTGGGAGGATCTGCACGCCAGCAGACCACTGGATCGGGTTGCCCCCAACTCGCTGAGCATCGGCGCGTAGAAATCGATCAGATGGGCGCTGGCATCCAATCCGAGCACCTCCAACTCCGCCTGCACCCGGTCGGAAACCGACATCTCCACTAACCCACTCGGGCGCGCCGCAGCCGAATCCGTTAGATCCAGCGTCAGTTGGACTCCATCGACGGCTCGAGCTGCGGGGGTCGCCTGGGACTGGCCACGCGCAGCGGCAACCGAGTCCAGCGGGTATCCGGCTGCTCCCGAAGGCAGCTGCCCACGACCGGCTAACTCGGCGCCGCCACCGGGCTCGCCCCGGCGGGCCGGACTCCCCCGACCAGCGGCTCCCAGCCCACGTCGGCGTCGTCTGGACCAGCGATCGAGGTCGGCGATCTGCAACAGCAGGTCGCGGCGGGTGAGTCTGCTGCCGGCACCTCCCAGACCGATCGCATGCACCGAGTCGAAGGCGCCGGTGACGACCAATCGCTCCGCTATCGGCCGACTGACCTCGGTCCGGGTCCAGAAGTCGGATAGGTCCTGGTACGGCTGGCCTGCGCAGATGGCAACCACCTCCGCCTCGGAGATGCCCTTCACCTCGGACAGCGCCAATCTGATGAAGTACTCGCCCTCGGTTTTCTCCACCCGATACTGCGCACCTGAACGATCCACATCCAACGGCAGCACCCCGATCCCGTGATTGCGCGCATCGTCAAGGATGAGCCGCTTCGGGTACATCCCGGGATCATGGGTGAGTACCCCGGCCAGGAACGCGGCCGGATGATGCCGCTTGAGCCAGGCTGACTGATAGGTGGGGAGCGCGAAAGCGGCCGCATGCGCCTTGCAGAACCCGAAGGAGGCGAATGCCCGCAACACCTCCCAGACCCGCTCCACCGTCACCAACGGGTAACCCGCCGACTGCGCGAGTCGATAGAACCAACCGCGTACCTGCAACTGTCCGTCCGGACTCCCCATCGACCGTCGAACCTCATCAGCCTCCGCGTAAGAACACCCGGTCATCACCGCGACGATCCGGATCACCTGTTCGTGGAAGACCACCACGCCGTACGTCTCCGTCAACGCCGGGCGCAAATCCGGGTGGATGAACTCCGGCGCCCGCCAGCCGTGCCGAGCGGCCAGGAAGGGCGAGACCATATCGCTCTTGACCGGACCGGGGCGGAACAGCGAGATGTCGATGATGATGTCGTCGAAGGTTTCCGGGGCGAACTTACCGAGCAGTTCCCGCTGACCGGGCGACTCGATCTGAAAGCAGCCGAGGGTGCGGGTGGATCGAATCAACTCGAACGTCTCCGGGTCGTCCAACGGAGTGGCATCCAGATCCACCTCGACACCGTCCACCCGACGCACCTCGGCCACCGCGTACTGCATCGCGGATTGCATCCGTATCCCCAGCACATCGAGTTTCAGTAGCCCCAGTGCCTCGACATCGTCCTTATCGAACTGGCTCATCGGAAATCCGGCCCAACTCGCCTCCACTGGCGTCCGGTCGAGCATCGTCGCATCGGACAACAGCACTCCGCACGGATGCACGGCGATATGGCGGGGCAAACCGTCGAGAGACTCGACCAACGACAGGAACCCGTCCATCGAGCCACCGACAGCCATCCGGGCGAAACCGGACCGACGAAGCTCCGGCAGTTCCCGCAGCGCCGACCGGGCCTCTCGAGCACGGATGTGTGGGAACGCCTTGGCGAAGGCGTCGATCTCCGCCGGTGGCAATCCCAACGCGGCACCCACATCGCGTACTGCATGCCGCACCCGGTAGGTATCGCGCATCGAGACGCAGGCACAACGCTCACCACCGAACTTGGCCAGGATTTGCTCGTACACCTCCGACCTGCGGGCCGCCTCGACGTCGACATCGATGTCAGGTAGCGAACGACGCAACGGCGACAGGAACCGCTCCATCAACAGGTCATGGCGCACCGGGTCAACCCCGGAGATTCCCACCAGGTAGTTGACCAGGCTGCCCGCCCCCGACCCACGGGCGGCAACCCGCACAGACATCCCACGGATGATGTCCACCACCTCGGCAACTGTCAGGAAATAGCCAGCGAAACCCAGCTCGGAGATGGTGCACAACTCTTCGGCAAGTCGCGTCTCGGCACCACGGGGCATACCTCGACGTATCAATTCGGCCTCACACCGGGAGCGCAGTTCCGTCAATGCCAGAGCGGATTCCGCCTCCACCTGCGCACTGGTCCGGCGTCGATCCTCGTATCCGGCGAGCATCGACCCGACATCGACTGCGGTGGCCGGTGGCCGACCACGCACCACTGACAGTTCCGGGACGTGGATATCGCCGAGCCCGATATCGGCCACCGGGTCGAGGGCGCAAGCCTCAGCCATGGCCCGGGTGTCTGCCAGCAGCCGAGCCGTCACCTCACGTTCGGAACCAGCTCCGGAACTTCGCGCAATCTCCTGCACGGCCGGCAACAGCTGTTGCCAACTCTTCAAGTAGCCCTCGGCGTTGGGACGATCCAGATGCCGAGCGTCGATGGGCACCAGCCGCCGGATCGCATCGAGCACATCGGCCACCACCGCACCGGCAGGATCTGCGTACCGGACCGCATTGCTCAGCACCGCAGTCACCCCCGCCTGCCGGGCCACACCCAACAACCGCGCCGCTCCTGCGCTCGAACGCGATATTCCCCGCAAACCAGTGCAGGCGATGTCGGCCGGCGCCGCGGCACGGTCACGGGACCGATGGGAGGCTACCTCCACCCGAATGGCATCGGAACCGATCTCGTTCTGCCACCACCGCAGTTCGGCCAACCCCAGATCAAAGCGGCGACGATACATCGCCCGGCCAACTGCGGAGTCAGCGCCAAGCAACACGATCAGATCGCCACCTTGGGCGTGGGTTGCGATGTCCTCCCTCGTCGCGACCGGGTTGCCCCGCTCTCCGGATAGGTGAACTCTGGAGATCAGCCGACACAGCGCCGCCCAACCCCTACCGTTACGAGCCATCACAACCGCCCGTGGGTAGCCGTCAGCTACGCTCTGACCACCTCTCGCAGGGGTACGAACCGGACGGTGAGGTATCCGGCCACCTGAATCAACCCGGACTGCCAGGTCCACCCCCAAGAGTGGAGATATGCCCGCGTCCCTGCAGGCCTGCGCGAACTTCACCGCACCGTAGACACCATCCCGATCCGTCAGAGCCAATGCTTGCTGACCCATCTCCGCAGCACGGTTGACCAGCACCTCCGGGGTGGAAACGCCGTGCCGCAGCGAGTAGCCGGACGCAACACGTAGATGCACAAATGGGTCCTGCATCGCAGACTTCACCCAACGGTGCGCAGCGGTGACGCCGGCACCACCAGTTGGTGACCGAACCCGAGTCGGTTCGCTACCAAACCGAGGAAGGCCTCGGCATCACGCATGAGATCGTCGGCCTCCCGGGCCGTCACCACATTCAAACCGGCCTCTGCCGCCGCCCGCTTGCTGGCGCCAGCGGCAAACAGTAACGACCACTCGTCCAACTCCGGCGCCACCTTCGATAGCAACTCCCAGACGCTGCGGGGGCGACTGCGCCGATTGGGTCGGCTACAAC
The DNA here is from genome assembly GCA_964547485.1 of uncultured Actinomycetes bacterium. Taxonomy (GTDB): domain Bacteria; phylum Actinomycetota; class Actinomycetes; order S36-B12; family UBA10799; genus JACJWR01. The sequence continues at coordinate 6,941 of CAZJNU010000020.1, forward strand.
TGGCCAGCACGGCGGCCGCAGCCCGGAGCGCCGCCAGGTGGGCGGCGGCGTACCGTTCGCCCGTCCGATCAGCGGCACTGGCCTCCAGTAGGCACCGGGCCGCTGACGCGAGCAGGTCTCGAACTGCGGGCTGCGCCGACCGCGACCTTGGCAGTCCGCCACCGCCGACCGCGGGCGCCCGCGCGAGCAGTCGGTCGGGCTGGCGGTCGGGCTGGCGGTCGGGCTGGCGGTCGGGCTGGCGGTCGGACGACTCATGGCGCTCGTGGCGCTCGTATGACTCGGACATCTTCGACGGTCCTCTCTGTCGTTGGTTGGTTCTCGCTGTACTTCGGTTCGCTGTACTTCGGTTCGCTGTATTTCGGTTCGCTGTATTTCGGTTCGCTGTGCTCAGTCCCATACCCGCGCCAACTGCCATTTCCGCATCTCCCGGTCATGCACGAGGTCGTACACCCCACCCCGATGGGCGGCACCCGGCAGTCGACATACCGCCTCAACCCGCCATACCTCTCGGTCCGAGGCGATCAACTCCGGATCCGCCTCCACTGCTGCCGCTGTTGTTGTCCCTACTGCCACTACCGTGCCCCCTACCTCCGACAACACAGCTCGCTCCGACGCCACAGGAGTAGGTCCGATCGGAGATCGCTCGGCCCGCATCAACGCAGCGTTCAAGTCCAACCACCAGCTGCCCGCCTCAACCCATCGGGTCAGAACACTGTCAATCCGGTATCGGCGTCCGCACCAGATGAAACTCGTCGGCACGTCCTCGGAAACTGTCGTCACTACAACAGCGACAGGATCGCGAAACCGGCGTGTCATGGCTTCCCCCAACGGGTGATCGCAGCGCTGCTGGTCACAGCACTGGTGGTCGTCAACTAGAGATCGAACATGCGTTCGACCTCTAGTTGATCAGTCACGATTCCCTCACGTCAAGACCGCTGAGGGTAAAGATCAAACATTTGTTCGATCTTTACCCTCAGCGCCAGTCCCCACACCTTCGCCTTCGGCCCGACCTCGACCTCTACCCGACCTCTACCCGACCTCTACCCGAGGACTTCGCCGGCCTACCCGACGGCGCGACCTCAGACGCTATTCCCGTTGCTGCACAACAACTTTTTGAGAGAAGATTCACGCCGCGACACTCTTTTGGAGGGTATCGCTGAAGCCCTCGGAAGTCGTACTTTTGAAGGGTGAGCCTTCATCTGCCGACGAAATCCCGACCGCCGCTGCGGGCCGGGATTTCTCTGGCTGTGCGCGCCGATGAACTCACGGCGCTGGAGCCCGGTCGGCTGCTGCTACCACCGACCGAACTGCGCATCGCTACCGGCACCGCCGCCGTCCTCGTCGGCGGGACGCCGATCAGTCGGCTGGTCCTCGCCCACGCCCTGACCGGCCGCCTGCCCACCGAGCGAGTCCGGCTCCGCGGTCGGTTGGAGGTGTTCGGCGCAACCTCCGCTGCCGACATCCGGGACCGGTCATTGCTCGCCCTTCCCTGGCGCGCTCGGACCCGACCCACAGCCGTCGCCCGACGACTGGCGGCTCTGGAGTGGGCCACCGATCGAGCAGTGGGCGCCCGTAGACCCCACCTGCTGCTGGTCGTGCTCAGCCCTGGCCTGGAGGGATTGCAGCCGGACGAGGTCGCTCAGGTTGTAGCTGCGACGACCAGTTTGAATGACCTCGGGCCGACCGTACTGCTGACCGGTCCGGACCCAGCGCCCGCGTCGGGAGGAACGAAGGCTTCTGGCGGTCCCTCGCTTGCACAGCACCCCGCGAAGCCAACCTTCGGCGGTACCATCACCGTGGCCGCGCTCCCAAGCTGAGTCGAATCGGCAGCCTCACGCGTCGGGGAGCCACCAACTGCGCCGATGAGGAGATTCGATGGGCCTGGCAAAGATGCGCTTCGGTCGCGGCTCGAACCCCGGCCTCTCCCGAGTCACCGGCTCGCCCCCACCCAAGTTCGCCGCCGGACTCGCCTACGAAACCGCTGGCAGCGGAGAACCGCTGCTGCTCGTACACGGCGTGGCCTCCAGCCGCGGCGCCTTCAACCCCGTCATCGACTTGTTGGCCCAGCACTTCCGGGTGATCGCCGTGGACCTGCCCGGTCACGGCGACTCCCCTGTCTCGGCCCGTCCCGGCCCGCTGACCCCGGGTATGCAAGCCCTCGCCGTGGCGAATCTGCTGGACGAGTTGGGGATCGTCCGGGCACACCTGGTCGGGAACTCGATGGGAGGCTGGGTAACCCTGGAACTCGCCGCTGACCAGCGCGCGACCAGCGTCACCGGGCTGTGCCCGGCAGGTCTGTGGCAACCGCACACGACCCGGAGTCGGGTGTTGGACTTCAACCACAGCGTCTCAGTGCTGGCCGGGCCGGTGACCCCGATCGCGATGCGAGTGGCCCCGCTGCGGGAGTACCTGTTCCGGGGAGCCGTGGAACGTCGCTACCGGGTGGACTACGCCACTGCCCGAACGGCGGTGGACGGCCAACGGGCCGCAGCCGGGTTCGACGCGGCCCACCTCGGCCTGCTTGATGCCTGGTTCACTCGAGCCGAGCAGATCCCCACCGACGTTCCGGTGACCGTCATCTTCGGGGACAACGACCAGATGCTGCCGGCGGACACCAGCCAGATCCGCGAACTTGCCCCGGCCCACGCAGACTGGCTGGTGCAGCCGCGGATGGGACACGCACCGATGTGGGACGACCCGGAGGGGACAGTCGCCGCGATTCGCCGGACCACCGCCCGAGCCGTCAGCTGAGGACGCTGCTCGCGTATCGACGCGCTGCTCGACCAGCGACGTGGGCCGGTCGACGCGGACGGACCGCCCCGGAGGATGTCCCCGTACGATCGGCTGCGTGGACAACCAGGTCGTCGAGTTCCGGGTGTGGCGGGTGCCGACGGACAAGGTGCCCTCGGCAATTTTGCATATGGCCCGCGATCGGGGACCCCTGCGGCGGACCCCGGGTGTGACCTTCCAGAAGTTGCTCGGGACAGGTTCAGGGCAATCCTTCACGCTCCGCGACGCCGACCTGCACCACTGGGCGCTGCTGACCGTGTTCGACGCCCAATCCGATGCCGACCGGTTCGCCGACAACGAGCTGCTGAAGGGTTGGCAGCGAATTTGCGCCGAGTCGCTCACCGTCCGAATGACACCGCTGAGTTCCCGCGGCCAGTGGGCCGGACGGGAGCCGTTCGAGCTGCAACAGCCTGCGAGGTGGCGCGGACCGGTCGCCGCGCTGACCCGCGGGCGGGTGAAGGCGAGCCAGTGGCGTGCCTTCTGGCAGGCAGTCCCGCCGGTCGCACTGGATCTCAACAGTCGCGCAGGATTGCTGATGAGCATCGGTATCGGCGAGGCGCCGGTCGGCCTGCAGGGAACCTTCAGCCTGTGGGAGTCCGGGCAGGATCTGTCCGCCTTCGCGCATCGCGGACCCGCCCATCAACAGGTAATCAGCCAAACCCGGGAACGTGATTGGTATGCCGAGGAACTGTTCGCCAGGTTTGCGGTCCAAAGTGTCACCGGCACCTTCCACGGCCGTCCGATCGTCGACCACCTGGCCACCGATGGGGCCGACGGCGCCGCCGACGGGTCTGCGCCGTGACGTCTGCTGTTCCCGCACGCTGGCTGCCGTGGTTGCTGACAGGGCTGGCCATCGCGGCTCAGATCGCCTGGCCGCTGACGGCAGGATCCGGACGCACAGCCACTACTCAGGCCGTGGTGGTGCTGTTCGCCGCGGCCAGCATCTCGCACGCGTGGGTGCACCGGGGTGGCAGTTGGTGCGCGCGCTACACAGCGATCACATTGGCGTTCGGATTCGGCGTCGAAGTGCTGGGCGTCAGCACCGGACTGCCGTTCTCCGGCTACTCCTACGGCCCTGCCCTCACCCCGCAATTGCTCGGAGTGCCGGTCGTGGTGCCGCTGGCCTGGGCGATGATGGCCTACCCGGCGATGCTGGTCGGCCGGGCGCTGGCAGTCACGAAACCGGGGCAGGTGGCGATCGGCGCCTTTGCGCTGTCCGCCTGGGATCTGTTCCTGGATCCGCAGATGGTCGGTGAGAGTTACTGGACCTGGGATACCCCCGAGCCCACACTTCCTGGCGTCCCAGGGATCCCGATTGCCAACTACCTGGGCTGGTTGGCGGCTGCCGCAGTACTGATGGCCCTATTGTCCTGGCTGCCCGAATTGGTGGCCGACGATCGGGTGCCTGCCGTGCTGTACGGCTGGACCTGGCTCGGCGGCGTCGTCGCCAATGCCGTATTCCTGGGTCGCCCAGCAGTGGCGCTCTGGGGAGGTCTCGCGATGGGCCTCGTGGCCGTGCCCTATCTACGCACGGTGCTGGCCGCAACCCGATCCTCGCGAGCACGACCCGCACCCTCGCCGGCCGCCGCCGCAGCCTCCACCGAGACGACCTCTGCGGCGACAGACGGAGACGGACTGTGACGTCCTTCGACGGCTGGCCGCACCGAGGACTGGTTGCCAGGAGCTGGTCGGTCAACGTGGCGGTGGGGACGGCCTTGGCTCTGCTGGGCACCGTGAACACCGTGCGGAACCTCCGCATCCTGCGGCTGCCGCCGCCGGTCCCGGTCGACTCGCGACCCGCGGCTGACCGGATCTCGGTGCTGATCCCGCTGCGGGATGAGGAGAATCGGGCGTCAGCCTGCCTCCGATCCCTGCAGGGCCAACAGTTCGACGAACTGCTCGTGCTAGATGACGACTCCCGTGATGGCACGGTCGCGCTGGTGGAACGGGAGTTCGCGTTGGCCCGAGCGGCCGAACCGGAAGGCGGCCGCTACCACTACCGGCCGGAGCGAGCCCTGTTGCGAACCGGCCCAAAGGACCAGCCGCCACCCTCCTGGCTCGGCAAGCCCTGGGCCTGTCAACGATTGGCTGACCGGGCATCCGGTGATGTGCTGGTCTTCCTAGATGCGGACGTGGTGGTCGATCCTGACGGCATCCGGCGAGCGGTGGAATTGCTGCGCACTGCCGACCTGGACGTGATCTGCCCCTACCCGCGGCAGCAGGTCGTCGGTGCCCTCGGCAGGCTGATCCAACCGTTGTTGCAGTGGTCTTGGCTGACGACTCTGCCGCTGGATCTGGCCGAGCGAAGCCGGCGCCCTTCGCTCGCGGCTGGCAACGGCCAGTTCCTGGTGGTCGACGCAGCCAGCTACCGCAGAGCGGGGAGTCACGCCTCGGTTGCCGACAAGGTGATCGAGGATGTCGCACTTGTGCGCGCGATCAAGTCGACCGGCGGGACCGGCGGGATGGTCGACGGCACGGATCTGGCCCGCTGCCGGATGTACGACGGGAACCGCGACCTGATCGCCGGCTACACCAAGAGCCTGTGGGCAGCGTTCGGCTCACCTGCCAGCGCCGTCGCAGCACTGACCCTGTTGGGCGTGACCTACCTGCTGCCACCGGCCGCACTCCTACTCGGACCAGGCCGACACACCCGGGTGGTCGGTGGGATCGGGTACGCCGCGGCCGTCACAGGTCGCGTTCTGGTGGCCAGACGAACCCGGCAACGGGTGTTCCCCGACGCTCTTCTGCAGCCGGCAAGCATCGCCGCATTGGCGGGGCTGACGGTTGAATCATTTCGACGTCGACGTCGAGGAGAGCTGCGTTGGCGGGGACGGCAGATCCCGTAGGGCGGCAACGCCCCGGCAAGAACCTCACTCCGACGGTCGCGATGCGGCCGGGTAGAGCGGGGGCCGACCACCGACGCCAGCCCACAGTCGGGTGCCGTACTCGAAGTGCCACCATTCCCGCGCCAACACCACGAAACCGGCCGCGGACATGGTCGCGTAGAGCAGCCGACGCAGGTCGCGGGCTTGCCTGGCCGCCGAATCGGCAGCGGCAGCTGGCGGCTCCAGCGAGGCGGTGAAGGCGCGGACATCGAACTCATCGAAACCCGTGCCCATCGCCAGCGGACGGTTTCGCCAGGTCAGCGTCAGATCGACCGTGCCACCGGTCGTGTGCGGCGTCGGGGTAGCCGGATCCGGTGAGGGGCGGCTGACGAACCCCGGCGGTAGGCCGGGTCGGCTGTAGGCCAGCCGATAGAGCTCCTGTTGCAGCAACGGATCCCGCCAGCCGTCGAACACTGCAAGTCCCCAGTCGGGTGGTAGTGACTCAGCCGCGGCCACGAGCCGATCGGCGGCGCGACGTCGCAACCACAGCTGTCCCACTGAGGCGGCCAAGCCCACGTGCCAGTAACTCCCGATGGACCGGATCCGGGGATGGCGCACGACGACAAGGGGCTCGGACCGGCCGGCAGCATCCGGCGCTACCCGCGGCAGTGGCTCCGCACCCGCGGCTTCGGGGTCCAACAACAGCGGCAATTCCGGGCGGGCGGGAATCTGCAGATCCACCCGCGGACGCTGGCAGCACCAACTGAAATCGCACCCGGCAGCGAGGCTCGGGACTCCCGGATCGGACATCCCCCCATCGTCGTCTATCAGGACTCTGGCACGCTTGCGGGCATGGCAGAGGTAGTGGTGATCGGTGCCGGAATGGGCGGCCTGGCCGCTGCCGCCCGACTGTCGGTGAAGGGCCATCGCGTCCGGATCCTGGAGGCCGGTCCCTCCTATGGCGGCAAACTCGGCAGCTACTCCCGGGACGGTTTCGTGTTCGACACCGGGCCCAGCCTGCTGACGCTGCCCGCCGTCTACCGGGATCTGTTCATCAAGACCGGCAGGTCTCAGCTGGAGGACTGCGTCGACCTGCAACCGGTCGAGCCGGCCTTTCGCTATACGTTCGCCGACGGAACCGTCGCGGAGTTGCCCGGCTCCGGCACCGGCGCGTGCGCGACCGCCCTCGGCGACGCCCTCGGCGGAGCGGCCGCCGACGATTGGCGGGCGCTGATGAAGCGGGCAGGCGAGGTCTGGCGGATTACCCGCCGACCGGTGTTGGAGTCCCCGCTGTCGGGTCCCCGGGACCTGCTCGGCCTGATGAGCAGTGTCACCGATATCCGCACGGTCGCTCCGTGGCGCAGCCTGCGGGACCAAGGCCGGGCGAGCCTGCGCGACGACCGATTGGTGACGCTGCTGGATCGCTATGCGACCTACACCGGATCCGATCCGCGTCGAGCGCCGGCGGCACTGGTGACGGTGCCCTATGTGGAACAGTCCTTCGGCGCCTGGCACCTCGGCGGCGGGATCCGAACTCTGGCCGACGCCCTCTACGACCGCTGCCTGAAGCGGGGAATTGACGTCGATCTCAACGCCGCGGTGACGAGGATTACTACCGCCGATGGTCGAGTCACCGGCGTCGAACTGGCCGACGGCCGCCGACTGGCGTGCGAAGTCGTCGTCGCCAACGCCGACGCCGCGAACGTCTACGGCCGGATGCTAAACGACCCGGCGGCGCGGGCGCCGTTGCGCTCGCTGAACCACGCGACCCCATCATTCAGCGGCTTCGTGCTATTGCTGGCGGTTCGTGGCCGAACGCCCGGCCTGCGCCACCACAACGTCTGGTTCCCGCACGACTACGACGCCGAATTCGATTCGGTGTTCGGCCGCCGCGGCGACCCGGCCCATCCTGCGACAGACCCGACGATCTACGTCTGCGCGCCGGCGGATCCCGCGATGCGTCCCGATGACGACCACGAAGCATGGTTCGTGCTGGTGAACGCTCCCCGGCACGGCACCGGACCCGGCTGCATCGACTGGCATCAACCCGGCCTGGCGGAGAGCTACGCCGACCGGGTGCTGACGGTGCTCGCGGGTCGCGGCACGGATATCCGTGACCGGGTGCTGTGGCGCGAAATCCGCACGCCGGCGGATCTTGAGTCCGCCACCGGCGCACCCGGAGGTGCCATCTACGGGACCTCCTCGAACGGCACCCGGGCCGCGTTCCTGCGACCTGCGAATCGATCGCCGGTCGGCGGCCTCTACCTGGTAGGGGGGTCGGTACACCCCGGCGGCGGACTGCCGTTGGTGGCGATGTCGGCCGAGATCGTCGCCAATCTGATCGGACGGGCCTGACTACCCCAGTCGGCGTCGGATCGACACCACCACCTGGGTCAGGCCGACGATCGCCAACCCCGCCGACACTGCTGCGGCCAGCGTCACCAACGTGACAGCGCTCGGTTGGTGGATGAAGGCGGCCAGCAGGAACATCCCGGTCACGAGCACTCGGGTCGGACGCTCCCAGACGCTCACCACCCCTACCTCGGACATTCCGGTGGCGCCCGCTCGGGCCCGGGCATATTCCTGCAGGAAGGTCAGCACCGCGGCCAACGCACACAGCCAGCCCGGTGCCCCCACGAAAAAAAGCGCAACCAGATAGAGCACGTCCGCGACCCGGTCGACCAACGAGTCCAGCACGTAGCCCCAGTCGGTGCTGCGCCGGGTCATCACCGCTATTGCGCCGTCCAGGTTGTCCACGATGCCGGACGCGAACACCAACACTGCGGCGAGCAGCAGCCAGCCACCGCCCGCCCAGGCTGCGGCCACCACCCCGGCTGACAGCAGTCCGCCCAGCAAGGTCACCCCGTTGGGCGATACCCCGGCGGCGGCCAGCGGCCGCGCGAGGGCGTGCACGATGCCGAGCCAGAACGCCACCAACCGGTTGGCGCGCGGGTCAATCCCGCCGTGCAGGTCGCTCCAGCGGGCAAAGTAGGCGTCCCGACTGAGATCCGCGGACATCAGGCCGGCGAGTCGCCCAGGCCCAGCAGTTCGTGCACGCGGAGCGTCGAGGTGGACCTGTTCAAGGTATAGAAGTGCAGGCCGGGGGCCCCGCCGTCGACCAGCGCCTGACACATTTGGGCTGCTACTTCCACCCCCAAGTCGATCACCGCCTGCGGATCGTCACCGACGGCGTGGAAGCGGTCAGCCACCGCGGCTGGGAAGGCGGCGCCCGCCAACTGCGCAAACCGCTGGATCTGGGAGACATTCGTGACCGGCATGATGCCGGGGATGATCGGCAGATCCGCCCCCATCGCCGCCGCCCGCTCCACCAACCGGAAGTAGTCGTCCGGGTGAAAGAAGAATTGGGTGATCGCGAAGTCTGCCCCGGCCTCCTGCTTCGCCAGCAGCACCTTGGCGTCGTCCGCCAGCGATACCGCCTCTGGGTGCCCCTCCGGAAAGGCGGCCACGCCCACCGTGAAATCACCCTCGGACCGGATCAGCCGCACCAGATCATCTGCGTGCTCGAGTCCACCGGGATATGAGCTCCAGGGGGCACCCGGACCGCCGTCGGGGTCGCCACGCAGCGCCAGCACGTGGTTGACACCGGCCTCACGATAGGCCCGCACGACGTCGAGGAGTTCCTCATCAGTGGCCCCGACACAGGTCAGATGCCCAACCGGCAGCAGGCTTGTCTCGGTCGCGATCCTGCCGGTGAGTCGAACGGTTCGGTCGCGGGTGCTGCCGCCGGCGCCGTAGGTCACCGAGACGAACGTCGGCGCGAGTGGCTCCAGATCCCGGATGGCGCGCCAGAGATTGGCCTCCCCGACATCGGTCTTGGGCGGAAAGAATTCGAACGAGACGCTGCGCTCGCCGTCACTGACCAGTTCTGCCACGGATGCCGAAGACGTCATTGCGCAAGGATACGGCGGACAAGATGCCGCCCTGGGGTCGGCATCGTAGGGTTATCGATATGTCGTCCTTCAAGGGTTCCCCGCTGGATGTCGAGGACCTCCTCGGCCGGGTCGGCAAATCCCTGCAGGACTTCCTGTCGACCCAGGTGGGGGCGCTGGACGCTGTCAGCACCGATCTGACCCCGATGTCCGAGGCCGTGGCAGGGCTGCTTGCCGGCGGCAAGCGGCTACGGCCGGCCTTCTGCTACTGGGGCTGGCGAGCTGCTGGCGGCGCAGACACGGAGGAGTCGATCACGGCGGCCACCTCGTTGGAGTTTCTGCAGGCGTGCGCTCTGATCCACGACGATGTGATGGACGGATCCGACACCCGCCGCGGCCAGCCTGCCGCCCATCGCCGGTTCGCCGCCCTGCACCGCGGCAACTCCTGGTTGGGATCCTCGGAGACCTTCGGTGTGGGCGCGGCCATCCTGCTCGGCGACCTGTGCCTCGCCTGGTCCAACCAGATGCTGCTGACCAGCGGCTTGCCGACGGAATCCCTGACTCGTGGCAAGGCAACCTACGATGCGATGGTGGTCGAGTTGATGGCCGGGCAGTACCTCGACCTGCTGGAGCAGGCGCGTGGTGGTGGCTCGGTCGACCGGGCATTACGGGTGGTCCGATACAAGTCGGCCAAGTACACGATCGAGCGGCCACTGCACCTCGGTGGTGAACTGGCCGGGGCCTCAGCGGAACTCCTGCAGGCCTACAGCAACTACGGCCTGCCGTTGGGTGAGGCATTCCAGTTGCGAGATGACGTGCTCGGGGTGTTCGGCGACCCTGCCGTCACCGGCAAACCGGCCGGTGACGACCTGCGGGAGGGTAAGCGGACCGCGCTGGTCGCGGTTGCCGTCGAGAACGCGTCCCCGGCCCAGGCCCACCTGCTCCGCACCAGCCTCGGCGATCCCGCCCTCAGCAGCGACGGCGTCGCCGCACTGCGGGAGGTGTTGGTAGACACCGGGGCGCTGGCCCGGGTCGAGTCGATGATCGGCGACAAGACCGAGCAGGCGTACGCCGCGCTGGCCAGCGTGGAGTTGGCGGAGCCGGCCGCCGAAGTGCTCACAGGTCTCGTGGCGGCCGCGACGGCCCGGTCGGTGTGAGTCACTGATGGGTTCGCTTCGCCGTTGGCTGCCCGGCGGTCCCCGGCAGGTGACCGGACCGACCGACTCCGTCGTCATCGTCGGCGCCGGTCTCGCCGGACTGAGCGCCGCAATGCGACTGGCAGGCGCCGGCCGAAAAGTGACCGTGGTGGAACGGGAGAGTGTCCCCGGCGGCCGCGCCGGGTTGATCACCGATAACGGCTATCGGTTCGATACCGGTCCGACCGTACTGACCATGCCTGATCTGATCGCCGACGCCTTCGATTGCCTCGGTGAGACGATGTCGGACTGGTTGACCCTCACGCCGGTGTCACCGCTGTACCGGGCGTTCTACCCGGACGGCTCGGTGCTGGACGTGCATTCGGACACCGCCGCGATGGCTGCCGAGATTGAGCGGGTGATCGGTGCGGAGGAGGCGCGCGGCTACGAGCGCTACGTGGACTTCGTCTCGTCGCTGTACCGCTACGAGATGAAGGATTTCATCGACCGCAACATCGACTCCCCCCTCGACCTGGTGACCCCCGACCTGGCCCGACTGGTCGCCCTCGGCGGCTTCCGACGACTCGCCCCCAAGGTCCGGGAGTACCTGAAGGACCCCAGAACGGAGCGGATCTACTCCTTCCAGGCGATGTATGCGGGCCTCTCTCCGTACGACGCCCTCGCCATCTACGCAGTTATCGCCTACATGGACTCGGTGGCGGGGGTGTTCTTCCCCGAGGGCGGGATGCACGCCGTCCCGAGGGCGATGGCGGCGGCTGCCGCCACACACGGGGTCGAGTTTCGCTATGACACAACGGTGACGTCGGTCGATCTGCAGCACGGCCGCGCCACCGGAGTGGTAACCGCCGATGGCGAGCGGATACCGGCAGATGTGGTCGTGCTCAATCCCGATCTGCCGGTGGCCTACCGGGACCTGCTCGGCCAGGAGCCGTGGTCGGTCAGCCGGTTGCGCTACTCGCCCTCCTGCTTCCTGTTGCTGGCCGGATCATCTGCCCACTACTCCCAGACCGCCCACCACAACATTCATTTCGGCCACTCCTGGAAGGGGGTGTTCACCGACCTGATCGATCGCCGACAACTGATGTCGGATCCGAGTTTGCTCGTCACCAACCCAACCCGAACTGACCCGACGCTGGCCCCGGCCGGGAAGCAGAGCTACTACGTGTTGTTCCCGACACCGAACCTGGACGCCGACCTGGACTGGGCCACCGTCGGCCCGCGCTACCGCGATGAGGTTGTCCGAGTGCTCGAGGATCGCGGCTATGTAGGTTTCGGCGACGGTATCGAAGTTGAGCACGTGACTACCCCGGCGGACTGGGCCGAGCGGGGAATGGAACGCGGCGCTCCGTTCGCGGCAGCCCACTCGTTCGGCCAGACCGGACCGTTTCGACCGGGGAACCTCTGGGGGGAAAACGTCGTCTTCACCGGTTCCGGCACCCAACCCGGGGTGGGGGTGCCGATGGTACTGATCTCCGGTCGGCTCGCCGCCGAACGGATCACCGGCCCCGACCCCGGCTACTCCTCGCGATCGAGACGCTGAGCTTCGCCGGCCGTAGCGCGAGGTTGCGTCCGGCCGAGCACGACCTGCAGCGCCGCACGTTCGTGTGCCGCCGGCGACTCCGGTACCAGTCCGAGGTCACCAGGGGCACCCATCAACAGTCGGCGCTCCCGCGGACTGGTCAGCACCAGCACAATGATGATGGCCGCCACCACGAGCAGGGCTATCCCGTCGCTGATGGCGAAAAGGGTGTCCTGGGTGGAACTGGACGTAGCTATCCCGTACATCGTGAAACCTGCGCTGCCGAACAGCACCACTCGCAGCTCGGCTCGACTCAACCCGGCTACCACCAATAGCGGAAGACCCCACAGCAGGTACCAGGGCTGGACCACCGGGCCCAGGAAAACGATCACCATGAAGGCGATACCCGCCGCCCGGGTCGCCGGCCGACCGACGGGTCGCAGCAGCAGCCAGGCCACGATGCCGAGCGCGATCAGTTGGCCCAGCACCCGGAACACCGCCACCATCGTGTCCACCGAGGCCAGCCCGAGCCAGTGACTGAGTTGCCCCGTCAGCATCCCCAACGCCGTTGGTGGGGATAGCCAGGTTCGGACCTTGCCCGGGGTCGCCAGCGCACCCAGCCAGCCGAGGCCCGTCTGGCTGATCAGGCCCAGGCCCACGAACGTCAGCGCCCCGATGATCGCGGTCAACACCCACTTGGACACCCGGTCCCAGAAGCCGGCCCGTTGACCGGCCCAGATGATCCCGATGAAAGGTAGCGCCAGCAGCCCGATCGGCTTCACCGCCGAACCCATCGCGATCACCACCACCGCGAGCGCCGGCTTGTCCGCCAGCGCCAACACGAAACCGGCGACGATCAGCCCCACCATCAGGGCGTCGTTGTGGACCCCGATCACGAAGTGCATCAGCACCAGCGGATTCAACGCCACCACCCAGAAGGCCTTCGCCTGATCGATTCCGTGGAACCAGGCGAGCCGCGGTACCCCCCAGGCGATCAGGAATACGCCGATCAACGCGATCAGCCGGAATACGTAGGCTCCGAGCAGTGGATTGTTCGGCGAGAATGCTGCAACCCCCCGCTCCAACAGCAGGAAGAGCGGGCCGTACGGTGCCGGTGACTCACCCCACAGCGGATCAGCACCAGTCCCGAACCAGCCGGGCACCTCGACTACGCCGCTGGTGTAGGGATCGAGTCCCTGCACCAGCAGTTTGCCCTGCGCGAAGTAGGAGTAGACGTCTCGACTGAACAGCGGAAAGCACAGCGTCAACGGCGCGGCCCAGGCGACCAGCGTCCACCAGAGCCGCCGCAGCGAATCCACCGAGGAGTGCATCACGCCGTAGCCGAGGACCAGCCACGACTGCAGCAGCAGTACGACTCCGAGCAGCACCGCGATCTTCGACACCACAGAACCCAGCGTCGTCCCGCGCAACGCCTCGACCAGCGGCCAGGTGTTCAACCCGGAGTCCAGCGGCAGCCACCCCACCCCGAGGGATCCCAGCACGATCAGAATCGATGCGACCACTCCCGGCACGACGTAGCGCAGGGCGAAGGTGGCATTGCCCTCATCTGCCATCGGCCGGGGATCGGCCGCAGCCCGAGATTCCTCCGATGGATTCCTCTCGGCTGCCGGCACCCGTCCAGGGTACCCATGATCAGCAGCCGCCCTGGTGTAAGGATGACTGTCGTGAGTCAGCGGGAACTAGATGCGGCCGGGATCCTGGATCCGGGGCTGCGCGCGTCCTACGAGCGCGCGAGGTTACTGAACTCCCAGCATGGCAAGACCTACTATCTGGCTACCTTGCTGCTGCCCCCGGCCAAGCGACCGTTCGTGCACGCCCTCTACGGGTTCGCCCGGTACGCCGACGAGATCGTCGACGATCTGGAATCCACGTTGACCGCCGAACAGAAGGAGGACGCCCTGTCAACGTGGGGAGCAGCCGCCCTGACCGACCTCAACCGGGGCTACTCCCGCGATCCGATCACCGCCGCGGTCGTGGACACGGTGCATCGTTGGCAGATACCGCTGGCCCATTTCGAAGCCTTCCTGCACTCGATGGCGATGGACCTGACCGTCACCGAGTACCAGACCTTTGAGGAGCTCTACGAGTATGTCTACGGTTCCGCGGCCGTGATCGGATTGCAGATGGTGCCCATCTTGGAGCCGGCCACCGATGACGCCTACCGCAGGGCCACCGACCTCGGTGTCGCCTTTCAGCTGGCGAACTTCGTTCGGGATGTCGGCGAAGACCTCGACCGGGGCCGGGTATACCTGCCGTTGGCGGAATTGGCCGAGTTCGGCGTCGATCGGGCGGCCTTGGAGCGGAGGGTCGCGACGCCAGAGATCAAGAACGCCCTGCGCGCCCAAATCTCCCGGGTGCGGGAGTTGGAGGAGGCGGCGCGGCCCGGGATCGCCTCCCTGCATCCCGCCTGCCAGCCGTGTATCGAGGCTGCCAGGGTGCTCTACTGCGGCATCGTCGACGCGGTGGCGGAGATCGACTACGAAGTATTCGACCGGCGGGCCTCGGTAGGTCTCGGCAGACGGCTAGCCGTGGCCGGACCCGCCTGGCGTCGCGCCCGCGTCGCCCGCCGCCGGTTCGGCAGCGGCAGCACCGGGGAACCAGCGCCGAGGCGGTCCTGAATAGGGCGTCCGCTGCAGGCCCCGGCGGCCGAGGAACACCCACAGCACCAGCGTGAGCACCACCAGCGCGAACCCGAACAGTAAATCCTCCACCGGCGCAAACACCAACCGGCCGTCACCGATGAACGGCGGCGGACCCTGAGTCGGCGAACTGTCACCAATGATTTTCTCGCCTGAGTAGCGCACGATGCCGAAGCCGGTCAGCACGCCGTTGGTGAGCAGTTGGAAGCTGACGATGATGGCGTAGGACACCCAGAACACCCGACGGGCCAGAATTCGGGTGCGAAAGATCAGCAGATCCGCAACCACTGCGAGCACCACCCCGGCCAGCGCCAAACCTGTGTAGGTCACCGCTCACCAATCCTGGTTCCGCCGACGATTTCGTCGTCCGGCTCATCACCGACCTGCCAGCGCCGCGCCGACCGGACGGCCTCCAGTGTCAGAACGGCCGCTGTCGGGATGACCAGGAAGAACAGCACCTCGTCCAACGGCAATCCGCCGGGCAGCATCACCCCGGAGATCCGCGCCGGGTCGAAGGTCCAGTGGCCTTCGGAGATGGCATACACATCCCAGCAGATGAAGAGGGCTGCGACCGGCAGCACCGCTGCCAACAGCCGACGCCACCGGGCGAACACCCTGGTCAGCAGCACGACTTCCAACCAGATCGTGCCGACGACACAGAACGCCAACACCCCCAAGTAGGACAACTGCCCCATCAGCGCCCCCCGCCGACCGCGGCATCCCGGAGCGCCACCGCGGGGTCTGCCAGTCTCACTGGAGCCATTCGGGGTGCACCGGCGGGGTCCGCAGCCTGCAGCCGGCGGGCGCCCATCGCATCTCTCGGCCGATCGCAGGCGAGTACCGCAGCCAGTCCGTCATCCTCATCGAGCCAGCACATCGTCCACTGCGCCCCGCTCGGATCACCCCGCACGATCATCTGCGCGACCCGGTAGTTCGACAAGAATCCCGTCCATTGCAGCGTTCGGCCCAGCACCACGCTCCAGAAGTAGGGCACCGCGTCGTAGCCGCCGACAGCGCTCCGGCTGCGGTTGAAGGCGGCTGCCCGCGGACCGGCCCCGACGGCCGGCCGCGCCAGCCATTCCAGCGCGGACCGAGCAACCACGACCGGTGCATCCAGCGCGTCCTGCCAGTGGCCTCCGGGCAGCCAGCAGGAGTACCGCGGCGACCACCGCTCGGCGACATCCCCCACCGCAAAAACCCCCGGTACGCTCGCGGCGAGTCTCGGGTTCACTTTGACCGCTCCGGTGCGGGGCGACAACCGGACACCGCTGCCGACCAGCCAGCCCGTCGCCGGGCGCACCCCCACCGCCGCCACCAGCAGGTCGGTCTGCCAACCCCCGACACCCGCCGACACCGCCAGCTGGCCGCCGTCGTCGGCCACCGCGGTGATCGCCAACCCGAGATCGAGCCCGATCCCGGCCGCAGGCAGCCACTCCCCTACCGTGCGTCCGACTTCGGGTGGCAGCAATGGCAACAACCATGCCGCCTGTTCCACCAACCGGACGGAATCCACCCGTTGCCTGGCCAGCGTGGCGATCTCCATCCCGAGCCAGGAACCGCCGGCAACTGTCACCGCCGCTATAGCGGGATCGGCGAGTCGAGCGTCCAGCGTGCGCCGATCGTCGAACGTGCGCAGGGTCAGCACCGAGTCTGGCAGTGCCGACTCATCACCTGTCAGCCAGCCTTTGGGCAACAGCGGGTCGGCGCCGGTGGCGACGATGACCGCCGCAGCCTCGTACCGGTCGCCGTCGGCGGTCCCTATCAGCAGCTCGTCGGTCGTGGTCAGCGTCACCGCAGGGGTGTCCAGTCGGATGTCCACGTCCAGCTTCGCCACATCAACACCCAACTCGACCGCTGCCTCGTCCAAGCCGGTCTCGCTGGTCGGCTTCGACAGCGGCGGTCGGTCATACGGCGCCCTGGCTTCCCCCGCGAGCATCGTCAGCGGGCCGGTGAAGCCCGCGGCCCGCAACTCCTGGCAGGTTCGAGCGGCGGCCAATCCGCCTCCGACCACGACCACGGCTTCGCTCCGAGCGGGGGACATTCTCCGACCCTAAGCCCGCCGATTTTCGGGCGGCGCGCGGGCCACGCCCCCGCCTGGCCGCGGATCACCCCCCGAGACCGTAAACTGATCTGTCGTGAGTGCCCAGCCGGACCCCGTCGTCGGACGGCTCATCGAGGGTCGTTACCGCGTCGAGGCCATCATCGCTCGCGGCGGCATGTCCACGGTCTACCGTGCGACCGACATTCGGCTCGACCGAACAGTGGCCCTGAAGGTGATGCAGCGGTCCCTCGCGGAGGATCCGGGCTTCGTGGAGCGCTTCGATCGGGAGGCCAAGTCGGCGGCCCGCCTCAGCCATCCGAACGTCGTCGGCGTCTACGACCAGGGCAACTACGACGGCCTGGTCTTCTTGGTGATGGAGTACGTCCCGGGCCACACTCTGCGCGACGTGTTGCGGGTGCACGGCGCCCTTGAGCCGCTGCGCGCCCTCGGGGTGGTCGATCCGGTGCTGCGCGGGCTGGCCGCCGCCCACGCGGCCGGTTTCGTGCACCGAGATGTGAAACCGGAGAATGTGCTGGTCACGGCCAACGGACATATCAAGGTGGCCGATTTCGGGCTGGCCCGGGCCATCACCGCCTCACCGTCCAACGCCGCCACCCGCGGCGTGCTGATCGGGACGGTCGCCTACCTGTCCCCGGAACAGGTGGAGACCGGACAGGCCGACGGCCGCAGCGACGTGTACGGCACCGGCATCCTGCTGTTCGAACTGCTGACCGGCGCGGTGCCGTACCAGGCAGAGACACCGCTGGCGGTGGCCTACCGACACGTCAACGATCAGGTCCCGGCACCGAGCTCGCTGCACTCCGGCATCCCCGACTACGTCGACGAGTTGGTCGCCCGAGCGACTGCTCGCCAGCCGGAGGACAGGTTCAGGGACACCTCCGAGTTCCTCTCCACGGTCACCGTCGCCCGCGGGCGGCTGGCCGCCGACCCGGCCACGTCGCTGGCCGAGGCCGCTGACGGAGAGCTGGCCGCGACCTCCGTCAACAACTCGGCTCGGCTGGGCCGCGGCCCGGCAGGCGACCCAGCCGACCGCGCACTGGTCGGTGCGATGGCCGCCAACGGCGG
Source organism: uncultured Actinomycetes bacterium (assembly GCA_964547485.1). Taxonomy (GTDB): domain Bacteria; phylum Actinomycetota; class Actinomycetes; order S36-B12; family UBA10799; genus JACJWR01. The sequence goes on from CAZJNU010000020.1 coordinate 24,909, forward strand.
TACCGGTACCGCGGTACTCACCGGACCCGGACCAGCCGACGTACGTCTCGACGACCAGCACGGTCGGCCAACGGGGGGTGGGCCGCCGGAACCACCCTCGGAGCAGACGCCCGCCGCTGCACCGCCGACAGGCGGTAAGCCACCGCGGCCGGTGCGTAGTTCACGCAGCGGCGGCCGCTACCTGACCCTGTTGGTGGTAGTCCTGATCGCTGCCCTGGTCGGCGGAGGTTCCTGGTGGGTGGGCTCGCAGCGCTACATACCGATGCCCAATGTCGTCGGCAAGACGATCGCTGCCGCGACACCGCCATTGGCCAGGCAAGGCCTGAAGATCACTGAGTCGAATCAGGCGTTCTCCGAGACCGCGGCCAAGGGCGTCATCATCTCCACCGATCCGGCGTCCGGCGATGACGCCCGGGTCGGCAGCACTATCGATGCCACGGTCTCCAAGGGCCCGGAGCGCTACGACGTGCCCGATGTCCGGGGCAGCCCCATCGACCGAGCCACCACTGCGGTGCAGGACGCCAAGCTGACAGTCGCCGGCACCGAATCCGCCTACGACGACACGGTCCCACAGGGCCAGGTGGCGGCCACCGAACCAGCCATCGGCTCGTCCTTGAAACGTGCCACCGCCGTGACCCTGCTGGTGTCGAAGGGACCGGCCCCGGTCGACGTACCCGAGCTGAGCGGAAACAACCTGGACGACGCAAAGGCGATCCTGGCCGATGCCGGGCTGACGTCAACGATCGTCGAGGAGTACGACGAGTCGATGGACGCCGGCTTGGCTGTGGGTACCAAACCCTCCGCGGGGACCACCCTGAAACGAGGGGATGCGGTCGAGCTGATCGTGTCCAAGGGGCCACCACCGGTGGACGTACCCGACGTGGTCGGTCTGAGCCGGTCGGCGGCCATCGACAAACTGCAGGCGGCCGGCCTTGACGTCCAGACAACCAACCGACTGCCGGTAGTGATCCTGGACAAGGTCTACTCCCAGACCCCAGGCGGCGGCACCAGCGTGCCCAGGGGTTCCACCATCACCCTCACGCTGGTCTAGGTGGGCACTCCCCCGGCTCGATTGATTCCGGAGCGGGTCCGGCCTCGACTGGCGCCGGTCGCCCTGGTCGCAGTCACCGCCATCTGGGGATCGACGTTCGTGGTGGTGAAGTTCGCCATTGCCGAGATGCCGGTCTTCACCTTCCTGAGTTGGCGTTTCGGGATCGCGACCGTCCTGCTGCTGGCGCTACGACCCGGGTCGCTGCTGTCCCTGGACAAGCGCGATCTGCGCCGCGGTGCCGCGCTCGGGATCGCGCTCGGGATGGGCTACATCCTGCAGACCATCGGCTTGCAGTACACCTCCGCGACCGTGTCCGGATTCGTCACCGGGATGTTCCTGGTGTTCACGCCGCTGGTGGCGTGGGCGGTGACCGGGGAGCGGGTGACCGCCACCGCCTGGGTCGCCGTGGCGGTCGCGACGGTTGGCCTCGCCCTGATGTCCCTGACCGGGGCCAGCGCCGGCCTGGGAGAGCTTCTCACCCTCGGGGGCGCGCTTGCCTTCGCTGCTCAAATCGTCGGACTGTCCCAATGGTCCAGTCGTGAGAACGCCTACGGGCTGACGGTGCTGCAGTTGGCCACCGTGACGGTGATGTGCCTGCTGCTGACGCCCTTCGAGTCGGGGCCCCGGCTACCACCGAGCGCTGCCAGTTGGGCGGCGGTGGTATTCCTGGCCGTGGCCGCGACTGCCTTGGCGTTCGTGGTCCAGACCTGGGCCCAGTCCCAGTTGGAGCCGACTCAGGCGGCGGTGATCCTGACGATGGAGCCTGTATTCGCCGGCCTTACCGGCTTCCTGGTGGGAGAGGAGATGACGCTTCGACTGCTGCTCGGAGCGGCCCTGGTGCTGCTGGCGATGTACCTCGTCGAACTGGGTCCGCGGCGGAGCCGGGAGGCGCGAGTCGCCCACCTGGAACCGTGATCGACCTGCCGGCTGGTCGATCACCCGGCCAGGTCGGCGGTCCCGCCGCGACTACAGCGGCGGACCGTCCTCCGGGCGTTCCTGGTAGCTGTAGCGCTGCTCACTCCAGGCGGCGCCGACGTTGTGGTAGCCCCGATTCTCCCAGAAACCCCGGCGATCCTCCGTCAGGTACTCGATCGCGCGCACCCACTTGGTGCTCTTCCAGGCGTACAGCGGCGGACAGATGAAACGTAGCGGCCAGCCGTGCTCGACCGACAGCGGCAGCCCGTTGCGGGTGTGTGCGAAGACGGTGTCCTCGCCGACGAAATCGGATAGCCGGACGTTGCTGGAGTAGCCGTATTCCGCCCAGATCAGCACGTGCGCAACGTCGTCGGCGGGCGGACACACCGCCATCAAGTCGCGGGCGAGTATTCCGGTCCACCGGTTGTCTAACATGGAGAACTTCGTGACGCAGTGAAAATCGGCGCCCACCTCGCTGGTGGGCAGGGCCATCACCTCGGGATAGTCGAGGAAGTGCTCTCGGCCCGACGCGGTGGCCCCGAAGATTCGCAGATCCCAACTCTGCAGATCGATCTTGGGCACACGGCCGTAGTGCAGCACCGGCCAGCCGCGCGGGACGTACTGCCCCGGGGGGAGCCGGCTGATCTGGCCTCCCGGCGGTCGCCGGGGACCTTCCGGTCTGGCCGGCTCGGTCATCCTGGCGCCAACAGCGGGGACAAGGCGTCGGCGGCCTGCTCAACATCCCGGTCGGAAATCCCGGCATAGGTGACAAGCCGCGCCTCGTGTGGGCCGAGCACACTGATGACCACGCCGGCAGACAGCGCTGCCTGATACAGCTCCGGAGCCGACCTGTGGCCCGGGCCGAGACTGAGCAGCACGATGTTGGTATCGACGATGGTGACATCGACGACATCCGGGGCGACTGCCGCCAACAACTGCGCCAGCCTCGTGGCGCGGCGATGGTCCTCTGCGAGCCGGGCGATGTTGTTCTCGACCGCGTACCGGGCCGCCCCGGCCAGCACCCCGACCTGCCTCATGCCGGCCCCAAGTCGTTTCCGCAGGATCCGGGCTGCCGCGATCCGATCCTCATTCGCGAGCAACATCGAGCCGACTGGAGCTCCGAGACCTTTGGAGAAACACACGCTGACGGTGTCGAACAGCACGCCATAGCTGGCAAGCGGAACACCTGAGGCCACATGCGCGTTCCAGATCCGGGCACCATCGAGATGCATCGCCAGGCCACTCGCGTCCGCAAATGCCCGCAGTTCCTGCAGTGCCGACAACGGCTGCACCCTGCCGCCGCCGAAGTTGTGGGTGTTCTCCACCACGATCGCGGCGGTTCCGACCAGATAGGGGCTGGACGGCGGCCGGGCGATACCGGCCACCCGGGCGGGGTCGACCAACCCGTCGCGGGCGTCATAGGTCCTGGTCGTGATACCGCCCTGCGCCGCCAGCCCGCCCAGTTCTGCGCGCACGATGTGGGCGAATGCGTCGGTCACGACCTCCTGGCCGGCTGGCACCAGCGTCCGGAGTCCCAATTGGTTGGACATACTGCCGGTCGGAGTGAACAAACCTTGCCGGTGGCCGAACATCGCCGCCACCTGCTCCTGCAACTCGTTGACGGTGGGGTCTTCCCCGTAGACATCGTCGCCCAGCGGCGCGGACACCATCGCCGCGAACATCTCCGGAGTCGGCACCGTCAAGGTGTCGCTCCGCAGATCGATCAGCCGCTCAGCGGCCATCCAGGGCCCTTTCGTGCTGCAGCAGCGCCGCCTTGACCTGTGTCCCGTAGCCGTAGTTGCCCAGCGACCCGCCGGACTTGACCACCCGATGACACGGCACGAACGGCGCCACGTGATTCGTGGCGCACGCGGTGCCGGCTGCCCTCGCGGCCCGCGGCCGCCCCGCGGCGGTAGCCAACTCCACATAGCTGACGACTTCCCCGGCCGGCACTTCCCGCAGTGCCGACCAGGCGGACTCGGTGAAGGCGCCGCCGTGCTGGCTCACCGAGACCTCGTCCAGGGCGACAGTGTCGCCGTCGAAGTAGCGGTCAAGCAGCGCAGCGATCGGCGCCAGCGGATCCGGCTCGCTCGGCCGACCGGAGACCTGACCGGGCAGTTCATCCAGCAACTGCGTGACCGGCAAGAAACCGCTCGCCACCACTGCACCTACCCGGCCGGCCCCAGCTTCCGAGCCGATCGGGCGGTCGCCTGCGTCGGTCGGGTCGGTGACCACCGCCAGCACCCCCACCGGGGTACTGAACTCCGCGTACAGAAGCCCGACTCCAACATCACTGCCCACCGGTTCAGTCACGGCAAAACTCACCTGTCTCCCAGCATCTCAGCGACCGAGAAGGCCAACTCCAATGACTGCTCCCGGTTCAACCTCGGGTCACACGCGGTCTCGTAACGATCGGACAGGTGTGCCTCCTCGATCCCGCCGGTGCCCCCCAGACATTCGGTGACATCGTCGCCGGTCAACTCGATGTGGATACCGCCAGGATGGCTGCCGACCGCACGATGCACATCGAAGAAACCGGCCACCTCGTCCAGGATGTCGTCGAACAGCCGCGTCTTGTGGCCCGCCACCTCACGGGTGTTGCCGTGCATCGGATCGCAGAGCCAGACGACGCTGTGACCGCTCGCCTCAACCTTCTCCACGATCGGCAGCAGCACCTCCCGAATGTGCGAGGCGCCCATCCGGGTGATCAGCGTCAACCGCCCCGGATCGCGATCCGGATCGAGTCTGGTCACCAACTCCAAGGCTTGCTCGGGACTGGTCGTGGGTCCCAGCTTCACGCCGATCGGGTTCCGGATCCGGGAGGCGAAATCGATGTGTGCCCCCGACATTTCCCTGGTCCGCTCGCCCACCCAGAGGAAGTGACCCGACACCGAGTAGGGCTCGCCAGTTCGAGAATCGATACGTACCAGCGGCCGCTCATAGTCCAACGCCAACGCTTCATGACCCGCGTAGAAATCGACTCGGCGGAACTCCTCCGGTTGCGCACCGCACGCATGCATGAAGGACAACGCCCGGTCGATCGCTCCCGCCAGCCGGTCGTAGCGCTTACCCGCCGGGCTGTCCCGAACGAAATCCTGGTTCCAGGCATGCACCTGCCGCAGGTCTGCGTACCCACCCTGGGTGAAGGCGCGCACGAGGTTGAGGGCCGCGCTTGAGGCGTTGTAGGCCTCCACCAATCGCTGCGGGTCGGGTCGTCGGGCGTCAGCCTCGAACGCGAGTTGGTTCACCCCGTCGCCGAAGTACGACGGCAGCGTGACGCCGTTGCGCGTCTCCTCCGGGCTGCTGCGAGGTTTGAAGTACTGCCCCGCCACCCGGCCGACCTTGACCACCGGCATGCCGGCGCCATAGGTGAGCACCACGGCCATCTGCAGCAGCGTCTTCAACCGAGATCGGATCGAGTCCGCGGTGTTCGCAGCGAACGTCTCTGCGCAGTCCCCGCCCATCAGCACAAATGCCTGCCCGCGGGCCACCTTGGCCAACTGTTCCCGAAGGATGTCGCTCTCGCCAGCGAACACCAGCGGCGGCAGCGTAGCCAGTCTGGCCTGGGCACGGTCGAGTGCTGCGGCGTCGGGCCAGTGTGGCTGCTGTCCAGCCGGCAGATCGGGCCAGTCGATGACAGGTGTCATCGCCAGTCCGTCGGGTTGGACAATCATCCTACGAGGGTAACGACCCCGCCGACGCTGCCTCGCGTCGGCTCTGCTCGGCGATGTCGACGAAGAACGCCATCTCCTTCCGCTTGCCCGGGTACTTCAGCAGCACCAGCGCAATCGCCAGCAACGACATCAGCAGCGCGATCCCCACTGCCCAGGACTTGCCCTGGGTGAACCCGGTGGCCGCCGCGTCCATGATCTGGGCCGCCGGCGTCGGCGGATAGCGCTGGGCCACCTCGGCGGCGCCATCGAAGGAGGAGACCAGCTGCTGGGATGCCTGCGCCCCAAGCGCCTCCGACTGCTGCGGACTGAGTTTCACGATGGCCTGCTGGATGTAGGCGCTGTAAGCGATTGCCAGCGCACTTCCCATCACGGCGTTCATCACCGCCCCGCCGAAGTCCCGGGTGAGATCGGTGAACGCCGAACCCATTCCGGCGCGAGACGTCGGCAGCGACGCCATCAGTGCTCTGGAAGCGGGTGCCGCGGCCAATCCGACGCCCGCTCCCACCAACGCGTAGGCGAACAGGACGTGGAAAGCGGCGGCACCGGGACGCCAGAACACCAGCATCCAGCCGAACGCGAACGCGGCGATAGCCAGGCCCAGCGCCAATGTCGACCGGCCACCATTTCGCGCCATCAGTTTGCCCGCCGGGATCGACGTCAAGATCATCAGGATGCCGAGTGGGAGTTGGATCAGCGCGGCGTGCAGGGCCGAATAGCCCAACACGTTCTGAGTGAACTGCTGACCGATGAACAGCGCACCGATCAGCGACCCGAACGTAATCGTGCCAGCCACGGCGGCTACCCAGAATGTCCTGGCCGCAGCAGCCGGCAGATCCACCAAGGGTCGAGGGGCCCGCCGTTGCCGCAAGAAGAACAGCACGAACGCCGCCGCCGACACCACAAGCAGCAGTCCCACCGTTGGCCACTCCCGGCTTGGTATCAGCTGCAGCGCGATCACCAAGCTGGCCACCGCCAGCACCGATAGCACCCCACCGAGATTGTCCACCGAGGTCGCGTCTTCGCCGGCGTGTTTGGGCAGCACCCAGAGCCCCAGCACCAGATCGATCGCGGCCAGCGGGACGGTGATCAGGAACACCGATCCCCACCAGAACGAGCCCAGCAGCAGGCCGCCGATCAATGGGCCGAGGGCGGCGAATCCGCCCCCGATACCGGACCAGAGGGCGATCGCCTTGGTCTGGGCGCGCCCGGAATAGAGGGCGGACAGGATCGACAGGGTGGTCGGGAAGAGCAGGCCGGCCGACAAACCGGAGAGGAACCTCGCCAGGATCAGTACCTCGACGCTCGGCGCGAATGCCGCCATCAGTGCTGTCGGGATCGACAGCGTCGCCCCGAGGGTGAACAGCAACTTGCGACCGTAGCGATCGCCGAGCGCGCCCAGGTACAGCACCGAGCAAGCCAGTCCGAGAGTGAAGGCGTTGGCGATCGCGGTGATCTGTGTCTGGGACGCGTGCAGCTCCCGGCCGATCGACGGCAGCGCCACGTTCGCGATACCAAGGTTCATGTTCGCGGCCACGGCCCCCAGGATCAATGCGGTCAGCACCAGTGCGCTTCGTGCCGGTCGGCCACCGGTCCCCGCGCTGACCGTCTGAGAGCTCACCTGCCGATCATTGCAGTTGGCCGCCGGGAATCCACCCCGGTCAGCCACTACCGTGACCCCATGACCATTCTCGCCATCGACGTCGGGACCACCGGCGTCACAGCCCTGCTCATCTCCACCGATGCCTCAATCGTCGCGAAGGGCTACCAGGAGTTCCCTCAGCACTTCCCGCAGGAGGGTTGGGTCGAACACGATCCGGCACAGATCTGGGACGCCACTCTGGCGGCCTGTGCCGAGGTACTGGACGGCGACGAGGAGCCCACCGCGATCGGCATCACCAACCAGCGGGAGACGCTGGTGCTCTGGGATCGAGAGACACTCGGCTCACCGACCCGCGCGATCGTCTGGCAGGACCGTCGCACCGCGGGCATCTGCTCCCAGCTGCGCGCGGACGGCCATGAGGACATGATCGAGGAGCGGACCGGGCTGCGGTTGGATCCCTATTTCACGGGCACCAAATTGACCTGGGTGGCCACCAACGAGCCGCACGTCTGGGCGGGGGTCACTTCCGGCCGGACCGCTGTCGGCACGGTGGACTCGTACCTCATCGCGCGACTGACCCGAGGCCTGCTGCACGTCACCGATGCCAGCAATGCCAGCCGGACCCTGCTCTACAGCCTGGAGACCGGGGACTGGGACGACGAACTGTGCGGGATCTTCGGGGTACCGCGGGATGCGCTGCCGGAGATCGTGCCGTCCTACGGCGAGATCGGCACCTCGGACCCCGACGTCTTCCTCGGCCTGTCGATCCCGATCGCCGGAATCGCCGGGGACCAACAGGCCGCCCTGTTCGGCCAGGCGTGCTTCACCCCCGGATCCAGCAAGTGCACCTATGGCACCGGATCGTTCGTGCTCGTGAACACCGGCGAGGGACTCGTCCGCTCAACCGCCGGCCTGCTGACCACCGTCGCCTGGCAGCACCCCGACGGCAGACGGGAATTCGCCCTAGAGGGATCGGTCTTCGTCACCGGCTCAGCCGTCCAGTGGCTCCGCGACGGTCTGCAGATCATCGATAGCGCCTCCGAGTCCGAGGATCTTGCCCTCAGTGTGCCGGACAGCGGCGGCGTCGTGTTCGTCCCAGCCCTGACAGGTTTGGGCGCCCCGGACTGGGACCCGCACGCCCGCGGAACGATCCTGGGGATCACCCGCGGCACAACCCGGGCCCACTTGGTGCGGGCCACGTTGGAGGCGATCGCGTACGAAGTGCGCGATGTCGTCGACATCATGACCCACGAGTCCGGGGTGCAGTTGCCAAGACTGGCGGTCGATGGTGGCGCCTCAGCCAACAACTTCCTCTGCCAGACCCAAGCCAACCAATTGCAGGTGCCCGTCGTTCGGCCGGCAATCCTGGAGACCACCGGACTGGGGGCCGCCTTCCTGGCCGGGCTCGGAACTGGAGTCTGGTCGTCGCAGGAGGAGCTAGCCGCCACTTGGAGAGAGGACGCCCGCTTCACTCCGGGGGCGCAGGATGCGAAAGGCCACCGCCGTTGGCGGACCGCGGTGGAGCGATCCAAGGGCTGGGCGGCGCTGGAGTAGTCGCCGTCGCAGGCCAGATTGATCGCCACAAGACAGGCCGTCGCAGGCGGACCGGTGTAACGGATTGCGGATTGCGGATTGCGGATTGCGGATTGCGGATTGCGGATTGCACAAACCTGGTGGCTGCCAGCCGAGGCTTCCGGAAATTGGTCGGACCTGCGGCCGCTCATGCAGTCGTCCCCTTCTGCGAGGGCACCAACTGCGACATGATCTGCACCGACTTTCGGCGTGTGTCGTTGTTTCTGTCATTGTTTCTGTCGGACCGTCGTGTTAGAGTACAGGTGTTCGAGTAAAT
>CAZJNU010000021.1:0-9606 GCA_964547485.1 uncultured Actinomycetes bacterium
GGTGCTGGCGACCCTGGCGACTCGGCTGGCCGACGTGCAGGATGACTCCGATCTGCTGGCCCGCGGATCAGGTGACGAGTTCATCGCGATCCTGCCAGGGTTGTCGAGCGGAGCCGATGCCGGCGCCCTGGCAGAACACATCCGGCTGTCGACCCACGGACCCATCACCATCGGTTCCAGTCACTTCGAACCCACCGTCAGCATCGGCATCGCGACCGGCACCGTCGGCAGCCAGGGCGAGGCCCTCATCCACGACGCGTCGTTGGCGATGCATCAGGCGAAGGACAACGGTCGGGATCGCTGCGAATTCTTCCTGGACAGCCTCGCCGAGGAAGCCCAGCATCGAGTCCAGGTCGAGGACGGCGTTCGAGATGGTTTACTGCGGGGCGAGTTCGTGCCCTGGTTCCAGCCCATCGTCGATCTCGACGATGGCCGAACCGTCGGCTACGAGGCCCTCGTTCGTTGGATCAAGAGCGACGGCACCGTGGTGGCACCCGGCGATTTCCTGCCAGTCGCGGAGCGGACGTCGCTGATCGTCGGGTTGGACCTGTCCGTGCTTGCCCAGGCTGCTGCGACCCTGAGCACCCTGCCGGCGCCGCTGCACGTTGCGGTGAACGTCTCGGCCGCAACGTTGGCGCACCTGGGGTATGCGCGGACGGTCCTGCGTGAATTGGAGGCGGCGGGCGCGGACCCACGCAGGCTCCATCTCGAGTTCACCGAGACCGCCCTGCTCGCCGCCAAGGCCACCTCGAGCATCCGGCAGGACATGGCGCTGCTGGCCGACGCAGGCATCAAGTGGTACGTGGACGATTTCGGCACCGGCTACTCCTCCATTGCCCACCTGCGAGATCTTCCGGTCGCTGGCCTGAAACTGGACCTGTCGTTCACTGCCGGGCTCGGCTCCAGCGATCTGACCTGCGAACACCTTGCGAAGGCACTCGCCGGCCTCGCCGACGGCCTCGGTCTGGACACCGTCGCCGAAGGGGTGGAAACGCCTCAGCAGGCTGCAATTCTGCGTGCGCTCGGGTGGGAACACGGCCAGGGGTGGCTCTACGGTCGGCCCGCTCCGCTGGAGTGATCGCCGACCCCCCGGAGGCTCCCGGCTGGCTGCTGCGGCATACTTTCCGCTGGTGACGTTGCGTACTCCGTCGGTGTCGATGGAGTAGCTCGACTGCCACGCGGGTGTAGTTCAATGGTAGAACATCAGCTTCCCAAGCTGACAGTGCGAGTTCGATTCTCGTCACCCGCTCCACGAAAAACCCGTTGGGGACGTGTGGTTGTTTCAGGGCCTCGGCGTCGGTGTCGTCCACCGACCAGAACGGCCCGCCAGGCTTGACGCTAACCCGTGATCCTTGCGCATGGTCGGCTATCGGGGACCACCAGCCACCAAAGTCAGCGCCGGGTGGTCAATGCGGCCGTAACCGGCCCCCATGAGAAGCACCTAGACTGACCTCGTGGCCGCCGCATCTGCAATCTCGAAGGCAGGCGTCAACCAACCCGACTACGACGTCAACCTCCCGTCGCGGCTCGGCATAGTCGTGCGATGGGGTGCCGTGCCCACGGAACTCCCCGGAGGTCGTTGGTTCGGCGAGTGGCTCTGTGGGCTCGGTCCTCGAGCACTGGTGGTAAGCCCGAATGGTTACCGGGCCCTGATCGAGCAGGGATCGCGCGTCACGGTGGCGGCACCCGAGGCCGGGCGATCGGTCGACGATCCGCGGTGGCTCATCGAGGGCCAGGTTGTGTGGCTTGCGATGGCTCAGCGCAACACGGTATGTCTGCACGCCTCGATCGTCGAGCTGGGTGGCCGGACGGTGGCGATAGCGGGAGAGTCAGGCGCGGGCAAGTCGACCACGGCGGCCTACCTGGCGGCACAAGGACACCGGCTGCTGGTGGACGACGTTGCCCCGGTTGTGAGAGCCGGGGCTGGGAGCGAAGACGGCCGCGTGACAGTGCAGGCTTACCCACGCCGGGTGCACCTTACGCGCGAGGCCGCGAACCTCCTGGGCCTGGAATTCGCGGAGCTTCTGCCAATAATAAAGGGCGGCTACAAGGCGTCGCTGGAACCGGCCAATCCCGGCCAAGACGAGGTCCCAGTGGAGGAATTGTACTTTCTCATCTCAACCCTCGACGCGACGGAACTGAAAACCGAGCAACCGCGGGGCATGACGAAGATGAACTACCTGCACAAGGTCGCAGGATGGAATGGCCTGGCACCTACCATCATGGGCACCGACCACTACTTGCGCGAACTCGCGGCGCTCGCCGGCACGATTCCGGTAACAGTCATCCAACGGCCCGCGAACCGCTCGACGCTCGTAGACGTCGCAGCGGTTATCCAAGACCGACGGCCACAGGCCGACTAGGTGAATGACTGGTTCAGCCCGTCAAAGCCACTGCCTCCGAGTGAGGCGGCGTCGTCCGCGGCCACACTCTTAGCCTGCAACTCTGGTTTCACCCAAGGCTTCTTCATGGCTCCCACCGTCTCCTCCGTCGCACGCCCCGTGAACACACAAAATCCTAACACCGGCCTACGGCACCTTGGCCTTCCTCGTGGGCGTTCAGCCGAGCAAGGCACTTGTCAGCCGCCCGGCTGAACGCCGCGAGGCTGAGAAGTCGGTCTATGGCAATGGTCGTGCGGAAATCCGCCTGGCCACTCGATCCCCACGGTTGCCTCAGCACTCGGGCTCTCATTGCCCCGACGTCGACATACCCGGCCAGCGCTGGTGTTTCATCCAGCAACGCGACTTCGTCGAGATAGCGCTCCCTGTCATTTCGAATCCAGAACCAGTTATCCCTGGCCTGCCCTCCATGTCTGCGTCGGAGTCGGATCTCATCCGGAACCCGACCGGCTCCAGCTCGCCGGGCAAACGCCCGCGAAACGTAACCCCGACGCCATTCGGCCGGGGCAATCCGTGCTGCCAGATCAAGGACCGGTCGGGCACTGAAGGGGTCCGCGGGCATTGCCTGTCCTTGCGCCGCCGGATGCCAGGCCGCCGCCAGGCTGTTGGATCTTTGGAAAAGCCAGCTGAGGTAGAAGGCGCGGCCAGAGCTGTTCGCGAGCCCAGTCGAAGGACGCTCCCCCGCCATGCCCACCAACTCGTCGTAGGGGTCGGACAGTGGACGTCCCCTACGACGTGCGCGTCGCATCGGTGTGAGGAGGGTTCGCGCGACGGAACGGCCGCCCGGGCCAAGCAGTTCCCTCAGTTCCGGGACGACATCGGAGCCGAAGGTGCGGGCCGCGGCCAGCGGGCGACCCCGACCCAGGTAGTAGGCAGCCGCATAGGAGTGGCCGAAACTGAAGGCGTGGTTGCCACCAGAACCCCAGAAGTGCAGGTCGGCCCCTGCGGCAGCGGCGCGTTGGTAGATGTCCGTCATCCACACCTGGTTGCCAGGGTTGAAGGTCGGCAGCCAGGAGGCCGCCGACGCAGCCCGCGCCGCGTCGAGCGGGCGAATCATCGCCTCGTTTCGAACGACGGCGATGCGGACCAGGCCCGGGTAACGCGCCGCCAGGAACTCCGCATACGCGGAGTCGTCGGGGTCCCAGACACCCTCCGAACGCAGCCCCGCCGCCGACAGCGGTGCATGGACAAATCCCTCCACGGGACGATCGGCCTCCGTTTGGTGAGCCAGGGAGGCCACCACGAACGTCGAGTCCAAGCCACCCGAGACCGTCGATACCAGGGGTCCAACGCGTCCCATCAAGTCCGCTACGACACCGTCGAACGTCTCCAAGTACTCACCGAGCACCCCTGGGCCAGCGAGTTCCGGTTCCCCGCAAACCTCAGGCCCGCACCATTGGCGCACGACAGGAGCCCGTTCCGACGACCAGACGAGGGTGTCCCCGGCGGCGGCGCGGGTGACCTCCAGGTACGGCGTCCGTTCAACGTCGGTGTGGAGTAGCGCAAAGTCCCGGAGGTACTCCTGATTCAAGTGCGTGCGGGCATGACGCGCCCTGATGACGGAACCGGGGTCCGTGGCGAGGATCAGCCTCGGCGCGCGCTCTCCCGCTGATCGCGCTTCCAGCGGCGGGGGGGCCTCCGCCTCCACACTCCAGAACAGGCCACTGGCCAGCATGGTTGAACAAGTGGCGGCCAGCGAGCCATCTGGGCGCAGCGCCGCTGCCGCCCACGGCACTTCGACCACGGTGTCGACGGGATCGTCGAACCGTGAGAGACGCCCAACCAGTCGAATCGCCTCGGACTCAGTCAGCAACCCGTAGACGGCACCGACCACGCGTTCACCGTCGCGCACCTTGTGTGTGGCCACCCGGACGCTGAGCTGACCCCCGCCCCAGAGAACCACCAGGCCAGCTTGCTGAGATGGCCGCCGAGGAGATGCCGTCATGGCAGACAGACTAGGCGCACGTGGCCTCGGTCCGCCTTGTCTACCGATGCCTGTGCGGGCTCGGATTGCGGCAAGCATCCACGGGTTGTTGAGCATGGCGGAGAACTTCGACCGACTTCGACTCTGACGTCACCTACGAAGTCGAATACGACAACATGGTCGAGGATGGCGACACACTCGACTGTCGACTTTGGACCACGACCGCGTGATCGGACACCGAACCAACACGGATCAAAGTCCTGCTGATCGCCCGATTCCGTGGCGGCGGGATCGGGCCTGCCAACGCCCAGTGACCGAACGTGAGCCTCCACCCCCGCATACGGAGTCAGCCAAATGCCATCCTCCCCCGCCGCCATTGCGTGCAACCAGCCCCCGTCGCGCGACGGCGGTTCGGGCAGTCGCGCGAATCGTTCCGGCAGGCTCGCACGGTGTCTGATTTGCCCAGCGACGAGTGCTCAGCACCTCCCCGCGACCCGGACATCGACCGCACCGCGACTACTTACTGGCGCGAGATTGCACCTCAGGAGCGCTCGTGGCTGCTCGTGCTCGGAACTCCACCTTCGCTGGCCGGTTCTCGGGCGGGCTGACGCTCCTCGAACGCCTCCGCGATCGCCTTCGAGCGCGACAACCAGACGATCCCCACGAAGATCACCATGGCCGAGACGATCATCATCGCGATGTTGAAGGCACCGCCTTGCAGTACCTCCCCGAACAGGTACATACCCAGCAGCGTGGCCACGATCGGGTTCAGCGACATCACCGCCGGGAAGGAGGCCGTGATCGGCCCGGCCCGGAACGCCATCAACGGGAACAGCACCCCCAGCAGGGCCGCGATCAGTGTCACGTAGATGAACCAACTGGAGAAGAGAGCGCCGATGCCGTCCGCCGCAGAGTCGATCGTGCCCTTCGTCAGCGGTGCGACGAGCCCATTCATCAGACCCCCGGCCGCGCCGAGGAGAGCGGCGCGGGGGCCGCCGTGCATCCGGTAGCCGATCAGGATGGCGATGAGGCAAAGCAGCGAGACGCCCGCGACCGCAATGAACCAGCGCAGCCCGGTCGCGTTGTCCAAGCCTTCGCTGGGCTTCGAGAAGGTGACGAAGCTGGCGATGCCGACGGTGACGACCAGCGCGCCGAGCCAGTCACTACCGGCGATCGTGGTGCCGCTGATCCAGTGGGCGAACGGCAGGATGAACACCAGCTGCGTCACGAAGACGACCTGGATCACCGACAGGTTGCCGAGGCCCAGCGACGCGATGTGGAACGCGTAGCCCACCACCATCAGCAGGAATCCCAGCAGGAACAGCGGCTTCTTCAAGGTGCCGAGTACCGCGCTCGCCTCGCTGGTGCCCGCGGCGTGGCCGCCGCTGTTGGCGGCCTTGTGCTGCAGGACGTTGCTCAACGCTTCGATCGCCGCAGCCAGCAGCACGAGCACAATCGCGAGGTACTGGGTCGCCATGGGTGTCCTCGTCGCCGATCGATGGGTCGCGCGCAGTCGCGCGGGCTGGCCTACCCTACCGACGGAACACGGGGAAGCCCCGGACTTCTGCGGAGCGTCGTCCGCTGGCGCCACCCATTCCGGCCGCTTCCGGTCACCTCGCACCTCCGGCCCCCCCGCCTCCTGTTCCGGCGGCCTCCGCGTGTGCGACTGCCACAGGGCTCCCGGCCGCCTCCGCCTGTTCCGGCCGCCTCAGGCAGTGCAACTGCCTCAGGGCTCCCGGCCCCGCCTCCGCCTGTGCACCCAAGGTGGACATACCGCACTCAACGCACACTCTGACGCTCCGGACTGCCCCCAAGCCGTGGCAGGATTCGACGCATGCCGCTCGACCCGGATTTCGCCGCCCTGCTGCCCGCGTTCGCCGCCATGGACGACCCGCCGCTGTGGGCTATCACTCCAGCCGCGGCGCGCCAACGACGCGAGGAGTCGGCAGCTGCCTCGGCAGGCTCCGCACCACCAGCGCCGGTGGGATCGGTAACCGACGTCGTGCTCCCCGGGCCAGCTGGGGACCTGCGGGCGCGCATCTACCGACCGGAGGAAGCCGCCAGCACCACAGCCACGGTGGTCTACTTCCACGGCGGCGGCTTCGTGATCGGCAACCTGGACACCCATGACGGCGGCGCCCGGGAGATCGTGCGCGGGACCGGAGCGGTCGTGTTGAGCGTCGACTACCGACTGGCGCCCGAGGCCCCCTTCCCCGCAGCCGTCCAGGATTGCCTGGCCGCGACCCGCTGGGCGCGGGCGCACATCGACCAACTCGGCGGCGACCCCGCCAGGCTCGGGCTGGCGGGTGACAGCTCGGGCGGCAACCTAGCCGCCGTCGTAGCCCAGTTGTGTCGCGACGAGGGCGGCCCGGCGCTGGCCGCCCAGTTGCTGTTCTACCCCGTGGCCGACTACTTCGGCGACTACCCCTCGCACGTGGAGAACGCGGACGGGCCGGTCCTGACGATGGCCAACATGGACTGGTTCATGGGCCACTACCTGGGCCTCGGCACGGGCACAGCGGCCGACGAGGTGCGCGTCGAGGACGAGGGCGCTGGTGCTGCGGCCGGCGACCTCCGGTTCGACCCGCGAGTCTCGCCCCTGCGCAACACCAACCTGCGCGATCTGCCGCCCGCGGTTGTCATCACGGCCGAGTTCGACCCCCTCCGCGACGAGGGCGAGGCCTACGCCGCGGCACTGAAGGCGGCAGGAGTCCCCGTGATCGCGAGGCGCGCAGACGGAATGATCCACGCCTTCTTCAGCATGACCGCCCTCTCCGCAGGGGCCGCTGCCGCGACGCACACAGCGCTAGCCGATTTCGCGGTACTACTGGAGCGCTGACCTCAACCGAGTTCGGGCACGAGCACGTCGCACCTGATGCCAGGCGCCTTGGCCATTCTGCCGTCAAGGGTGACGAGGGTGACGCCGAGCGCCTCGGCCAGTGCGACGTAGAGAGCATCCTGAGTACGCAGGTTGTCTCGCAGTTCCCAAACCCGTGCCAGCAACGGTACGTGGCCAAACCGCTCGCCAGGCCAGGAAGCAAGACTGACCGTGGCAAGCCTGCCAGCTGTTGAGTCGAGCCTTCGTTCGGCGGTCGCCTTTCGGATAACCCCCATAACCTCAACGTCAATCAGGTGCGGAGCCACCAGGTCGGGGTCGGACGCGAAGGCAACCGAGACTGCCTCCGCGCGTGGCCCGTCGACGATCACCTCGTACAGGCACGAGGCGTCAACAACCAGCATCTGTCAGCCGCTCCCGCGCAGTTCGTCCAGGACGGCCACCGGGTCTGCGGGCGTGGTCTGCAGATTCCGCCCTGCTGCCTCATGCAGCCACTCGTTCAGGCTGGGGCGCTGGGCCATACGCACCGCTTCCCTGCGGAGCAATTCCGGCACAGAGATCCCTTCGCGCGCAGCCTTGACTGACAACGACGTGTACGTTGCGTCGTCGAGATCGCGAATTTGCACCGTCTTCGACATAACTGCATCTTCTCATGCGGATCCGCATGTGACTAGGCGTTCCTGCGACGGTCGGCAGTACGGACAAGCTGACTACATCACCGGTGGCCGCAGCGAGACGGGTGCCGACGTCGGGGGCGCGGGCTCGGTGTAGCTGATGAATCGGTAGGCGACGTGTTCGTCCTGGACCACGAAGGTGTCAATCCCACCCACGGAACCATGCATGATCATCAGGGCGTACTGGCGCGCCAGCTTGGCCAAGTCAGCGATCGCCGGTACCTCAACGACCGAACCAGTCAGGTCCGGCATCGGGTCCACCGGCAGGAGCAAGGACGCATAGCGTCGACGGATCGACTCCGCTTCGCTCACCTGCGTCGGCTTGGGCGCCATCAGCAGGATGGCCCCAGCGATAGCCAACCCCAGGACGATCAGGCCCAACGAGACATACCTGGCGAGCGTCACGTTGATCGACATGCCCAGCACGGCTAGCGAGTTCGCCTTGGTCGTCACTGTCTTGGAACCCTCGCCACCGGTCACGATGAGCGTCTCCGGATCATCCGCGAGGGTGAGTTCCAGCGGTGTCAGGTTTAACTTCAGCGCCGGTTCGAACCGTCCCGCACTCGTGTCAATCGTTGGTACCACCGAAATGGCCAGGTTGTCGCCGGCGGGGATGCCCGAGGCCTTGGCGCCCGCTTGCGCCCGGGCCGCCAACGCGTTCAAGTCTAGGGTGACCGTTCCTTGGTGGTTCGGCTCTTCGAAACTGGTGGGAGCGGCGAGCGGCACGGTCCAGTGCCAACCGCTTGGGTTGGACAGCTGCGCGACGACCTCGACCGTTCCCGGCGGGCCCGTGTAGTTGTAGTGGACGTCAACTTGGTTGGTGAGTTTACGGAAGATGGGATCGGGGGACTTGGCCACCCGCGATTGGTAGGCCGGCGACGTTGGCACTGCAGCGGAATACGCGAACTCGACCTTGCCACCCGCCGCTGCCGCACTCGTCCCCTGGACGGTCACGGGTTTGGTCCACGACAGCAGCGCCAGCAGGATCCCAAGCAATGCGAAGGCCCCAGCCACGGAGACGGTTGTCCGCACGCCGGTGGACTGGCCCGTCCACCATGACTTCAGCCAGAAGTCCCCACCGGCTTCCTGGGACACTTTCCGCCTCTTTCGCCGACTGCGTCGCGTCTGGGCTTCCTTCTTGCTCCCCGCAAGTAGCAGCAGAAACGCCAGTGCCGCCAGCATAGGCGGACTTGTGATGCGTTCGAGCCAAACTCCACCTTGCGGTATCAGGAACCACTGCTTTCCGACCAACTGATCCTTGGTCGGATGGTCCGGATCCAGCCAGGAGTTGTTGTCGCCTTTGAACGTGTACTCACCGTCTTCCACCGAGACGATGCGATGGAGGACGACTGTTTTCAGGATCCCGCTGTCGTAGGCGACCGCGTCGCCCGGGCCATACTTGTCCGCTTCGCGGACCATGATGAGATCGCCCGCGTGAATGCCCGGCTGCATGCTGATCCCGTGGGTGGTCACATATGTGACGCCGCCTCCGAGTTGGGCTGGCCCCACCCAAAGCCAAGCAACTAGAAACACTGAAACCGAGACCGCCAAAACGCGCCGCCGGCCAGCTTTGGTCCGTCCTCTACCCGAAGCCATCTGACTAACGGATCCGACCCAAATTGGCGACAGCCGAGGCACCAAGCAACGCCTGACCTCGAGCGCCGATCGCGCAACTGGCGGTGGGGGGGGGGGGGGCGCGGGCCCGCCCCCCCCCCCCCCCCCCCCACCGCCCCCCCCCCCCGCCCGCCGGGGGGGGGGGGGGGGGGGGGGGCG
>CAZJNU010000021.1:9616-33113 GCA_964547485.1 uncultured Actinomycetes bacterium
CCCCCGCGCGCCGCCCCCCCACCGGGGGGGGGCGCCACCTCCCGGCCCCCCCACCGCCAGCCAAGCCTCCACCACCCTGCGATACTAAGGCAGGAGCGTGGGAGTGACCGTTAGAGCGACAGCACTAACGTTGGTGATGACCGCGTCGTCCGCGTCGCAAGTGATCGTCCACGGGGTCACCGTATTTGCGATAGCACAGGACTTCACAACGGGAGCTCCGCTAACGGTCATCGTCATAGTTGCCGTGTAGTTCGTGTCAATGTCAGTCGTTGTCTTCCAGACAACCTCTTTCAACAGACTCGCGTCCGTTTCAAGCGGTGTGTAAGTAGTTGTAGTGACAGTGACACCCGTGGCGGTCTGATTTCCGTAGCCCGTGATCGTAGCGCCCGTCATCGTGTTTGCGGCGGTGTAGGCGGAGCCTGCCGCTACCACCAGCGCAGCGCCGCTACTACCTTCGTTGAATTCCTCATGATTGATGCATCTCCTCAAGAAGTGGCACCAACCAGGGGTGCCGGATTGTCGTTTTGTTGTGCTGAGGGGCCAGTCACGTCCGCCCCGATTCCTGCGACTGGGCCTCCACTTCCTTCGACGATCGACTGACGACTGCGCGATCTGCGGCTCACATGTGACCCGGCGATCCCTAACCGATGTCACGCTGAGTGCCTGACTGACTTCTTTTCGTAACCTTTGTCAAATTATTCCAATGGGCCAGCGACCCGTACATCGGCCGCAAACCCGGTGGAATGAAGTTCGTGTAAGAAGTCCACCCAGATGGCCCACTACCCGCCCGTCAACTGGCATCTGGACCTAGCGAGTGGGATACTGCTACGCCCCAGCCCGCCGGAAATGCGCCTGGGCCCGCATAGCGGCTCACCCAAATGGGCCAACCTCCACCACCCATCTGGCACCATCTCCCCATGCCCAACAGAGCAGCCAGATTCACAGTCCGGGCACTTCTCGTGCCGCTGCTGCCGTTCGTGCTGTCCGCGTGCGGGACTGGCGTCTTCCCAATCCGGTTCGAGGTCTCGATCGAAGATCCGGGCGGCACGATCGGAGCTCCGCCGACGGCCGTCAGTGTGTTCGACCCGACGATGGGTGACACCCGGGATTGGGCGCAGAAGTTCATGGGTCAGACCTCGCCCGGAAAGCCCTATGTAACGACCTTCCAAACGACGGCGACCAAGATGGTGTTCGACTCTGGACCGCCGACGGAGGTGCGCGCAGGCCTGGCCATCCCTGCCTACACCGACCGTGGCTACTTCCGCTTCGCGTTTCGCCCCGTCGCGGGCAAGCGCGAGACGATCAAGCCTGGGTTCATTCCGTATTTGGAGTTCGACCCGACCGGACGGAACATTGCGGCACCTACCCTGGTGGTGCTACCGACCGAGGCCGACAAGGGCTGGAACCTGCAGATCACGGTCCTGCTGCCTGCGGCGGGGGCCGCGTCAAGGCCGGGCGCGACGACAGAGGCGTCGCCCACGCCGGGGGCCTCATCGAGGCCGGGCGCGACAACCGAGGCGCCAGCGCCGACGTCCTCACCCACATAACCAGCGCCGACACCCCCGAGGGCATGATGGGCCCGTGACCAGAACCGCGGCCCCCAGCACCGCCATTGCTACAGCTCGCGGCTCCCGAGTGGCCCTACTACTGCTGCTCTTGGGCGCTCTCCTTGTTGGTGTCAGCGCCGGCCCCGCCCAAGCGCACGCCGAGCTGGAAAGTTCGACACCCGCCGATGGGGCGGTGTTGGCCGCAGCTCCCCGAACGGTCGACTTGATCTTCGGCGAGGACATCATCGACGCCGGCATCCAAGTCGTGGCCCAAGACTCCGGGGGCAACGCGGTGCCGCTGGACAAGGCGGTCGCCGCCGGTCCCAAGGTGAGCGTGGCCTGGCCGACCACCGCCGGGGCGGGCAACTACCGCGTCTCCTACCGGGTCACGAGCCAGGATGGCCACCCCATCGATGGCACCATCTCGTTCTTCTACGGCGCGGCAAGCGGGTCGCCAACGGCCGCAGGATCTGCGGCAAGCACCGGGGGCGCGACGGCCGGGTCGCAGCCGGGAGCGTCGGCGCCAGCGACCGCGGCGGGTTCCGCGACATCCGAGCCAGGCACAGCCGCCGCAACCTCGCCAGCGCCGAGCCCGGCCCCCGCAGCGGCCGACGGCCGTTCCCAGTGGTGGATCATCGCCCTGCTGGTGGTTCTCGGCGTCATCATCGGCGCGGTCATCGCCCGGGTGCTGAACCAGCGACGGGCCAAGAATTCGTGAAGGTAGGAACCCGAGCCCGGGTCGGGCTGCTGCTGGCCGTCGTGGTCGTCGCGGTCGTGATCGGGCTGGTCATCGGTGGCGGCGGGTACCTCGCACCGGCGCCGGGCATCACCGATGCCGGGCCGTTGGTGTCGTGGAGCCTGCCGATCGTCCGGGCCATTGCGCTCGCGGCGGGGGTGGCGACCTGCGGCTGGCTGCTCTATGCGGCCTTCCTTGGCTCCCAGAAGCCGGGCGGGCTGCTGGGAGCGGGAGGCCGAGACGACGTTCGGCGCGCCTCGACGGCGGCCTTGGTATGGGCGGTCGCATCCTGGGTCACGGGAATACTGACGCTGGCCAACGTGCTCGGGACGCCGCTGGCGCAAACGTTGAACCCGTCGGTGGTTTCCACCTACGCGTGGGACGTCACCAGCGTCCGCGCCTTCACCCTCGGCGGGCTGATCGCGCTCGGGGTGTGGGTTGGCGTACGTCGGGTGGAGACGTTGGCTGGGGCGGCCGGCTGGCTGGTGCTGGCGGCTGGCGCAATGGCGCTGGTGCCGCTGTCGGGGCACGCGGCCGGACTCGGCAGCCACGGTCTCGCGCTGGCCTCCGGGGTTGTCCACACGCTGGCCGCGACCGCGTGGGTCGGCGGTCTGCTGGCGCTCGCGGTCCATGCCTGGCGCGACGATCCGGGCGTAATCCAGGGCGCCCGCAGGTTTTCCGGGGTGGCGCTGACCAGCGTCGCTGCGCTGGCGCTGACCGGCGTCGGTAACGCCGTCACCCGGATGGACGGCTGGGGCCAACTCGTCAGCACCGACTACGGACGGCTCGTGCTGCTTAAGGTGATCGCGCTGCTGGTGTTGGTCGTGCTGGCGGCGCTGGTGCGGCGGCGGCTGCTGGCTGTCACCGGGGAGCCAGCGGACGGCGCCCGCGGCGGCACCGGGCGCGGCGGCGGCCGGAGTGCTCGCGGCGAGGACACCACGGCCATCAGCCGCGGCCGGATCACCGCGCTCATCGGGTTCGAACTGGCGGTGATGGCGCTGGCCACCGGACTGGCCGTCGCGCTCACTCGTACCCCCTACCCGCGACCGATCACCGACGCCGCCAACCTCGCCGAGTCGCTGCTGGGACGCCCGATTCCTGCCGCGCCGGATGCCTCCTCGGTGATCCTGGGATTCTCGTTCGAGCCGGTGATGTTGGTGGCGTCGTTAGTGGCCGCCGGGCTGTACGTGGCGGGCGTGATGCGGGTCCGGGCGCGCGGCGACAAGTGGCCCGTGGGTCGCCTCATTTCCTGGCTACTCGGAGTCGGGGCGATCATCTGGGCGACGAACTCGGGCTTGGGGATCTATTCGCAGGTGTCGTTCAGCATGCACATGCTGCAACACATGGCGTTGGCGATGATCGCGCCGATCCTGCTGGTGCTCGGAACTCCGATCACGCTCGCCCTGCGGGCGATCGCCCCGGCGCCGCACGGTCGGCGGGGGCCGCGGGAGTGGATCGTGTGGGCGATCGGCTCCCCGGTGGCAAAGTTCGTGACCCACCCGTTGTGGGTGCTGTTCATCTTCACGATCGGGCTCTACGGGCTGTACTACACGTCACTTTTCGGCTACCTGATGGGCTCGCACCTGGGTCACGTCGCGATGCAGGTGCACTTCATCCTGGCCGGCTACCTGTTCTCCTACGTGGTGCTCGGCCTCGACCCGGCGCCGCGAACACTGCCGCCGTGGGTGCGGCTGGGGATGGTGTTGATCGCGATGGTGCTGCACTCGTTCTTCGCGGTGCCGATCATGATGAGCGATACCGCCTTCGCGGTGGAGTGGTACGGGCAGGTGCAGCCACCGTGGATCACGAATCCGGCCGCGGACACCCGCACTGCTGGCGGTATCGCCTGGGGTATCGCCGAGCTGCCCACGTTGCTGCTGATCGTCGTGCTGGGGGTGCAGTGGGCGCGCTCGGATGAGCGGGAGGCCCGCCGCCGGGACCGCCGGGTCGAGCGAGAGGGCGACTTGGAGCTGGACGCCTACAACGAGCGGTTGGCGCGGATGAACGACGCGGCGGAGCACCGGCGCGACTGACGCTGGCTGACGGCGGCGCGGGCCCGCTGACATACTTGGCCCATGCCCATCCCGAGTCGGCCCCCAGTCCAAATCCCGCCCCACCGGGGCTCGAACGACCCCGGCGTTGGTCGCCCGGCACCGACGACCATGGGCCGGCGGCTCGTTGCGGTGACGCGTTGAAGGCCCAACTGATGTTGTGCGACTTCGCGCAGGTCGCCGAGGGCAAGCTGAACATCTTGGGCGGCGGGATCTCAGTGGCCCGGCAAGGCGTCCCGCAGATCTCGGTGGCCGGACTCGTCGACGTCCCGTGGGACCTCGCCAACACCGAGGTGTCGGCGACCTTCACGTTGCTCGACGCCGACGGTCACCAAGTGTCCGACCCGAATGGGGTTGCAGTGACGCTGACCATCGGTTTCGAGATGGGCCGTCCGCCCGGCGCCGTCAAGGGTGCGCCTCTGACATGGCCGTTCGCGGTCACGATCGCAACCCAATGGCTGCCGCCCGGCAGGTACACCTGGCGGCTGGACCTAAACGACGACACGCACGAGGACTGGACCACAACCCTGTCGATCGTCGACGCCTGACATCGGGGGCCGTCGCTGCGGCCGCTCGATCCCCGATGCCCCACGTCAAAGGCCCTCGGTCACCTGGGCTTCGCGATCATTGATCGGTAACAGCGAGGGCGGCCGTCACCAGGGCCACCCGATCGTCGACGGATCCGGCGGCGGTCAGCAGCGGTAGCTCTCGTCTTGCAGCCAGCCCGAGGAGGACCTGCTGGGCCTCGTCCCTGGCCTGCGGACCATCCCGCTGACCCTCATCCCTTTGCCACTCGAAGTCCGTGTCGCAGAGGACGTTCAAGGCGCAGCCGCGCTGGTGGGCGAGGGCCGTGTCCAGCAGCGAGCCGTCCTGGTAGTAGACGATCGAATAGACCGCCGTCATCAGGGCACCGCCGTCGGAGACCACCCATTGACGACCCGCTGATGCGGCCTCCTTCCGGGCTTCCGCCTCGCGCGCGATCTGGGTCGTCATCACGGCCCGCTGCTCGTCGACAGTTGGCACCCGTCCACGATCCGCCACAAACCGCCTAAGCGTCTCGTCAACCACGAGGGCGGGCAGCGCCGCGCCGAGCGCCGCGGCAAGGGTCGACTTCCCCGTGCTCTCGCCACCCACGAGGGACACGACCCCCACGCCGTCAGACGACAACGTCAACCCCGGCGCCCTCGTTCTGGGCCACCGACGCCCGCCGATTGCCCCAGGACCGCCAACCAACGACGGCCATTCCGATCAGGATCGCGTAGAAGATCGCCGTGAAGTAGAGGTCCTGACTCCCGTACAAGACCACTCCCACGACGTTCACTGCCACCCACATTGGCCAAGCCTCGACGTACTCGCGCACCATCAACACCTGGGCCGCGAGGCTGCCGACGAACACGAAGGCGTCGCCCCAGGTCGCCACCCCGCCGATCCACTGCAGCACCGGAGCCAGCGCCATCCATGCGACCAGCACGATCGCTATCCCCATGAGTCGACGGGATCCGGACAACCGGGACGGGATCCGCACGCCCTGCTCACCCCAGCCGAACCAACCCCAGACCGCCGCTGCCATGAACACCACCTGCGTCGCGGCACTGGCGTAGAGGTGGGCGCCGAGGAAGACCAGCCCGTAGAGAAGGCTGGCCGTGAAGTAGAACGGCCAGGTCCAACGGGTTCCGCGAATTCCGAGGCCGACGCCGATCAGCGCCAGCACCACGGAGCAGAACTCCAACAGCGTGACGGCTTGGCCCCAGAGGTAGAAGAAGACGGTGGTCATGAGTGACGCTCCCAGCCCGGCATTACCCGGATCGGTGGTAACGGTCGGCGACGCCGTTGCGGTCGCCCTCTCAGCTCGGCTTGGCCCGAGCACCCGCGGTGGTCACCGACCGGGAACTCCCGGTCGGTGACGTCAGCGTAGCCGTTGACGGGACCCGGGGGGTGGGTCAAGGCGTCGGGTCGCTCCCGCGGGGGGTAGATGTCATCTGTGCACTCCATGAGTCGGGATTTGCCCGCGACACGCCGCGACACGCCGGGCATTTTGGCCGCTGCAGAGATCGAGGAGTGCACAGATGACATCGATCGGCCCCCGAGGCACCAACGGGGCGCGGCGGGGGCCGGTTCGGCGGTCGGCACCGGCCGACCGGGGGCTTCAACCGCGCACGCGGCCCGTCGAGGCGGCAGCTCGAAGCGCACGAGGTGCACAAACCCGGCACCGGAAGAGCCGCTCCGGCGCCACTCCCACCCCACCCCCGCAGCGCCCGAAACCCGTTGGCAGATGTGAGGTTCAGAACATTTCCGCCCTTTCGGGTACCCCGCCCTTGCCTTTGTTACCGGCCAGTAGCATGATTGTGTTACTGATCGGTAACCTCGGCGTCCCACAGGGGCGCCTGCGAGCATTGAGGAGCCCCTATGACGCACTACAAGAGCAACGTGCGAGACATCGAATTCAACCTCTTCGAGGTCTTCGGTGCCGACCGTCGCATGGGAACCGGCCCATTTGCCGATATGGACCCGGACACTGCTCGCGAGATCCTCCGTGAGGTCAACAAGCTTGCCGTCGGACCCCTGTCGGACACCTTCGCCAGCGCGGACCGCAACCCTCCCGTCTACGACCCCGCCACCTGCACTGTCACCATGCCCGCCGACTTCAAGGCCAGCTACCAGGCACTGATGGACGCCGAGTGGTGGCGCCTCGAACTCCCTGAGGAGATGGGCGGCACAGGCGCCCCGCCGAGCCTGCGCTGGGCGGTCGCCGAACTCGTCCTGGGCTCCAACCCCGCAGCCTTCATGTACATGTCCGGACCCGGCTTCGCGACCATCCTGCACGCCCTCGGCAACGAGGACCAGAAGAAGATGGCCGACCGGATGATCGAGGGTCAGTGGGGTGCCACGATGGTCCTCACCGAGCCCGACGCCGGATCCGACGTGGGCGTCGGCCGGACGAAGGCCTTCCCGCAGGCCGATGGCAGCTGGCACATCGAAGGCGTCAAGCGGTTCATCACCTCGGCCGAGCACGATATGAGCGACAACATCGTCCACCTGGTACTCGCCCGCCCCGAAGGCGTCGAGGGTGCCGGCGGCCCGGGCACCAAGGGTCTGAGCCTGTTCGTGGTGCCGAAGTACATGTTCGACATCGAGACCGGTGAGCTCGGCGAGCGCAACGGCGCTTACGTCACCAACGTCGAGAAGAAGATGGGCCTCAAGGTGTCCACCACCTGCGAGCTCACCTTCGGCGAGAAGGAGCCAGCCATCGGCTACCTGGTCGGTGACGTGCACGAGGGCATCGCGCAGATGTTCAAGGTCATCGAGTACGCCCGGATGATGGTCGGCACCAAAGCGATCGCCACCCTCTCCACTGGCTACCTGAACGCACTGGACTACGCCAAGAACCGGGTCCAGGGCGCCGACCTGACGCAGATGCTCGACAAGACGGCGCCGCGCGTCGCGATCACCCACCATCCGGACGTCCGCCGCAGCCTGATGCTGCAGAAGTCCTACGCGGAGGGAATGCGCGCACTGGTGTCCTACACCTCCCGCTGGCAGGACGAGATCGTCCTCGCCAAGGCGAACGGTGGCGACGCCGATATGGCCGAGCGGATGAACGATCTGCTGCTGCCGATCGTCAAGGGCGTCGGTTCCGAGCGGTCCTACGAGATGCTCGCGGTGTCGCTGCAGACCCTGGGCGGCTCCGGCTACCTGCAGGACTACCCGATCGAGCAGTACATCCGGGACGCCAAGATCGACACCCTCTACGAGGGCACCACGGCGATCCAGGGCCTCGACTTCTTCTTCCGGAAGATGGTGCGCGACCAGTTCCAGGCCGTCACCAAGATCGCCGGGGAGATCACCGAGACAGTCAAGGGCGACGCGGGCGGCGGCGAGTTGCTGGCCGAGCGCGAGTTGCTCGGCACGGCGCTGGAAGACACCCAGAGCACCATCGGCACCCTCGGTGGCTGGCTGATGAAGGCGCAGGAGAACACCCAGGAGATGTATCGGGTCGGCCTGAACACCACCCGGTTGCTGATGATGGTCGGCGACCTGGTGATCGGTTGGCTGCTGCTGCGGCAGGCCGAGGTGGCTCTCGCCAAGCTCGACACCGAGGGTCTCTCCGAGCGTGACCGGACCTTCTACAAGGGCAAGGTCGCGACCGCGAAATGGTTCGCCCAGAACCGGTTGCCGTTGCTCACCTCCGAGCGCGCAGTGGCCGAGGGCACGACCCTCGAGATCATGGATCTCGACGAGGCGTCCTTCTAGAACTACGCCAGCGGTCACCCAACCGCGGTCACCGGATCGGGCCCTGCCACCACGGCGGGGCCCGATTCGCGTTGCCGGCACCCGGCTAGCCTGTCCGAATGACCGCCACCGAGGAACCGTCCACCGCCCGCGAGCCGGGGGCCGGTGTCCGCGTCACGCTGGTCCAACTCCCGGTCAACGGCACCGACTCACCAGGCGACCGGCTGCTGATGGTCAAGCAGCAGGTGGCGCAAGCCGCCGACGGCGGCGCCGAGCTGGTGGTCCTACCAGAGATCTGGACCACCGGCGCGTTCGACATCGACCGCGGCCTCCCGCAGGCCGAACCGCTCGCCGGACCCACCACCACGGCGCTCTCCGCCCTCGCCGCAGAGCACTGCATCTGGCTGCACGGTGGCTCGTTCCTGGAACGCAACGGCGCGCGCACCTACAACACCTCGACCCTGTTCGACCCGAGCGGGGAGCTCGCCGCGCGCTACCGAAAGGTGCACCTGTTCGGATTCGATACAGGGGAGGCTGCCCTGCTGACCCCCGGCTCCGAGCTGGTGATCGTGCCGACACCGCTCGGCCGCACTGCCCTGGCAACCTGTTACGACCTCCGCTTCCCCGAGCTCTTCCGGGCACTGACGGCGGCCGGCGCCGAGGCCATCTTGCTCGCCTCCAGCTGGCCACTCGCCCGGATCGCGCATTGGCGGACGCTGGTGGCAGCCCGGGCGATCGAGAACCAGCTCCCAGTAATCGCGTGCAACGCCACAGGTAGCCACGCCGGTGTCGTGCTCGGCGGCGAGAGCATGCTCGTCGACGCCACCGGCTTGCTGCTGGCCAACGCCGACCATGACCCAACCCTCGTCAGCGCGACCGTCGACCCGGCGGTAACCGCACGCACCCGGGTCGATTTCCCGGTACTCCGCGACCGTCGACTCTGATCCCGGCGCCAAGGTCGCTAGCGTGAAGGGTATGAGTACCGGCCTGAGGTTGTCCGACGCTGACCACGCCAGTCTGATCGAGGCCTGGGAGTCCGCAATCGAACCGTTCGCGGACCTCGCGGAGTCCCTCACCGAGGAGCAGTGGCACGCCGCCAGCGGGCTACCCGGCTGGACCAACGCTGATGTCGTCGCGCATGTGATCGGGATCGAGCGTGACCTGCTCGGCGACCCGACCCCGACGGTCGACCTGGACTGGGAGACGTTGCCGCACGCCGACGACTTCTTCTCCCGCTACACCGAACTGGCGGTGGCTGTCCGACGGGACGTGCCGCGCGAGGAAGTGCTGGCGGAACTGCGCAAGACCATCCCGGCCCGGCGGGCACAGCTCACCGGCGACCAGCCGGATCTGGGCGAGGTCATCCGCGGACCCGGCGGCTGGGAACTCCCCCGCGGGATCGTGCTGCGGATGCGGATGTTCGACATCTGGGTGCACGACCAGGATCTGCGTCGCGCGACCGGCACGGTCGGCGAACTGGACACCGAGGCGGCGTGGGTCGCCGCGGACCGGATGCTCGGCAGTCTCGGTTACGTGTGGGCCAAGAAGGTCGGTGCGCCGGAGGGCTATTCGGCGGCCCTGTCCGTGACCGGACCCGGGGTCGCGTTCCACGCCACCGTAATCACTGCCGCGAACGGCCGAGGGAAGTTGGTGCCCGCCGGCCCGGACCTGAATCCCGACGTCGAATTGGCGATGTCCTGGCCCGGTTATGCAGCGCTCAGCGCGGGCCGGGTGCCCGTCTCGGCGGTCGCGATCGCGATCGACGGCGACCCGGAACTGGCCGAGAAATTACTGGCCAACCTCACCATCGCGCCCTGACAGCCGTCCGTTTTCGATCGCGACCACCTCGTCGCAACCAACCAGCTCCTGCTCCCGATGGGTGATCACGAGCGTCGCCTTGTCCGCGGTCGCCACCCGTAGATCCGCCATCAGCCGATCGGCGGTGGGCCCGTCCAGGTGCTCGGTCGGCTCATCGAGCAGCAGCACCTCGAAATCCGCCAGCAGCGCCCGGGCGAGGGCAATCCGCTGCCGCTGGCCGCCCGACAGTGCGGCCCCGTGCGCCCCGACCGGAGTCTCCAAGCCCGCCGGCAGACTCCGCACCCAATCGCCTAACCGCGCGGCGTCGAGGGCGGCCAGAACCTCCTCATCCGTCGCCGAACGTCGGGCCAGCCGAACGTTCTCGCCGATCGTGTTGTCGAAGATGTGGGCATCCTGGCCGCACGATCCGATGATTGTCCGAACCTGATCCGAGTCCGCGTCGCGGAGCTCCACCTCACCGAGTCGAATCGACCCGCGGTAATCCAGGAAGCGTTCCAACACGGCCGCGACCGTGCTCTTGCCGGACCCGCTGGGTCCGATCAGTGCCGTCCGGCGACCTGGCGTGAGCCGCAGCGAGACCTCCGAGATCGCATCGTCCGCCCCATCCGGGTAGGCGGCGCTGACCCCGGCAACCACCACCTCACGCTGCCGCCCGGCGCTCGGCAGCGGAACCGGATGCTCTGCCTCGTGCACGGCCGGCGGCGCATCGGTCAGCGCGAAGACGCGGGTCGCCGCCTGCCGCACGCTGACCAACGCCAGGGCGGCGGTGGGCATCGCCAACACCGCCTCGAAGGCCGCCAGCGGAAGCAGCACCACCACCGCCAGATTCACCCCGGCGAGTTCGCCACTTCGCACCGCCGGTACCGCGACCAGCACCGCGCCCACCACCGCCGCACCGGTGGCGAGCGCCCCCAGCCCGGCGGCCAGTCCGGCGGCGCCCGAATTCCGCTTCTCCGCGGCTGTCAGCGCGTCATCGGCCTCGGCCACCTGCGCCAGTACCCGGTCGCGGGCACCGCAGGAGGCGATGTCCGCAGAGGCGGCCAACACATCGACGACCTCCGCCGCCAACAGCCCCTTCGCCGGTGCCACCCGCCGCGACGACGCGGATCCGAACCGGGTCACGAGCCACGGCACCACCAGCCCGCCGACCAGCAGCGCCGACGCCAGAATCGCTCCCGCCGCCGGCAGCAACCACACCGCCAGCGCCACCGAGGCGGACCCCACCAGGAAGCCGGCAACGCTCGGCACGATGACCCGCAGCGACAGGTCCTGGACAGCGTCGACATCGTTGACACTGCGGCTGAGCAGGTCGCCGCGACGGTAGGGCCGCAGCGCTACCGGCCCGTTGGCCGCCAACCGCGCATAGATCGCGACCCGCAGGTCGGTCAGCGTCCGGAATGCGGCGTCGTGGCTAACGATCCGCTCGCCGTAGCGGAACACCGCCCGGCCCAGACCGAAGGCCCGCACTGCGACGATCGCCACCTCAAGCGTCAGGATCGGCGGCTGCTGGGAGGCCCGCGAAATCAGCCAGGCGCTGACCGCCAGCAGCCCGACGCTCGATCCGATGGCCAGCGCCCCGAGCAGGCACGCCAGCAGCAGCCTGCCGCTCACCGGTCGGGCCAGCCGGAGCAGCCGCCGGATCGGGCCCGAGCTCATGCCAGCACCCCGGGCTCCACCGCTGGCTCCGGCAGCACGATCACCACGTCCGCGATCTCCAGCAGCGCTGGCCTGTGGGCCACAACGACAACCGTGCGGGGCTTCGGATCGGCCACCAGACTCGCCAGCGCGGCGGCTTCGGTGGCCGCATCGAGCGCAGCGGTCGGCTCATCGAGTAGCAGCAGCGGGCAGTCCCGCAGCAGCGCCCGGGCCAGCGCCACCCGGCGGGTCTGACCGGCAGACAGTCCCCGGCCAGCCTCCCCCACGACGGTGTCCAACCCCGCCGGCAGCGACGCCGCCAACCCCTCGGCCCCCGCCGCCGCCAACGCCGCGAGGATCTCCTCGTCGGTGGCGTCCGGTCGACCGAGGGCCACGTTCTCTCGCAGACTTCGGGTCAACAACTTCGGCACCTGTGGTACGTAACCGACGACACCCCGCCACGCATCAAGGTCGAACTCCGCCAAGTCCTCGCCCGCGATCAGGATCCCACCGGCGGTGGGTTCAACGAAGCCCATCAGCACCCCGAGCAGGGTGCTCTTGCCACACCCCGAAGGCCCAGTGATCGCCGTGATCACGCCGGGGCGGATCTCCAACGACACCCCCGCCAGCGCTGGTACCGGCCGATCGGGGTATTCCACCGACAGGTCCTGGACTACCAACGGCGACCGTGCCGGGTCGGGTAGGTCGGTCCGACTCCCGCGCGCGGGCGTCGGCGTCTCGAGGATGTCGAGCACCCGTTCGGCCGCCCCCAGACCCTCGGCCGCAGCATGGAAATTCGCCCCGACCATCCGCAGCGGCAGGTACACCTCGGGCGCGAGGATCAGCACCACAAGTCCGGCGCGGAGGGTGAAACCACCGCCGCCCACCAGCCGCAGTCCGATCCCGACAGCGATCATCGCCACCGACAGCGTCGCCAGCAATTCCAGCACCAGCGAGGACAGGAACGAGACCCGCAGCACCTTCATCGTGGCCAGTCGATACTGGTCACCGATTCGGCGGATGCTGTCCGCCTGCGCCTTGGCCCGGCCGAAAATCGCCAACGTCGGCAGCCCCGCGACAACATCCAGGAAGTGCCCGCTCAACACCCCCAACGTCCGCCATTGACGATCCACCCGACTCTGGGTGAACCGCCCGACCAGGATCATGAATACCGGGATCAGCGGCAGTGTCAGCGCGACGATAAGAGCACTGAGCAGGTCCTGGCTGAGGATCGCGACGCCGCCGATGATCGGCACCGTCACGGCCAACACCAACATCGGCAGATACCGCGCGAAATATGCATCAAGGCCGTCAATTCCACGGGTCGCCAACGTGGCCAACTCGCCCGACCCACGACCGGCCAACCACCCGGGGCCAAGGTCCACCGCGTGCGCCAACAGGCCCTGCCGCAACTGGTTCTTGGCTTTCGCACCCGCCCGGTGGGCGACGACCTCCGCCAGGTAGAGCAGCGCAGCACGAGCCACAATCACCGCGGCAAGCAGTACCAACACCGGCTGCAGTTGGGCCAGGCCCAGGCCTTCCTGGAAGACACCGGTGATGATGTCGGCCAGCGCGAACGCCTGCACCACGACCAACCCGGCCACCGCCGAACCGATCACCACGCAGGCGATCAGGAAACCGCGGGTCGCCTCCGCGTAGCGCAGCAGTCGAGGGTCAAGTGGACGCACGGAGCCACGCTACAAGGGACACCGATCGCTCAGGAGACCTTCGACACCTCGTGCGGCAGGTCCAACGAACCCTCGGACGGGTCGGGGATCTGCGACGGCGACACTCGCTTGCGGAACACCCAATACGTCCAGCCCTGGTAGAGCAGCACGATCGGGGTGAAGATGACTGCCACCCAAGTCATGATCGTCAGGGTGTACGGCGTGGAGGACGCATTCGTGATCGTCAGCGAGAACTGCGAGCCGACCGTGGACGGCATCACATTCGGGTACAGCACGCAGAACAGGAATGCGACGGCGCCCGCCAACGTGATGGCCGAGAAGATGAACGACCAGCCCTCCCGCTTCTTGTAGTTCATCGCCAGACCGGCCAGCCAACAGATGGCTGCCACCGCCACCAGTGCCCAAGTCCACGCCTTGGTGGAGTAGGCGAGCTGCGTCCAGAGCAGGAACACCACCGCCAGCACGGTTGCCACCAGGCCGGCCTTGGTCGCCATCGCATTGGCCCGGGTGCGGATCTCCCCGTCGGTCTTCAGCGTCAGGAACACCGCCCCGTGGGTGAGGAACAGGGTCAACGTGGTGAGCCCGCCGACCAGGGCGTAGGGGTTCAGCAGCGCCCAGAAGCCGCCGGTGTAGGTGACGAACGGGGCAACGTCCCCAGCCCCGGTCGGAGTGAGCTGCACCCCACGGACGAGGTTCGCGAAGGCGACCCCCCACAGCAACGCGGGCACCAGTGATCCGATGAAGATCGCGATATCCCAGTTGCGTCGCCACGTCAGCGAGGACCGCTTGCTGCGGTACTCGAACGCGACGCCGCGAATGATCAGCGCGATCAGGATGATGAACAGCGGGATGTAGAACCCCGAGAACATCACCGCGTACCACTCCGGGAACGCCGCGAAGGTCGCGCCGCCGGCGACCAGCAACCAGACTTCGTTGCCGTCCCAGACCGGGCCGAGGGTGGTGACGATCGTGCGCCGCTCAGCCTCATTCTTGCCCAGTACCGGCAGCAGCATTCCGACGCCGAAGTCGAAACCTTCGAGCACGAAGTAGCCGATCCAGAGGACGGCGATCAGGATGATCCAGACTGTCGTGAGTTCCATCGTGACTCCTCAGATACCTAGTACGTCACGGTCAGTTGACGGTCGGGCTGGTCCGGTTGATAGGGATCCGGATCCACGTCCTCCGGTGGCCCGAGCAACACAGCCCGTCGGAGCAGGCCGACTTCCACGATCGCCAGACCCGCGTAGAGCAGGGTGAAGATCGTCACGGAGGCGAGCACCTGGCCGCCAGAGATACCCGGTGATACGCCGGCCTCGGTCTTCATCAGGCCGAACACGATCCACGGCTGACGACCCATCTCGGTGAAGATCCAGCCAGCCGAAATCCCGAGCAGCGGAGCCACCGGGGCCAGCAGCGCGAACCGACCGAACCACTTGGACTTCGGGGTGCGCCCCTTTCGGGTGGCGAACAACGCGTAGATCGCGTAGAGGAACGCGAGGCCACCGCCCAGGATCATCAGCCGGAAGCCCCAGTAGGTGACCGGAATGTTCGGCTTGTAGTCGCCGGGGCCGTAGGTCTGCACGTACTGCTGCTGCAGATCGTTGATCCCCTGCACGGTGCCGTCGAGCGAGTGGGTCGCCAGCAGGGACAGCCCACCGGGGATATCCAGACTGAACAGCGGTTTCGACCCGTCGAGCGTGCCCACCGTCAGGACGCTGAAGGGCGCGGGCGACGCGGTGTTGTAGAGCGCTTCGGCGGCCGCCATCTTCATCGGCTGCTGCTTGAACATCAGCACCCCTTGGGAATCGCCGGACCAGCCGACGAACAGGAAGGCCACGATGGTGGTGATCATCCCCAACTTGAGGGTGGAGCGGAAGATCTCCGGGTTGCGGTTGCGGACCAGGTACCAGGCGGAGATGCCGCCGACGAACGCGCCGCCGACCAGGAAACAACTGGAAATAACGTGAGCGAAGGTGATCAGCGTCGTGCTCTGAAACAGCACCGCCCCGAAGTCGACCATCTCAGCCCGGTTGGTGGTCGGGTTGTACTGGTAGCCGACCGGGTGTTGCATGAACGAGTTCGCCGCGAGAATGAAGTACGCCGACAGCAACGTGCCGACGGAGGCCAGCCAGATTGTGGCCAGGTGCAGCTTCTTCGGCAACCGGTCCCAGCCGAATATCCACAGGCCCAGGAAGGTCGACTCCAGGAAGAACGCCAGCAGGCCCTCGATCGCCAGCGGCGCCCCGAAGATGTCCCCGACGAACCGGGAGTAATCCGACCAGTTCATCCCGAACTGGAACTCCTGCACGATGCCTGTGACCACACCCATGGCGAAGTTGATCAGGAACAACTTCCCGAAGAACTTGGTTGCCTTCAACCACTTCTCGTTGCCTGTCCGCACCCACGCGGTCTGCATGCCGGCGACCAGGAACGAGGTGCCGATTGTTATCGGGACGAAGAGGAAGTGGTAGACGGTCGTAATCCCGAATTGCCATTGCGACAGGCCAAGTGCGTCCATGTCCGCATAGTCCCGCGCGAGGCGTTGCCGTGCAATGAGATTGGTCTCAATCCGGCCCGTGATTAATGACTGAAATGTGCGTCAAATTCCGCCCGATCGTGATCCGGGCGGTGTGGAAGTCGGGAATCGAAGATTGCGGCGGGTTGCCGGGCTACCCTTCCTGGGGTGAGCCTGCGGAACCGGGGCCTGGTCGTGATGACCATCGTCTTCTCGATCTTCCTCGCCGTCGGGATCGTGCTCGGGATCCTCTTCGTCGAGGTGGAGGAGAAGGGCCGCGACGTCACCACGATTCTGCAGCCGGCCGCGACCGAGTCCTCCCAGCTGCTGGTCTCGAATGCAGACATGGAACGCGGCGTCCTCGGCTACCTGATCGCGGCCGACCCGGCGTTCCTGTCCCCCTACGTCGCGGGTCGTGCCCAGGGCGACGACGCGATCGCCTCCCTGCAGCAACTGCTCACCGGACCGGAAGCCGGGCTGTCGCCGCTGCTGCAGCTGGCCAACGCTTCCAGGGACCACTGGATCTCGGTGATCGCCGAACCGGCGATCTCCGATGTCAGCAATGGCCGGCAGGGGCAGGCCCAGCAATCAGTCACGGACGGTACCTCGCGGCGGGCATCAACCCTGCTCCGCACCGAAGTGCTGGTGCTGCAGGATCAGATCGACAAGAGGCTGCAGCAGGAATA
This sequence comes from uncultured Actinomycetes bacterium, assembly GCA_964547485.1. Classification (GTDB taxonomy): domain Bacteria; phylum Actinomycetota; class Actinomycetes; order S36-B12; family UBA10799; genus JACJWR01. The sequence goes on from CAZJNU010000021.1 coordinate 26,523, forward strand.
CGCCGACCTCGCGACCTTCACCGAGCGACTGGCGTTCGGCCTGCTCATCGCCCTCATCGTTTCGCTGGCTCTTATGGTTGGGGCCACCGTCTCGCTGCTGTCCTGGGTGCTTCGACCGATTGAGGATCTGCGCGAGCAGATGGAGAAAGTGGCCGGCGCCGACGGACAGGACGAGGAGTTGGTGCCCTCGGGCCCACCCGAGATCTGGGCGATGGGACGCGACACCGAACGACTTCGGCGCAGACTCGTCGACAAGATGGCCGCGGCCAGAGCGGCCAACGAAGCCCTCGCCCAGGACTCGCCGACCGTCGACGCCATCCGGCGGGAGTTGAGCGCCCCCACTGCACCGAAGGTGCCGGGCTACGCAGTCTGGGGCGACCTATGGCCCTATGAAGGGTTGGTCGTCGGCGACTGGTGGCTGGCCGCGCCGGTCGGTCAGGGACGCGCCGCCATAGTCGTGACGGATATCTCGGGCCACGACCCGGCAGCCGGTATCGCCGGTCTGCGGTTCAAGGACCAACTGTGGAATCAGTTGCAGTCCGGGACGCCCGCCGCCGAGGCCGTCTCGGCGTGCGCCAGGAGTCTCTCGTCCGATCCCTCCCGGTTCGCTACCTGCACGGTGGTGGTGCTCGGGGCCGACGGCGAACTGGAGTGGGTGAATGCCGGGCAGCACCCGCCGCTGCTGCTGACCCTCGACGGCCAGGTGACCCGTCTGAAGCCGACCGGGCCGATCATCTCCGTCGTCGGCGGCGGCTGGACGGCCGCCGAGACGGTGATGGCCCCCGGTGACCTGCTGCTCTGCTACACCGATGGCCTGCTGGAGAGCCGGGACGAGGACGGCGACGAACTCGGCGAGGAGACGCTGCTGACCTGGTGTCGGGACTTGGCGCGAGAGGCGCGGGGCGACACCCCCGATGAGCGGGTCGAGCGGGTCGCCCGCGGGTTGTTCACCTTGGCCGACCGCCGTTCACCGGACCTCCGCCGCGACGATGTGACGATCGTGGTCGCGACCCGCCGGCCCGCCGACTAACCGGCCAGCAGCCCATCGACGGCGGCCGCGAACAGTTCGGTGTGCAGATCGACGTCCGCGGCGGTGGTCGCGGGGCACATAAGCGCCATGTTGTGGAACGGGGTGATGAGCACCCCGCGGTTGCTCATGTACAGATGCAGGTACTCCTCCAACTCCGGATCTGTGGCGGCCGCTGAATCCGTCCCACAGCTCGGCGCCGGACTCGCGAACCGATACTCCGCACGGGCGCCGAGTTGGCTGACAGACCATTCGACACCGGTTCGATCGATAACGTCCTGAACGCCCTCCGTGAACCGCGAACCCAGGTCGATCATCGGACCGAAAGCATCGTCGGTCAGGACCTGGCCGAGGGTGGCCCGCATCGCTGCCAGCGACACCGCGTTCCCTGCGAGGGTGCCACCGACGCCACCGACATCGACGAGGTCGGCGTCCGGGCTGACCAGCGCGCGCTCGGCCAGTTCCGCCGTCAGACCGTAGGCTCCGCAGGGGATCCCGCCGCCGAGGGACTTGCCGATCACGAAGATGTCCGGCCGCAGGTCCCACGCGGCCGTACAGCCTCCGGGACCAGCGCTGAAGGTGTGGGTTTCATCAATCAGCAGCAGGGTCCCGTATCGGTCGCACAGCTCCCGCAGGCCGGTGAGGAAGCCCGGTTCGGGCAACACGATGCCGATGTTCGTCATGGCCGGCTCGGTGATCAGGACAGCGACATCCTCACCGGCCAGCGCCCTTTCCACCGAATCCAGATCGTTGAATTCAGCGACCCGAGTGGTCAGCTCCAGCGCCACCGCAGCCCCGACATTGCCGGGCCGTGACACCGTGCGGCCGTCGGCGTCCAACACGGCGAAGGTCTCGTCGACCGTGCCGTGGTAGCCGTAGGAGAACGAGCAGATGCGCGATCGGCCGGTCAGCATCCGCGCGAGCCGCAACGCCCAACGGTTGGCGTCGGAGGCGCTGAGGGCGAATGACCATTGCGGCAGTCGGAACCGCCGCGTCAATTCGGCGGCCACCCACTCGGCATCCTCGGTCGGCAGCATGGTGGTAATCCCGCCCAACTCGCCCGCCCGGTTCACGACCGCGGCAACCGTCGCCGCCGGCGAGTGGCCCGCCATCGCACCGGTGTCCCCCAGCGCGAAATCGACGTAGGTATTGCCATCGATATCGGTGATGCGATTGCCGGCTGCCGCTTGCAGGTACATCGGGGTGCCGCCGGACCACTTGTTCATCCAGGTCATCGGCACCCGCCCGAACAGGTGGTCGGCGGCGGCGTACTGGTCGCGGCTGAGCGGGTTGCGCAGTTCGTGCTGGGCCCGTTCCTCCGCAAGGAGGAGTGCGAGCCGAACTCGGTCGATGGCGGTCATGGCGAACCTTCCTGCGGGACGGACACTTCGACCCACACGGTAGCGCCGATCGGTCGAGGTTCCATGGCAGGATCAACCACGATGCGACGGAATCGGGCACGCCAACCACGGCTGCGGCCGAGGGTGTTCGCTGCCGCGATCCTCACCGGTGCCGCCCTCGCCGTGACGGCCTGCGGGTCGGCCGCAATCCCGATGGCTTCCGATGCGGCCCAGAACTGCCGGAGCAGCAACGAACAACTTGCTTCCATTGCCGCCCAGGCCAACCAGGTGCGGGCGGCGGCCGAGGCCAACCCGGTGGTGGCGGCCAACGGGTTCGCCGGTCTTGCCGCAATCACCGCGGACCTGCCCGACTGCAGCGAAGTAGCGTCCCGGCGGGCTCGCGAGGCCTACCTGCGGGCGCTCCGCGCGGAGAGTTCCGCTTTTTCCGAGGCTGGCGCAGACCGTCCCGCGAACCCGGCGCGGGTGGCAGCCGCGGATGCCATGCTCGCGCAAGCGCGCACCGCGCTGGCGGATTCAGCAGCCTCGCAGTCGGCCGAGGCGTCCCGGTCCGCCGAGGCCGCGTCCCGGTCGGCCGAGGCGACCCCCAGATAGTGTGGAACTGCCGCACTAGGCGTGGGAGGTAGCTGTTATGAACCCCGACGACGCTGGCAGCCCCAAGGACCCGCCTCCACCCCCACCACCCCCACCGCAGGTGGCATCGGCCTCCTCGGCGAAGCTGCCGCCCGCCTCCCGCCGCTGGGTGCGGTTGCTGATGCTAGGCCTGGCAGTGCTGATCGCGGTGCTGACGTTGCTGTCGGTGCTGCAGCGGATCACCGACGACCGCCCGGGTCGCACTGATCAGGAAACGGTCGAGGATCTCACCGAAATCCACAACCGGCAGCAGCTCGAGGCGAGCGTCCGGGCGGCCGTGATCGCCGAGGACCCGACCCTGCAGGCGTCCACCCGGACCCTGGTCAACTGCACGCCCGACGGCCCACGCCACTACTCGTGCTTCATCGACCAGGGGCCGGGGAATATTCGGTTCATGTCGATCACCGTCGGCACGGACGGGGTGACCTGGAAGGAGGGGTGAGGCACCCCAGCGACCTCGGTCGTCAGCGCAGTCAGCGCAGTCAGGCAAGTTGCCGGGCGGCCAGCGCGGCGAATAGGCCATCGGCCCGCAGTAGCTCCGCTGGGCTCCCTGACTCCACGATGCGACCGCGTTCCATCACGATGATGCGGTCGGCATCGCGGACCGTCGAGAGTCGATGCGCAATCACGATCCGGGTTGTCCCCAACTCGTTGATGCACTCGGTGACATGAGCCTGGGTGGCGTTGTCCAGCGCCGATGTCGCTTCGTCCAGCACCAGGATCGCGGGGTTCCCCGCCAGCGCCCGGGCGATGACGAGCCGCTGCCGCTGCCCCCCTGACAGTGAGCCGTCGTTGACGATCGGCGTGTTCAACCCCATCGGCAGGGACCTGAGGGTCTCCGCGACACCCGCCGCCTCGGCCGCCTCCCACACCTGATCGTTGGTGAGCGGACGACCGACCCGGATGTTCTCGCCGATCGATCCCATGATCAACCGCGAGGACTGCAGCACCACACCCAACTGTGACCGCAGGTGTTCGGGATCAATACTTCGGATATCGACCCCGTCGTAGAGGATGCTGCCCGCCTCCGGGGTGTCGAAGCCCAGCAGTAGCCGCAGTAACGAGGACTTACCTGCACCGGACGGTCCGACGAACGCCACAAACTCGCCCGGACGGATCTTGATCGATACGTCATGCAGCACCGGTGGACTATCTGGTCCGTACCGGTAGGACACCCCCGAGATGGTGATGCCGCCCCGCAGGCTCGGCGCCAACCCACCACTGCTCGCCGCCTCGGCGGGTGCTTCGACCACCGAACTCGCCTGCCGCAGGGTCTCCGTCACCGTCAACGAGGGGAGCAACCCACTCGCCAGGATCGCGACCGCGCCGATCGCCTGCGCAAGGGCGGCGGTGAACATCAGGTAATCCGCCGACGTCACCTCGTAGGCCCCCTGAACCGCCACGAACACCACCACCAGGGTGGACGCCAAGGTCGGAAACACGGTCAGGATTGTTGACGTGGTGGCGTTCGAGAGGGCAAGCCGGTGGCGGGCCTGCGTCTGACTGGCGAACGCTTGCGCCCAGTACGCGCCCACCCGATCCTCGGCGCCGCTGGAGCGCACGATGCTGATCGAGGTCAGCATGTCGACGGCCAGCGCGGACTGCCGGCGCGTCTGTCGGAGCGACTCCTGCACGAGGAGGCGCTGCTGGTGCGCCGAACGGTAGAGAATCGCGCCCTCGACCAGCACCAGCAGCAACCCGGCGACCCCGAGCACGGTCCCGCCGCTGAACAACAGCAGCAGCGACGCGAGTGCGAATGAACCGGTCACGGTACTCGCGGCCAACGGAGTCGGAAGGACCGAGCGGGTCATGATCGGGGCCAACACCCGGAGCGCCATGTCGCCCCTGGGGATAGCCAAAACCGCAGTCACGGGCATGGACAGGAATTTCTGCCAGAGTGCCAACTGCGCCGTGTACTCGCCCTTTGCGCGCACTTTGGCGGCGAGCAGACCAACCCGGGTAGCCGCGAAGGCACCCAGCAGCAGAGCCGCAGTCAAAGCTGCACCCAGCCAGAGCAGTCGGACCAGGTCGTTGTCCGGCACGATGGCCGAGAACACGATCGAGTTCGCGAATGGCACCAGCATGCTGGTGCCAGCACCCAGCAGGCACCAGAACAACAATGCGGCGATCTGCCAGCGCGACATCCGCACATGCGGGCGGACCCAGCGTCCCCGACGGTTGAGCTTGACGCCGGAGATCACCTCCAACACCGTGGATTCGATATCGACGGCGGCGTTGCCGCGATTGTCAGGCCGATCCACGTCTACGGCCTTCATCCCGCCGTGGGCGGGGGTCAGTGCCACCGCAGTCGGGTCGCCGGCCGCCGCCGTGGTCAACCCGATGGCTGGGACCGCACCGCCGGCCACCCATGCCGAATCGACGGTGACGAGCCTCGTCCGGACACCACGCACCGCCAGTATCCGTCGCAGCTTCGGGATGGTCAGACTGCCGACGCTTGACGGCAGCGGCGAGGAAGGTCGCACTCCGGCCCATTCGCAGACCCGAGCGCAGGCCTTCATGGACGGGTCGGGCGGCGCCCACATCGCCGTGTCGCCGGCATCCACCGCGGACGACATGGCGGCCGCCGCGACGGCGCGGCTGGCGTCCCTGGCCTGTCGGTGAGTCGATATCAACCGCTGTCGGGTGACCTGCTGCTCAGCTGACGCGGCCAGCGCCGGCAGCGGATCCAGCGGCGGCGCCTCCCCGAGATCGGCCGGGTCGAGTCGCGCCTCCGGCGCCCCCACCAGGTAAGCGTGTGCCTCCGAAGAGACCTCGGGCACGTACTCGCCGGACGTCAGGGTCGCCAGGTGCACGGGGAGACCGTCATCGAGGAACATCACCATCGCCGTCCCGGCGACCACTCGCATCCCCGCGACCTCCACCAGGTCGACCGCACTCGAGCCGGTGATCCGCAGCTGCTGTCCTGTCATGCGATCAACTCCGCGTACCGTCCATCGAGCGCTAGCAGTTGCTCGTGCGTGCCTCGTTCGACGGCGACCCCCTTGTCCAACACGATGATCTCGTCCGCGTCCCGGATCGTCGAGAGCCGGTGGGCGACCACGATCGTGGTGCAGCCGCGCCGGCGGATCGCCGCGTCGACGGCAGCCTCGGTCACCGGGTCGAGCGCCGAGGTCGCTTCGTCAAGGATCAGGATTCGGGGGTTCCGGGCGAGCGCTCGGGCGATCCCCAACCGTTGCAGCTGGCCGCCGGAGAAACCCCGCCCGCGGTCGGCGATCACCCAGTCAACCCCGCCGGGCCGGGTCAGTACCTCGTCGGCGACACAGGCATCCACCAACGCCGCCTGCACGTCTGACAGCGGAATCCGATCATCGAGCAGAGTCACATTGTCGCGAATTGACATCGCCATCAAGGTGACGTCCTGCTCCACGTAACCGATACAACTGGTCAGCACCGGCGTTGGGATCTGACTCGTGGGTACACCATCGATCAGCACCTGGCCCGACCACGGTCGAGTGACCCCAGCGACCAGCCGAGCCAGCGTCGACTTGCCACTCCCGCTGGCCCCCACGATCGCGATCCGGCGCCCGGCCGCGACGTCCAGGTTGAAGTCCG
>CAZJNU010000022.1:0-32871 GCA_964547485.1 uncultured Actinomycetes bacterium
TGTGTTAAGCACGCCGCCAGCGTTCGTCCTGAGCCAGGATCAAACTCTCCGTAAATGCTTTGTGCGCCTTTCGGCGACTTGCGGTCACGGAAATGTGAACCTGACAAGACAGAGCTGATCGTAGATCAAACTGTCATGCCTCAAAGGAATCCTCATCCAACCCTGCGACCACCCCTGGCGGGGTTTTGGCCTGGTTGAATGCGGTATTCGGCATTAACTTTTGGCACGCTGTTGAGTTCTCAAGGATCGTACGCGCACCGACTCCGCGCCTTTCGGCTTGGTTTCGGGGCAACCTTCCCTACGTTACCAGACCTTATCCGCGTCCGCAACCCCCGGGGGGATCTTGGCCGCGGTGAACCCCGTCACGTAAGTGGCGGAGGGCCTTGTTCCCTGGGAACGTTCACCGGATTGCGCTTGTGCGCCTGGTGTCCGCTACTCCCTATCGGGCAACAAGGGAAACGTTAGACCACAAGGGTTTCGGTCCCTGCGGCACCCCCCTAGTTGGGCCCTGGTTAGGCCCTGGTTAGCCACGAATACGCAGATCAGGCGCCCTCCGGCAGCCTGACGCCGGCAAGGTTGCGCTTACCCTTCCGCAGCAGCACCCAGCCACCTGCGAGGGTCGCCTGCGGCACGGTGTCGGGGTCCAGCACCCGAACATTGTCGAGGTAGGCCCCGCCCTCTTTGACGGCGCGTCTGGCTGCGCCCTTGGACTCGCAGAGGCCGGTGGCAACCAGTAGCTCGACCACTGTCGGCAGCGGTTCACCGTCGGCAACGACCACGTGCGGTGCCTCGGCCAGCGCGGCATCGAGTGTCGCGACGTCAAGTTCGTCGAGGTCACCATGGCCGAAGAGTGCCTTGCCCGCGGCGATCACCCTGGCCGTCTCGTCAGCTCCGTGGATGAGACTGGTCAGTTCATCGGCGAGTGCGCGCTGCGCGGAGCGGCTGGCTCGGCGGTCGTCCCACGCGGAAGCAATTTCCTCGATCTCGGCCGGGGAGCGCAAGCTGAACAGCCGTAGGAACCGCACCACATCGCGGTCGTCCGTGTTGAGCCAGAACTGGTAGAAGGCGTATGGGCTGGTCATGGTGGCGTCCAGCCAAATGGCGCCACCCGCGGTCTTGCCGAACTTGGCGCCATCGGATTTGACGACCAGCGGCACGGTCAGCGCGTGCGCGACAGCACTGCCGCGGCCCTCGACCCTGCGGATCAGATCCAGGCCGGCGGTGATGTTGCCCCATTGGTCCGCTCCCCCGATCTGCAACTGACAATCAGCCGACCGGTACAACTCGAGGTAGTCGTAGGCCTGCAGAATCATGTAGCTGAACTCCGTGTAGCTGATCCCGTTGTCGGCCAATCTGGTGGCGACAGACTCCTTGGCCAGCATGGTGTTCACGCTGAAGTGTTTGCCCACGTCGCGCAACAATTCGATGGCAGTCAGCGGCGCCGTCCAGTCCAAGTTCGACACCACCCGGGCCGGAACGGGTCCGTCGAAGTCGAGCACCAGATCAAGTTGCGAGCGGATCAGCGCCAACCAGTCGGCCACCACGTCAGTGTCCTGCAGCGATCGCTCGGAACTGCGGCCCGAGGGGTCGCCGATCAGCCCGGTCGCACCCCCCACCAGTCCGATCGGGCGGTGGCCCGCCAGTTGGAACCGTCGCAGCGTCAACAGCGGCACCAGGTTGCCCACGTGAAGGCTGGGGGCGGTCGGGTCGAAGCCGCAGTAGAGCGTGATCGGTCCCCGTGCCAGCGCCGCTGACAGGGCGGCTTCATCTGTGGACTGCGCGACCAGACCACGCCACCGAAGATCTGCCAGCAGGTCTCCTGGCGCCGGCAGATCCTCGGCCGCCAGCGGGGTATCGGTCGGCTCCACAGTGTCAGTCATAGCCCAATAGTGTCAGCGGTCCCCACCGACGCGGTCATCGACTGAGCCACGTCGAAGTCCTCTGGCCGCCGCTTCGGCCGCCACCAGTTGCTCGGCCACCCGGACGGGGGCCGTACCCCCCGGTCGGGCGCGGCCCGCCAACGCCCCAGAGGTCGTCAACACGGCCCGGACCTCGGGGTCCAGCGCGTCCGAGATTCCCGCCAGTTCAGCATCGGTGAGATCCCACAACTCCACCCCACGGGCCTCGGCGGCAGCTACGCAGGCACCGGAGATCTCATGGGCATCTCTGAACGGTACCCCCCTGACCACCAGCCAGTCCGCGATCTCGGTCGCCAGCGCGAAGCCCTCCGGCGCGGCGGCGGCCATCCGTTCGGTATCGAACTCCAGCGTGGCGATCATCCCGGTCACGGCGGGCAACACCAGCAGCAGGGTGTCGACACTGTCGAACACCGGCTCCTTGTCCTCCTGCAGATCACGGTTGTAGGCGAACCCGAGGCCCTTGAGGGTGACCAGGATCGCCGTCAGATTGCCGACCAGTCGGCCAGACTTGCCGCGGGCCAGTTCGGCGATATCGGGGTTCTTCTTCTGCGGCATGATCGAGGATCCGGTGGACCACGAGTCGTGCAGCCGCGCCCAGCCGAACTCTCGCGACGTCATCAGCACGACCTCCTCCCCCAACCGGGAGAGGTGAACCCCCACCAGGGCCGCCACGAAAAGGAACTCCGCGACGAAATCACGGTCACTGACCGCGTCGATGGAGTTCTCCGCGGCCCGGTCGAAACCGAGTTCGGCGGCCACTGCGGCGGGGTCCAGCGGCAGTGCAGATCCCGCCAGCGCCCCCGACCCGAGCGGGCTGACGTTGGCACGCGCACGCCAATCCGCAAGCCGTTCGCGGTCCCGCTGCAGAGCGTGCACATGTTTGCCGAGCTCGTGCCCGAACGACACCGGCTGGGCGTGTTGCAGGTGCGTGAATCCTGGGGACGGGTCAGCCACGTGGGCCTGTGCTTGTGCCAACAACGCCAACTGAAGCTCCAAGAGGGCCGCATCTACCCGGTCCGCGGCGTCCCGCAGGTACAGCCGGAAATCGCAGGCCACCTGGTCGTTTCGGGACCGTCCGGCCCGCAGTTTCCCGCCGAGCGGACCGAGCCGCTGCAATAAACCGCGCTCGATCGCGGTGTGCACATCCTCATCGGCCTCGGTGGCCCGGAACGCGCCCGAGGCAACATCCTCGGTCAGGGACTCGATCGCCGCCAGCACTGCTTCGTGTTCGACCGCGTCGAGTAGACCCGCCGACCGGAGCACATTCGCGTGAGCCCGGGTCTGGGCCAGGTCGTACGGTGCCAGTCGCCAGTCGAACTGGACGCTCAACGACAGTGCCTCCAGTTCCGGCGACGGACCCGAGCCGAACCGACCCCCCCACAGCCTGGTCGGTCCACCGGCTGCCGCAGTTGGCTCCGCCGGCGTCACGAACGAACCTGCTGGGACTTCTGCTCCCGAGTCGCGGCCAACTTGCTGGGCATCCCCCACAACTCGATGAATCCCTTGGCCAGGGACTGATCGAAGGTGTCGCCGGTGTCGTACGTCGCCAAGTTGTAGTCGTAGAGGGACTCCTCCGAACGACGTCCGGTGACGACCGCCCGACCGCCGTGCAGGGTCATCCGGATATCCCCGGTGATGGTCGAATTCAGCTCCGCCAGGAAGGCGTCGAGGGCGTACTTCAGCGGGCTGAACCAGAGTCCGTCATAGACCAACTCCGCCCAGCGTTGGGAGACGCCGGTGGCGAACCTGGCCAGATCGCGCTCGATCGTGACGCGGCCGAGTTCCCGGTGGGCCGCAATCAGCGCCATCGCGCCGGGGGCCTCATACACCTCGCGGCTCTTGATCCCGACCAACCGGTCCTCCACCAGATCCAGTCGACCGACGCCTTGGGCGCCCGCGCGGGTGTTCAACTCCTCAATGATCGCCAGCATGGTCAGCGGCCGACCATCGAGCGCCACCGGCTCACCCGCCACGAAGGTGATGACCACCTCATCGGCGGGCCGCGGCACCGCCGGATCCGAGGTGTAGGAGTACACGTCCTCGATTGGACCGTTCCAGATGTCCTCCAGGAAGCCGGTCTCGACCGCCCGACCCCAGACATTCTGATCGATCGAGTACGGCGACTTCTTGTTCACGTCGATCGGCAGATCCCGGCTCTCGGCGAACTCAATGGCACGGTCCCGCGTCATCGCGTAGTCGCGCACCGGTGCGATACAGCGCAGGTCCGGGGCGAGCGCGCCGATCCCCACCTCGAACCGCACCTGGTCGTTGCCCTTGCCAGTGCACCCGTGCGCCACGATGCTGGCGTCGTGTTTGCGGGCCGCCGCCACCAGGTGCTTGACGATCACCGGCCGGGAGAGGGCCGAGACCAGCGGGTAGGAATCCATATAGAGCGCGTCCGCCTTCAGCGCGGGCAGGCAGTAGCCGTCGGCGAATTCATCCCGCGCGTCGGCCACCTCTGCCTCCACCGCACCGCACGCCAACGCTCGCTCCCGGATGACCTCAAGATCCTCGCCGCCCTGGCCGACGTCTGCGGCAACGGCGATCACCTCGGCGCCGGTCTCCTCCTTGATCCACTCGATCGCCACGGAGGTGTCGAGGCCTCCCGAATAGGCCAGGACTACGCGCTCGCTCACTGTTGTTCTCCTGTCGTCGTGATACCAGTTGGCATCATCGTCTACCACCCGCCAACGCGAGTAGTTCGGTGGCAACTACTGCCGCACCGTCGGGCTGACGGCTCACCAGCAGCACCGTGTCGTCACCGGCCACGCAGCCGATGACATCGGGCAAAACCGTTCGGTCAATCGCGGAGGCCAGGAACTGCGCCGCCCCGGGTGGTGTCCGCAACACTGCGATGTTGGCAGAGGCGTCGGCGGACACCAGCACCTCTGCGAGCAGTCGAGCCAGCCTGGATCGGCCGGCCGACATCGACTCCGGTCGTTGCGGGGCCGGGTCACCACCTTCCGCCGGGACTGCGTATACGGCACCGGACTCGCCGTCGTCGACCTTCACCGCACCCAGTTCATCCAAGTCGCGCGACACGGTCGCCTGGGTCACCTCGAAGCCGTCGTCGGCCAGCAGTTCCTGCAGCGCGGCCTGCGACCCCACCCGGCGACGGGCGAGTAATTCGACGATCCGCTGTCGCCGGGCAACATGGGTCCGGGCACTGGTCATTCCGGATCCCCGACTACAGCTGTGGCCGCGGCAACCTCGGCGATGGCTTCGGCCAACCCCTGAATCGCCCGGTCCGCCTCGTCATCGGTCAGCACCAAGGGTGGCGCCAGCCTGATTACCTCGGGGGCCACCGCGTTCACCAGCAGTCCCCGCTGCCGAGCGGCCACCTCGACTGCGGCCGCGGGGATGCCAGCGGTCAGCACCATGCCCAGCAATAGGCCTCGACCACGGACCGAGTCGACCCCCGGCAGGGTCGCGAGTTCGCGCTGGAGCCGATCGCCGAGTTGCGTCGCCCTGGCGAGCAGGCCGTCGGACTCGATGGTGTCGAGAACCGCGAGAGCTGCGGCACAGGACACCGGGTTGCCGCCGAAGGTGGATCCATGACTGCCAGGTCCAAGTAGCCCGGCTGCGTCTCCGAACGCGATGGTCGCCCCGATCGGCAACCCGCCGCCCAGCCCCTTCGCCAGCGTGACGATGTCGGGCTGAGCGCCGTCCGCCGTGTGAGCGAACCAGGCGCCGGTGCGGCCGATGCCGGTCTGCACCTCATCGAGGACGAGCAGGGCACCGACCGCTCGGGCGATCCGACCAGCCGCCGCGAGGTACCCCGGTGGCGCGGGGATCACGCCTCCCTCTCCCTGCACAGGCTCCAGCACGACGGCCGCAGTCTGCTCGGATACGGCGGTGGCCAGCGCGTCGACATCACCGAAGGGCACAAACGCCACCGACGGGGGCAGCGGTTCGAACGGCGCCTGCTTGGCAGGTTGACCAGTCAGTGCCAGCGCACCCATCGTCCGGCCATGGAATCCGCCGTGGGCCGCCACATAGCCGCCTCGGCCGGTCAGCCGACCGGTCTTGAAGGCGGCCTCATTGGCCTCCGCACCGCTGTTGGCGAAGAACACCTTGCCGTCTCGACCAGCCAATTCCAGCAGTCGCTCCGCGAGCGCGATCGTCGGCGGCGTTGCCGCGAGGTTGCTGGTGTGGCCCAGCGTCGACAGTTGCGAGGTGACGGCAGCGATCACCGCCGGATGGGCGTGGCCGAGACAGTTCACCGCGATCCCTGCCAGCAGGTCGAGGTACTCGTTTCCGTCTGCGTCCAGCACCGTGGCCCCCCGACCGGCGACGAGGGTCAGCGGCGGTGTCCCGTAGTTGTTCATCAGCGACGCCGACCATCGAGTGCGGCCTTCGGCATTACTGCTCGGCGCGGTCACGGTTGCCAACCCTGGCCGGCCGCGGGGTCATCGTCAGCGATCACCATGGTGCCGACACCGGCATCGGTGAACACCTCCACCAGCATCGAGTGCGGCGCCCGGCCATCGATCACGTGCGCCCGAGTGACCCCACCCGCGACGGCCTGCACGCAGGCGGCCATTTTCGGAATCATGCCGCTGGTGAGGCCCGGCAGCAGACCGCGGAGTACCTCCACCGTGATCACCGGGACCACCGTCTGGTCGTCCGGCCAACTCCGATACATCCCGGGGACATCGGTCAGCATGATCAACTTCTTCGCCCCCAGCGCCAGCGCGAGCTCGGCCGCGGCGGCATCCGCGTTGATGTTGTAGGTGTCCCCCTCCTCCCCTCGGGCGACGGAGGAGACCACCGGGATGATGCCGTCGGCCAATAGCGACGTCACCAGGTCAGGCCGGACAGCGACGATATCGCCGACCTGGCCGATGTCCACAGATTCGCCGTCCACCACCGCCATCCTGCGCTGGGCGGTGAATAGGTTGGCATCCTCACCGGACATCCCGACCGCGAACGGCCCGTGTCGGTTGATCAGGCTCACCAATTGCCGCTGCACGCCGCCGGTGAGAACCATCCGGACAATGTCCATCGCCTCCGGGGTGGTGACCCGATAGCCGCCTCGGAACTCCGACTCGATCCCGAGCGCGTCCAGCATCCCGGAGATCTGCGGACCGCCGCCGTGCACCACCACCGGCCGCAACCCGGCCAGCTTCAGGAACAGCACGTCGGAGGCGAAGGACTCCTGCAGCCTCGGATCGGTCATCGCGTTACCGCCGTACTTGACCACCACGATCGCGCCGCGATGCTCAAGGAGCCATGGGGTCGCCGCGGCGAAGGTCTCGGCCGCCTGCCAGTCGGATCCGCGCGCGGTCAGCACGACGGTGCTGGTCTCGGGTACCGGGCTGGTCATGTCGCGTACGCCGAGTTCTCGTGCACGTAGGCCGCTGTCAGGTCATTGGTCCAGATGACCGCTGTCTGGTCACCGGCCCGCAGGTCGATTTGGACGTCGATCTGCCTAGCGGAGAGATCCGCAGTGGCCGGGTCGGCGTGGGCCGCGCCGTCGCGGCAGACTTCCACGCCGTTGATGGTCACTCCCAACTCCGCCGAGCTGAAGGCGGCGGCAGTGGTTCCCACCGCCGACACGATCCGCCCCCAGTTGGGGTCTTCTCCGTGCATCGCGCACTTGAACAGATTGCTGCGCGCCACCGCCCGGCCCACTTCGACGGCATCGTCTTCCGTGGCCGCCCCGATCACCTCGATCCGGACATCCTTGCTGGCGCCCTCAGCGTCGCTGATGATGTCACGGGCCAACTGCTGGCAGACCTGCTGGACCATGGCGCCCAACTGGTCCTCGGCCAACGCGATCCCGGAGCCGCCGGAGGCCATCAGAATCACCGTGTCATTGGTCGACATGCAGCCGTCGGAATCGATCCGGTTGAACGTGCGCGCGACCGCCGAGGAGAGCACCCGGGCCGCCGCGGTCGCGGAGACGACCGCATCGGTGCTGAGCACGGCCAGCATGGTGGCCATCCCGGGGGCGATCATGCCGGCGCCTTTGACCATCCCGCCGACCGTCACCCCATCGCCCCGGACCACTGCCTCCTTGGCGTGGCTGTCGGTCGTCATGATCGCGACTGCGGCATCGGCACCACCGTCGGTCGACAGCGCCGCGGCGGCGGCATCGACGCCGGTGAGCAGTGCGGGCATGTCCAGCCGGATCCCGATAAGCCCGGTCGAGCAGACAGCGACATCGATCGGGGCCAGCCCGAGCACCTGCGCGGTGTGCTCGGCGGTGTGATGGGTGTCGGCGAATCCGGGCGGTCCGGTGCAGGCGTTGGCACCACCGGAATTCAGCACGACCGCCCGAAGCGCGCCGGTCTTCACGACTTCCCGGCTCCACACCACTGGCGCGGCGACAACCCGGTTACCAGTGAACACCCCCGCAGCCACGTACTCCGGACCGTCATTGACGACCAGCGCGACGTCGGGCCGACCAGAAGCCTTCAGCCCCGCCGCCACTCCCGCAGCCCGAAACCCAACCGCATCCGTGACACTCATGGCGCAACTCCTGTCGCAGTCAGTCCGGTCGTCTCTGCTAAGCCCAGCATCAGATTGGCGTTTTGCAGGGCCTGCCCTGCCGCACCCTTGACGAGATTGTCGATGGCGCTGACGACCACCGCCCGGCCCGCGGCCACGTCGGCAGCAGCCTGGATAGCAACGCCGTTTCCGCCGACAACCCAGCCACTACTCGGCCAGCGACCTGCGGCCGTAAGTGAGACAAATGGCTCAGCCAGGTAGGCATCGTGCAGGCACTGCCGCAGCATCTCGGTGCTGGTGCCAGGGGTCAGCCGGGCGGTGCAGGTGGCCAGGATGCCGCGCGCCATCGGCGCCAGCAGCGGAGTGAACGACAGCGTCACCTCGTCGGTCTCCCCGTCGGTCTCCCCGTCGGCCACCGCCCAGTTGAGGGCCTGCACGATCTCCGGGGTGTGCTGATGGACCCCGCCGGCCTTGTAGGCCCCAACCGAGCCAAACACCTCACTGGCCAGCAGTGCCTCACTAGGGCTTCGACCCGCGCCTGAAGTACCGCTCGCCGCGACCACCACGACGTCGCGAGGTTCGACCAGACCGGCCGCCAGCAACGGATGCAGCGCCAGAATCACCGACGTCGGATAACACCCCGGATTGGCCACCCGGACCGACTCGGCGATCCGTTCCCGGGCCCCCGGCAACTCCGGCAACCCATACGTCCACACGCCCGCGTGCTCGCCCGGGTAGAAATCGGCCCAGTCCGCCGGGTCGGCAAGTCGATAATCGGCCCCCAAGTCGACCACCGGCAGATCGGCGGGCAGTTCCCTCGCGATCGCCGCCGATGCGCCGTGCGGTAAGGCCAGGAACACCACATCGGCAGTCGCGAGGGTGTCGGGATCGGCCGCTACCAACACCTGATCCGCGATCGGCGTCAGGTTCGGGTGCACCTCCCCCACCTGCTTGCCGACCTTGCCGGCCGCGGCCAACGGACCGATGTCGATGTCCGGGTGGGCCAGCAGCAGTCGCAGCAACTCGCCGCCGGCATACCCGCTGGCACCGGCGACCGCCGCCGTGATGGATGCACCCGGACCGGTGACTGAAGTACTCATGGAAACAAAGATATACGTATACACGCAACTCAGTTCCGGGGGGCACCGACTGGCCGCTGCGACGCGTTGGCCACGATGGGAGACGTGGCAGGTATTCGCGACGTTTCGCAGGCGATGCGGGTTGCCGCCTCCGGGGTGCGGGGCGCTTCTTCGACCGGGCTATTGCGGCCGGCGCACCCACGGGTGGCCATCCAGATGTCGCGCGACCTGCGCAAGTGGGGTACCAGCCCCGCCATCGGCTACGCCCTCGGCGCCGCTCGCGACGGCGAGGAACTGGCGATCATCGATGTGGACGATCCCCTTCATCCAGAAGTGACCTTCACTGAAATCGAGCACCGCTGTGACACCCTTACCAAGGGGTTGGTCGACCGCGGGTTGAATTCCACCAGCACGATCGCGATCCTCGCCCGCAACTCCCGCGCGATGGCCGAGGTGATCGTCGCGGTGTCACGCCTCGGCGCCGACCTGGTGTATCTCAACACCGGCGCCAGTGCGGAGCAGATCCAGCAGGTGCTGGCCAACGAGCGGGTGGACCTGGTGGTGCGAGACACCGAATTCGCACGACTCTGCCCGGCCGGCATCCCCACGCTGGGCACCGACGACCCGGCCGGCGTCTCGCTGCTCGACTCGCTCCCCACCCGCGGCGGCGTCGCCAAACCTGACCGCACCGGCCAACACATCATCCTCAGCTCCGGCACCAGCGGCGGGGTCCCCCGCGGGACTGCACGGGCGACTATGCAGATGGACGCCCTGGCCGCCGTGCTCGACGCCTTCCCGCTTCGAGTGGGCGGGACGGTGCTGATCGCGGCACCGCTTTTCCACGCCTGGGGTTGGATGAACCACCGGCTCGCCTGCGTGCTGGGAGCGACCCAGATCCTGATGCGCGCGATCGACCCGGAACGGATCCTCGCCCTGGTCCAGGCCCACGAGGTGGAGTCACTAATCACCGTGCCGACCGTGCTGACGCAGATCCTGAACCTGCCACCGGAGGTCCTCGGCCAGTACGACACCTCGAGCCTGAAATTCGTCGCCGTCAGCGGTTCGGAACTGTCCGGCGAACTGGCCTGGGACTTCATGAATGTCTTCGGCGACATCCTTTACAACCTCTACGGCACCACAGAGGCAGCTTTCGCCACCGTCGCCAGTCCCAGCGATCTGTGCGTCGATCCCGGTACCGCGGGTCGGCCGCTGCCGGGCGTCCGGGTGGAGATCCTCGACCGCCGCGGGAAGCCAGTTCGGCGAGGCGAGACCGGGCGGGTCTACGTATTGTCCCGGACTTCGTTCGATGGCTACACCGATGGCACCGACCGCGATCGCGTCCGGGGCATGGTGTTCACCGGCGATCTCGGACGACTCGACGACGAGGGCCGGCTGACGTTGGAGGGTCGCGCTGATGAGGTCATCATCACCGGTGGCGAGAAGGTGCACCCGGTAGAGGTGGAGCAGGTCCTGCTTCGAAATGACTGGGTAAAGGACGTCGGCGTGGCCGGTCGCCCGGACAGCGTCTACGGCGCGGTGGTTGTGGCCTATGTGGTGTTGGAGCCGGGCGCCCCGACCTCGGCGGCCGACGACATCAAGGAATTCGCACGGACCAGGCTTGGACCACGGCACCGGCCGAAAGACGTGCTGGTCGTTGATTCGCTGCCGCGGACCGTCACCGGCAAGTTGCGCAGACGGGCGCTGGTCGACCCGGACGCCCTCGACGATCCGGAGTGGTTCTGACGTCGGTTCCGACCCCAGCACGGCGTCACCGACGCAGTTGAGCAGCGGAGCCGTGACTGTTCACCATGTCAATGTGACTTCCATATGTTGAACTCGACCATTACATGATGGTTACCAGGTCAGATATGATGACGGGCATGGGTAGCGTCGAAGCGAAGATCACCGGAAGTGGCCAGGTCTCGCTACCGGCGGCTCTCCGTAAGCGCTGGCGGGCGACCGCCGTGTTGGTGATCGATCGGGGCGACTACGCGATCGTGCGACCCATCCCGGCCGATATCCCAACGGCGCTGCGAGGGTCGCTGGCCGGTCCCGGTCCCACCAGTGACGAGGCACGGGCCGAGGAACGTGCCACTGAAGTCGACTACCGGTCCGACACATGACGGTCGTTCTCGACACCTACGCCGTGATCGCCTACCTTCGCGGCGAGCCCGCCAGCGACCAGGTCGCCGAACTGCTGGCCGAGCCGACGCTGCTGGCGGCCATCAATGCTGCCGAGGTGATCGATCAACTGGTTCGGGTGTGGCAGCGCGACCGAGATGACGTTGAGGTGGCCTTGGCGATGCTAGGCCGCGCTGGGCTGGGGATCGTGGACGCGACCGAGACAGTCGCGATCGACGCTGGCATGCTGCGCGCAGCGCACTATGACCGGCGAAGTCGGCCGGTCAGCATGGCCGACTGTTTCGCAGCCGCCACAGCCCTTGCCGCCGGAGTGAGACTGGCGACGTCCGATCCGCATCTGATCGATGTGGTCCGCGCTGAGGCTGGCGAGGTCGTGGCCTTGCCGGACTGCCGCGGTCACAGACTCCGCAGCGCCGCGCCGTGATCCGCTTGTGCCGCCGCCACCGCGGAGTCCCGCGCGGCAGTCACCTCAGCCTCGGTCAAGGTGCGATCGGGGGCGCGGAATCGCAGCGCGAAAGCCAACGATTTGTGGCCCGGCGGAATCTGCGCCCCGGTGTACTCGTCGAACAGTCGCACCGACTCCAGTAGTTCCGGCGCGCCGGAACGCAACGAGTTGATCACCGCGGCGGCGGGCACCTCCGCAGCGACGACCAGTGCCACGTCCTCCTTCGCCACCGGCTGGGTCGACACCTGCGGCGCGCGCACCTGACCCGGGGCCGCCGCAATCACCGCATCCAGGTCGATTTCCATGGCCGCCGCTCGCGCTGGCAGACCGAGCGCCGTCAATACCCTCGGGTGCAACTCGCCAGCGTGACCGATCGTGGCACCGTCGAGCTGTAGGGCCGCGCACCGACCAGGGTGCCAGGGCATCACGTCAGTCGCGGGGACCACGGTCAATTCCACCCCTAGCGCGGCCGCCAGATTACGTGCCGCCTCGATCGCCTCCGGCCAGCCCCCGTCCCGGCCCGGACCCCACCAGCCCGGCTGTGCCATGACGCCGGCGAACACCGCCCCGGCGTGGTGCGGCTGCCGGGGTAGCGCGCTGCCGATCTGCTCAAGTTCCTCGCCGCTCGGGCGATCAGAAACCCCCGGCGACACCGGGACAACCGGCACAGAGCGGGGAAGGAACACAAGACCGGTCTCATACAGGGCGACACCATCACGACCGCGCCCCAGATTCCGTTTGGCGCAGGTCAGCAGCCCTGGTAGCAGGGTGGTTCGGAGCAATCCTTGCTCGTCGCTGAGCGGGTTCGCGAGCCGCGTAGACCGTCGGCGGGCATCGTCGTCGGGGAGGCCCAGAGCGTCATAGTCCGACTCACCGACGAACGGATAGCTCAGCACCTCGACCAGACCGAAGCAGGCCAACGCTCGCGAGGCGGCGCGGCGCAACCGCTGCTCGGCGGTCAAGCCCCGACCGGCGGGCGGCGACGGCAGGCTTGCCGGTAGATGTTGGTAGCCATGGATCCGAACGACTTCCTCGACCAGATCGGCCGGGTCCCGCAGATCAGGGCGCCAACTGGCGGGGGTGACCAGCCACCGTGCCGCTTCATCGTCACCGGTCGCCTCCACTCGAGCGCCCACCAACCCAAGCGAATCGGACACCTCCTCCGGGGCTATGGCGGCACCCGAGACCCGCGCCGGCAGGGCCGGGTCGAACGGGATCGTCGCCGGTGAAATCGGACCGCCGACGCCGACGCCCGCGCCGATCATGCCGCCGCCGAGGCCGACCAGGAGTTCGGCGGCCCGCTTCGAGGCGATCCACGGCAGCGCGGGATCGACCCCACGCTCGAACCGTCGCGACGCCTCCGACGGCAACTTGTGACGACGGGCCATCCGGGCGATCACAGCTGGGTCGAACTGGGCCGCCTCCAACACGATTTCAGTGGTGGTGG
Organism: uncultured Actinomycetes bacterium; assembly: GCA_964547485.1. Lineage (GTDB taxonomy): Bacteria > Actinomycetota > Actinomycetes > S36-B12 > UBA10799 > JACJWR01. The sequence goes on from CAZJNU010000022.1 coordinate 13,486, forward strand.
CCGCAATCTCGGTGTCGAGTCCGCCCATGATCCCGGCAAGTCCGATCGGGCCGCGGTCATCGGTGATCAGCAGGTCGTCCGGACCCAGCCCACGCTCGACATGATCCAGCGTGGTGAGCGTCTCCCCCGGGGTGGCGCGGCGCACGACGATCGCGCCTCTGAGGGCGGCAGCGTCGAACGCATGCAGCGGTTGCCCCAACTCCAGCATCACGTAGTTGGTGACATCCACGGCGAGCGACACCGACCGCATGCCACAGGCGGCGAGCCTACGCTGCAGCCACCACGGCGAGACAGCGTTGGGTTCGACATCTGACAGGTGCACCGCGGTGAATTCGGTGCAGGCGTCCGGGGCCGCCACGACAACCGGCTGCACCGGACCCAGCGGGTTCGGATAGTCGAGCCGCCCGCGGTCGGCTGGATCGGAGAAGTGTAGGTCGAGCGCGATCGCGGCCTCCCGGGCCAACCCTCGGATCGAGAGCGCATACCCGCGGTCGGGGGTGACTGCGATGTCGAGCACCTCGTCGCCGAGCCCCAGGACCTCGGCGGCCGCGGCACCCACCGGCGCGGTGTCCGGCGGCAACACCAGGATTCCCGAGCTGTCCTCGCCGAGCCCCAACTCGGCGACCGAGCAGATCATTCCGTCACTGATGTGCCCGTAGGTCTCGCGCGCGGAGATCGCGAACCCGCCCGGCAGCACGGACCCCGGCAGAGCGACCACCACAAGGTCATCGACTGCGAAGTTCGTTGCGCCACAGACGATTCCTCGCACACCGCCGGAGTCCGGGCCGACATCGACGGCGCAGTATCTGATGGGCTTGCGGAACTCGGTCAGTTCCTCGATCTGGCGCACCTGACCGATGACCAACGGACCGGTGGCGTCCTCCCCGACGGTATCGACCGTCTCCACCTCCAGCCCGATTCCGATCAGCGCCGTGGCCAACTCCCTGCCGGTCAACTCCGCAGGTAGGTCGACATACTCCCGCAGCCAGGACATTGGCGCCCGCATCAGATCTCCATCCCGAACGCCGTCGTGAACCGGACGTCCCCCTCGATCAGATCTCGCATATCGGTGATCCCATGTCGGAACATCAGAGTTCGCTCCAGCCCCATTCCGAACGCGAATCCCGAGTAGGTGTCGGCATCGACACCGCAGGCGCGCAGCACCCTGGGATTGACCATCCCGCAGCCGCCCCATTCGATCCAGCCCTCACTACCGCAGGTGCGACAGGGGTGGTCGGGATCTCCGACGCTGGCCCCTCGACAGACGAAACACTGCAAGTCCACTTCGGCACTCGGCTCGGTGAAAGGGAAGAAGCTGGGCCGCAGCCGGGTCACGATTCCGTCGCCGAACATGGCCGCGGCGAAATGGTCCAGCGTGCCGCGCAGGTCCGCCATCGTGATCCCACGATCCACCGCGAGCCCCTCCACCTGGTGAAAGACCGGGGTGTGAGTGGCATCGAGTTCATCGGATCGGAACACCCTGCCGGGGCAGACCACATAGACCGGGGGTTCCTGCGCCAACATCGTCCGAATCTGCACTGGCGACGTGTGGGTGCGCAGCACCACACCGCTCTCCGGAGAGTCCACGAAGAAGGTGTCGGCCATGCTGCGAGCCGGATGGTCTGGACCGAGGTTGAGGGCGTCGAAGTTGAACCATTCACCCTCCACCTCCGGACCCTCTGCCACCTCGTAGCCCATCGCGATGAAGACGTCGGAGATCCGTTCGCAGACAGTGGTCAGCGGGTGTCTGGCGCCGACCGGACGGCGGTCGTACTCACGTGTTACGTCCACGCGTTCGGCGACCAGCACGCTGGCATCGCGGTCCGCCTCAAGTTCCGCCTGTCGCAACGCCAGCGCGGCCTTCACTGCTGCCCGGGCCGCCCCCACCCGCTTACCGGCGTCCGCCTTAGCCGCCGGCGGTAAGGCACCGATCTCCCTGTTGGCCAACGCCAACGGGCTTCGATCACCGGCGTGGGCGAGCCGCACCTCTTTGAGCTCGTCGAGGTCGTGGGCGGCCACGATCGCTGTGACGGCGCTAAGCCGGAACCCCTCGACGCTCTCGACGGAGAGGGTACTGACCTCGACCGGGTCATAGTTGGCGGACATGGCTCCTCTTCGGCTGGTGTACGACTGAGTCTAGGCAGGTGTGGGCCGAGCGTCGGCGGAGGCGACCCGCTGAGCACCGGCGCTTGCGTACAGGCAGACAGCCGCCGCGGTCGACAGGTTCAGGCTCTCGGCGGCGCCGTAGATCGGCACCGCCGCCACCAGATCCGCGACCCCGATCAATTCATTCGGCAGCCCCCACGCCTCGTTTCCGAACAGCCAGGCGGAAGGCGCTACAAGCCGGGACACAACGTCCGGCTCCGCCAGCGATCGGCCACTGGCACCGTCCGCGGCGATCACCTGAATCGACAAGGCCCGCAACCCGAGCACCACCTCATCGATGGCGGCGGCAGCGACCACTGGCAGGTGGAAGATTGAGCCGGCGGACGCGCGGACGCACTTGGGGTTGTAGGGATCGACGCTGGCGGTGGTCATCACCACCGCATCGGCACCGGCCGCGTCGGCAACCCGGATGACGGTGCCAGCGTTGCCCGGATCACGCACCTGCGCCAGCACAGCGACCAGCCTTGGCCGGGCCGCGAAGACCTGCTCAAGCGTTGTCGACGGCATTACACAGACCGCGACGACACCCTGCGGGGTGACGGTTCCGGCAAGTTCGGACATCACTGCACCCGAGGCGGTGTGCCAAGGGATACCCGCCGCCGCAGCCGCCGCGGGCAGTTCCGGATGGCGACGCGATGCGTCCCCGGTTGCCAGCACTTCGACCACGGCGCCGGGGGTCGCCAGCGCCTCCCGGACAGCCTGTGGGCCTTCGGCGAGGAACCTCTGGTCAGCGTCCCGGAAGGCGCGCTTATGCAGCCGTCGGGCGCGACTGACTGGCGCCGACCGTGCCGATGTGATCTCCATTCGGGTCACCGACTCCCACGCCGGGGTGTCCGGCGTGGGCGAGTGGCTAGCCTCGATCGGATGACTCAGGCGGCGTCGTCAGCGGGGATGGCGGCCCGGGCGACCTCGACCAGGGCCGCGAACGCGCCCGGATCGTTGACTGCCAATTCCGCCAACATCCTCCGGTCGACCTCGACCTCGGCCAGCTTCAGGCCTTGGATGAAGCGGTTGTAGGTCATACCGTTGGCGCGAGCTGCCGCGTTGATCCGCTGAATCCACAGCCGCCGGAAATTGCCCTTGCGGTCGCGACGGTCGCCGTAGGCGTAGACCATCGAGTGCGTGACCTGCTCCTTGGCCTTGCGGTACAGCCGCGAGCGCTGGCCGCGGTAGCCGCTGGCCCGTTCGAGGACCTCACGACGCTTCTTGTGCGCATTTACAGCGCGCTTGACGCGAGCCACGGGGATCTCCTTGTTGGTTCATGGGCGCTTGAGGCGCCCGGGTTGTCATGGGGGTGGTGACGACTCAGCGCATGCCGAGCAGGCGCTTGACCTTCTTCGCGTCACCCTTGGGCAGTTCCTTGTCGGCCATCAGCCGTCGCATCCGCCGGGAGGACTTGCTTTCCAGCAGGTGGCGGCGATGAGTCTGCTCATGGGTGATCTTGCCGGAGCCGGTCACCTTGAAGCGCTTCTTGGCTCCGCTGTGGGTCTTGATCTTGGGCACTTCTACTCCTCGATGTTCTGGTCGCCCGGTCGGGCATCCACCTTGCGCCTGGTCGGCGCGATCACCATGATCATGTTCCGGCCATCCTGCTTCGGCGCCGACTCGACGACCCCCAGGTCCCCGATGTCCTCAGCCAATCTGGCCAACAGTCGGAACCCAAGCTCAGGCCTGGATTGCTCCCGACCGCGGAACATGATGGTCACTTTGACCTTGTCCCCGGCTTTCAGGAAGCGCTCGATGTGGCCCTTCTTGGTGCCGTAGTCATGCGGGTCGATCTTCGGGCGGAGTTTCATCTCCTTGATGACCGTGTGTGCCTGGTTCTTGCGCGATTCGCGCGCCTTGAGCGCCGCCTCGTACTTGAACTTGCCGTAGTCCATGAGCTTGCAGACCGGGGGTTTGGCCATCGGTGCCACCTCGACGAGGTCGAGGTCTGACTCCTCCGCCAGCCGCAGGGCGTCGTCGATCCTGACGATGCCGACTTGCTCCCCGGCCGGGCCCACGAGTCTTACCTCGGGAACACGGATCCGCTCGTTGATCCTTGGTTCGACGCTGATGAACGCCTCCTATTGAGCTTCTTCTGGTGGACCCGCGCGCACCGGCGTTGCCGACACATGCGAAGCCCCCCGCTGCACATGCAGGCGGAGGGCCACGGGCGGTAAGCCCGAGAGTCTCGTGAACCTGACACGATCTGAGATCGAACAGGTGGGAGTTACCTCCACTTGCATGGGCCGTCACGGGAGCGACGACCATCTGCGATCCTAGCACCCATGACCGCCGAGAACGCTCCGCCCACCGATGACCAGCCCGGCCTCGCCACTCAGGTAGGCACTGACTCGCAGAGCACCGAGCACGCACGCCGCGATATCGCAGAGGTTCCTGCGGTCGAGGTCATCACCACTGCCTGTATCCATCTCGCCTCGGCGGCAGCCGTCAAGTGCGGACTGGGAGCCGGGGACGACGCCACCGTGGCAGCGGAGCGAGACCTGGACGAGGCTCGCAAACTCATCACTGCCCTGGCCGGGCTCGTGACGGCATCGGCACCCGACCTGGGTACCTTCCACGCCGGACCGCTGCGCGATGCTTTGAAGGCGCTGCAACTTGCCTTTCGGGAGGCCTCCGACTATCCGGACCCACCCGGTCAAGGTCCCGGTGAACGCTTCACCGGCCCGGTCGCGACCTCCTGACGACTTCGGACCTTGCGGCGAGCACGACAGCACGCCACAATTGTGGCCATGAGCACACAGTCCTTGCGCGAGGTACGCGATCACTTCAGCGACGTCGTCGACCGCGTCGAACGCGAGCACGAACGCGTCACGGTCACCCGCAATGGGCGCGCCGCAGCCGTGATCGTTAGCCCAGAGGACCTAGCCGCCCTGGAGGACACCCTGGACGTGCTGTCGGACCCCGAAGCGTTGGCCGACATCCGTGAGGCCGACGCGGCCTATCAGTGCGGCGACGTCTTGCGCGGTGTCGATGCTGCCCGCGCCCTACGTCCGTGACCACTGCAAAACCCTACGAGCTTGTCCTCACGCCACCGGCGATCAGAGCAATTCAAACGGGATTGCCGGAGTCAGTGGCCGCTGCCGTCATCGAATTGGTCACCGGATCCCTCCTTACCGAACCTCGCCGAGTTGGTAAGCCCCTGCGCGACAATCTTGCAGGCATCCTCAGCGCCCGACGAGGCACCTACCGAATCCTCTACCGAGTCAACGACGACGCCCGCGAAGTTGTGGTTCTGCGCATCGAACACCGCAGCCACGCCTACCGAAAGGTGTGACGACCCACGCCCACCAGCGCTCCCCACTGACTTCGTCGGGCGGTCACCCAGGGCGCTCGGGCGTCTTCCACGGCGGTGACCTCAGCCGCGCACGGCCGCCTTGCCGGCGATGGCGTGCCAGTAGCGGTCGGTCTCGTCCTGGTCGTCGGTGGAGATCTGCGACGAGAAGGCCTCGGAATGCGGGACATGCGGGCCGCCATTCAAGCGCAGCCACGGGATCTCACGGGACCAGCGCATCAGCCAGATTTCGCGGGTCAATCCGGGCAAGCCCGCCGATCCCTTCGAAATCTGAATCCGGACTGACGATCACGCCGATCCCCGCCTCCAGCGCCGTCGCGGCGTGGACCGCGTCTCTACCACCGACCCGGCCCTCAGCTATCAGCGAGAGAGCTCGCCGGAGCACTGCGGCGTCAAAGTCGTGCAGCCGGCAGGAGTCAGCCACGAGTCTTGCCTCTGCGACCGCACGTGCCCTGTCGACTCGCCGCAGGCGATGGAAGACGACCTCCTGCACCAGTTCCACGCTTGCGTGGAGTTCCAGCCCAGGGTGAGCCAGTACCTCACGGCACGGCGCCCTCAGCGCATGTTCGCCGCCGAGGGCATAGAGGAATACCGACGCATCAAGCAGAACCGATACCCGCGGCGGCGCCGCTGACGCGCCGGGGTGACGCCTACCGGTGGAAGGCATCAGTGAGTGCCGCCTCCTTGTCGAACTCCTCCCCAAGACCAGCATCGGGCGCATGCGCAAGCAGCGATCTCCTGGCGTTGTCACGACGATCCGCATCGTTGCCGAGGAAACAATCGATCGCTGCCCTGACCGTCGCACCGACGCTTTGCGATCGCCGACGCGCCTCGGCCTCCAGCCGCTCGTACTGAGCGGGATCCAGCAGGATCTGCAGGCGGCGTTCAAGGACCGTCATACACATACTGTCACATGTGTAGGTTTCGGGGTCAAGCACCGAGCGACGATGGACTGTCAGGGGCGGACAAGGATCAACCGACGCAGCGGCGCGGGCAACGGGTCGGTGGTGTCGTCGTACGTTTCGGAGAACTTCCGCCCCCGGCTCAGGAATGCCATTCGGCACAACTCGTGGTAATCCGAGCTGACGAACAGGGTCCCGGTTGCCTGGCCAACCCGGAAACGTTCCAACCCTGCGGCCAGCCCCGTGTAGGTCCAAATGGGAAGGTGCGTTGGCAGCGACGCGTCCGCGGACACCTCGACCCGTCGATAGTTGCGTTCCCGCGCGTCCAGGGCCGGCAGCGCGGCCGCGGTGAGCGGCAGGAAAACACCGTTGACTTTCGCGCCTGGGCACGGGTAAACGTTCAACCACGCCACGAAGATGGCTGGCCGCTGACCGGTGTCCGGGTCAAGGAAGTGCTTGGTGTCCGACGCCGCTGACGCGTTGGCCATGGCCACGTTCCATCCACGCCGCCAGTTCGCCAACGTCCCCAGTTGTGCGACCTCGCCAGCGACGAGACGCTCAGCTTCCGCCGCAGCCACCAGCGATCCGTATCCGAACACCCAGCCGATGACAGGCTCCACGTGACTCAGTTCGACTCCACGCCGATGTGGATTCCGCGGGCCACTCGGCTGCGCAGGACCGGATCCTGAGCCAGGTCTGTCGCCAGCGCGGTCACCGCGTCCGGGGCTGCCGCCGCCTCCGAGCCAAGGAGCACAAGGAGGTCAACTTCGTCCGTCGCGGTCACGCGATGACTGATCTCGCCCAGCGCCCGATGGACCGCCGCGGCCACCCGCGCTGCGACCTGCGGATCCTGGTCGGCCGCAAGTAACGCCCTCCCCTCTGCGACGGCCCAGAGAGCCGGGCCCTCGATCACAACCGTGGCCGGTCCGGCCAAGTCCAGCACGAGCGCGTCCGCGCCATCCTGTAGGGCAGCCTGGGCGACGGTGGCGGCTGCTGTCGGTAGTGGCCGGGCGTCTGATCGCCAACGGCGCATCGCATCGACGCTGCTGAACGCCAGCAGCCCCACGCGACCATCGGGTCGGCTCCACATGGCGGCCGCCAGATGGCTGTCCTTCTCGGATCCCAACGGGTCCGTCGAGTCGAGGACTGCAACCAGCGCAACAAGTAGTCGCCCGCCTCGCAGGGCTTCAACCACGTCGAACAAGTCTTGGCCGGTACCTGTCTGAACCAGGCCAGCGGCAACCGTTTCTGCCTGCTGTCGAGCGGCGACGGCCCGCGCCATCGCCTGCGTCAAGACGGGATCCGCGCTGCCGTCGTCATCTGCAAACCCTGTGTCGTGGACCTGCGCGCCGTGAAATCGGTCAGCACTGCCGGTCGCGTGCGTCTCGGCGGCGCCGTACGGGTGGGAGTGCGAGTGCGGATTCGGATTCGGTGCTGGATCTGCGGTCGTCATGGGCTGACCACGAATCGGCTGACTCGCCTGGTCGACGGTGTCGAGCTGCCCATCGCCAGGCCCGCGGCCACCTCCCGACCGCATCGGTGCAGGAACTCAGCGGGGTCATCACCAGGAGTGCCCAGCAAGACGTCGATCACGCCGAGGCGGGCCAGTTGCACCGCCGTTATCTGCTGCTGGCGAGCCAGCTCCGGGGCGCGGTCGATGGTGCGATGAACGATTGCCGACGCACCCTCGGGGGGCAACGGGGTTATCCATGAATCCGAGGCGGCCACCAGTAGATCGGCCGGCAGCATCGCGAGCGCTCCCCCGCCGCAGCCGGAGCCAAGCAGCAGCGAGACCACTCGGGTCGGCAACTGGGACAACTCGGCCAGGCTCCGGGCGATTTCGCCCGCCATCGCGCCCTCTTCGGCCGACGCGGAGAGTTCCGCGCCCTCCGTATCGACCACGGTCAGCAGCGGCAGCCCCAATTCAACTGCGAGTCGATACCCTCGACGGGCCGTCCGCAGGCCGTCCGGGCCGAAGGCACGTCCGACCGACCGGTCCTGGCCGACCACCACCGCCCGCCGCCCGCCGACTCTGGCCAGCGCCAGCAGGATGGCGTCGTCGCGGCCGCCTTCGCCAGTGCCGGAGAGAATGCTCACCTCGGCCGCGGTCGCATCGAGGAACTGCCGTAGGCCGGGACGGTCGACCGATCTCGTCGCCAGCACGCACTCCCACGCGTCGGGTTCGTCGACAGCGCCGAACTCGTCACCCGCAGCGGGGGTCGGCGGGAGCGCACCGGCGTCAGCACTGCTGGGCTCGGTGGCGTCCGGGTCCACAATCACCGCCAGCAGCCGCTCGACCCACGCTCGCACCTCGTCGAGCGCCACCACGGAGTCGATCACGCCGACCCGCACCAAGTTCTCGGCGGTTTGCACGTCGGGCGGGAATTCCGCACCGAAGACAGCGCTGAACACCCGGGGTCCCAGGAATCCGACGAGCGCACCTGGCTCAGCCGCTGTCACCTGACCCAACGAACCCCAGGTTGCCTGCACCCCGCCGGTGGTGGGATTGCGAAGCCAGACCAGGAAGGCCAGCCCGGCACGACGATGGGCAGCAACCACGCCCGCGATCGGCACCATTCGGAGGAAGGCGGGCGTGCCCTCCTGCATCCTGGTACCGCCGGAGGTCGGGGCCGCCAACACCGGCAGACCCTCGCGGGTGGCCCGGGCCACCGCGAACCGGAGGGTATCGGCAGCGGCCATCCCCACGGAGCCGGCGAGGAACCCGAACTCCCCGACGAGCAACGCCACTGGTCGACCGCCGATCGTCGCGGCGCCTACCACTACCGACTCCTGCGTCTGCGCTTTGGCCCGCGCCCGCTGCAGGCTGCCGGCATAGCCCTCCGCGGTCGTGGCCGGATCAGGCGCGGTCGGCCACGCAACGAAACTGTCTGGGTCAGCAACAGTGGCGATGACGTCCGCAGCCGTCAGCCTGCGCTCAGCGGTCATACCGCAACGCTAGCGTGGACCCATGACCAATCCCGACCGACAGCCCCTGACCCGGGCCATCGTTGGGGCGTGGTGCCTGATCCTGGGCGCGATCACAAACGTCGCCTTCCTGGTGGAGGGCTATACCGGGGCGACGTTGAACCGAACGAATACCTTCGTCAGCGAGCTTGGCTCACAGGGTCAACCTGCGGCCGCCTTCTTCCGGCTCAGCGATCTGGCAACAGGACTGCTGCTACTCGCCGGTCTGGTTGCGGCCTATGGACTGTTGCCGCGCAACCGGTGGCTGCGGCTCGGCCTTGCCAGCGCGATCTTCTTTTCACTCATGACTGTCGTGGACGCCTTTGCGCCGCTGGACTGCGTCCCGTCCGTGGACAAGGCCTGCCGGGCACTTGAGGAGTCCGGCAACGTGTCCATGGCCCATCAGATCCACAGTGTCACCGGCGTGTTGGAGTCGTTTTTCGGATTCCTGGCCCTGATTCTGATCGCCCTCGGGCTGTGGCAATTGCAGCGACACCGAGCCATCCCGGCGGACTGGCGAGAACTTTCCCACTTCCTCGTCATCACCGGGATCCTGTACGCCCTTTTATCACTGGTGATCGCTGTCCAATACCTGTTGGAGAGCTCTGGTATCGGTATCGTCCAGCGGCTGCAGGTGGTGCTGTTCGCGGCGGCGATGTTCGCCCTCGGGTTAGTCTTGCGCCACTACCGAGCGCCGCGAGGAGAAGATCCGCATGCTCGAGTCTGACGAGTCCGTCCGGCTGGCCCGGACCGCGGGTGCAGCACCGACGGTGGTGTTCTGCAACGGCCTCGGCGAGACGCTGGACTTTTGGCACCCGGTGCTGACTCGGCTCGCCGGGATCGCGACGTTCGGTTTCGACCGACCGGGTAGGGATCTGACCCAACCGGGTCAGGGACTCGAGGGCGAGGTCGCCGAAATCGATCGGATCACCGCCGACGTCGACGGTCTCCTGGTCATGGTCGGCCACTCCTTCGGCGGCGTGCTCGCGGAGGCTTACGCCCGATGTCGCCCGACCAGAGTGGCCGGGTTGGTGCTGGTGGATGCGAGCATTCCGGCCGAGTACGCAGCCGAGGCTGGCGACGACCATGGTCGGCGGCGGGTGGGGCCGGTGCGCGCCGCCGCCACCTCGGCGCTGCTTCGCAATACGGCGCGGCCCGCGTGGAAGTTCCTGCTACCCAAGGCGATGATCGGACTCGGGACCACCACCAGCAGCACTCGGGGCATCCTCGCGGTGCTACCGCCGGAATTGTCCGATCGGCTCAGCGACCCCAGACATCTCGCCCGCACAATGCATGACAACCAACACATCGGCGGCTACTGCCGGGACCTGTTGGCGCTGCGGGACAAGGACCCACTTCCCGAGATCCCGGTCCGAGTGCTGGTCGGTCGCCTCGGTCCCCGAGTCTGGCGTCGGGAGCAGACGGCCTGGATCGCAGACCAACGCGAACAACTCGGCGCCTTCGGCGACGACGCCACCCTCAGGCTGTTGGATAGCGCCCACATGGTGATGCTCGATTGTCCCGACGACGTGGCCGCCACCATTCGTGCTCTGCACGCCGATACCCAGCACGCCGGCACCCAGCAGGCCGGCACCCAGCCCGAGTGATCCGGTGGCCGGCTACAGCCGACAGGCGTGAATATCTGTCACCAGGATGCCGCGACCGCCGAGGGTGAACAGGTCGTCCATCACCGCATGGATTGTGTTCCGGGGAACCATCGCGCGGATGGCCACCCAATTTTCGTCCCGCAGAGGCGACACCGTCGGGGATTCCAGGCCCGGGGTGATCGCGCAGGCGTCGTCGACCAGCGCGGTGGGAATGTCGTAGTCCACCAGCACGTAGGTACGAGCCACGATGACCCCCTGCAATCTGTGACTGAAGGTGGCCACCGCCGCCTCGTCGACATCCCGCCGGGTCCGCACCAGCACCCCCTCACTGATGAGCAACGGCTCTCCCACCACCTCGAGTCCGGCTTGCCGCAGCGTGGTGCCGGTGGCCACCACGTCGGCAACCGCGTCGGCGACGCCGAGTTGCACCGCATTCTCGACGGCACCGTCCAGCCGCACAATCTGAGCCTCGATCCCGCGCGCGTCCAACCATTCGCGCAACAGACCCGCATAGGAGGTTGCCACCGTGAGACCGGACAGGTCCGCCGGCGAACGCAGCCGACCGGTGGGAGCTGCCAGTCTGAACGTCGAACCGCCGAACCCAAGGTCGAGCATCCGCTCCGCGGGCGCCCCCGAGTCCAGCAGCATGTCGAGCCCGGTGATGCCCATGTCGAGCGTGCCCGACCCCACGTAGGTGGCGATGTCCTTGGGTCGCAGGAAGAAGAACTCGACATCGTTGATGGGGTCGCGCACCATCAACTCCCGCGGACCGGTGGTCTGCAGGTAGCCGGCCTCTCGCAGCATCGCCCGGGCGGGTTCGGACAAGGCGCCCTTGTTGGGCACCGCAACTCGAAGCATTCGGGGTTCCTTAGAGTTCGGCGTAGATGTCGTCAAGGCTCAGATCGCAGGCGATCATCAGCACCTGGGCGTGGTAGAGCAACTGCGCGATCTCCTGCGCTGTCCTCGCCGGGCCTTCGTACTCGGCCGCGAGCCACGACTCGGCAGCCTCCTCGACCACCTTCTTACCGATGGCGTGCACCCCGCCGTCCAGCAGCGCCACGGTCGCCGAGCCGTCCGGTCGCTCAAGTTGCCGGGACCGCAATTCGGCATACAGTTCGTCGAAGGTCTTCACCCGCCCAACCTAAGGTCGCGCAGGATCCCGGCGGTCGTCAGGGCAGCCTCTGCCGCTTCCTTACCCTTGTTCTCAATCGATCCTGGCAAGCCAGCGCGCGCCATGGCCTGAGCCAGGTCGTCGCACGTTAACACTCCGAACGCGACCGGCACCTGCGCGTCCAGCGACACTCGCAGCAGGCCCGCGGTGACGGCGTCACAGACGTAGTCGAAGTGCGGCGTCCCCCCTCGGATGATGGTTCCCAACGCGATCACGGCGTCGTAGCCCGCAGCCAGCCGCTGCGCAACGATCGGCAATTCGAACGCGCCCGGCACTCGGACAACCTCGGGCTCCACCCCTGCCTCGCGACATGCCGCCACTGCGTTCAGCAGTAGCGCCTCTTGCACCTCAGCGTGCCAGGTCGCGGCCACCACCGCGACCCGCATCCCTGCCACCTGGCCGGTGGCCAATTCGGTCCTACCTTCGCCACTCACAACTGACCTCCAGGGGTCGCAGCCTCGGGCCCGGGATCGACAGCGCCGAGGTTGCCGTCGAGTTGGTGCCCCATCCGTGCGCGTTTGGTCTCCAAGTAGAAGGCGTTGTGAGGGTTCGGCGCGATCTCCAGCGGCACTCGTTCGGAGATGTCCAGCCCGAACCCTGATAGACCTGCACGCTTGGCCGGGTTGTTGGTCAAAAGCCGCATCGACCTGATCCCCAGGTCGGTCAGGATCTGGGCCCCGGTGCCGTACTCCCGGGCATCGCTTGGCAACCCCAATTCCAGGTTCGCGTCCACTGTGTCCACTCCCTGGTCCTGCAACGAGTAGGCCCGCAGCTTATGCATCAGGCCGATCCCCCTGCCCTCGTGCCCGCGAACGTACAGCAGCACCCCCCGACCCTCGGCGGCGATTGCGTCCAACGCCGCGTGCAACTGCGGGCCGCAGTCACACCGCAAGGATCCGAAGACATCCCCGGTGAGGCATTCAGAGTGCACCCTGACCAGCACATCTCGGCCGTCACCGATATCGCCCAGCACCAGCGCAATCTGGTCGTGACCGGTGATCGTGCTCTGGTAGCCGACGGCCCGGAACTCGCCCTGCGCCAACGGCAGCGCGGCCTCAATAATCCGGGATACCTGGATCTCGGTTCGACGAACGTGCTCGATCAGGTCCGCGATCGAGATCATCACCAGCCCGTGGGCGTCTGCGAAGGCGCGACAATCCGGTGCGCGCATCATCGCACCGTCGTCCCGGACCAATTCGGCGATGACCCCGGCCGGGGCCAATCCGGCGAGTCTGGCCAGATCAACCGCCGCCTCGGTGTGCCCGGCGCGCCGCAGCACACCGCCGGGTACGGCTCGTAGCGGGAAGACATGCCCGGGTCGACTTATTTCCCACGGTTCGGTGGCCGAGTCTGCCAACACACGCACCGTCCGGGCGCGGTCCCCGGCGCTGATCCCGGTGCTGACACCGTCCCGGGCATCCACGCTGACCGAGTAGGCAGTGCCCTTGGCGTCTTCATTGACGTAGGTCATCGGCGGCAACGCCAGCCGGTCGAGGTCCTCCCCCATCATCGGGGCGCAGATGACACCGGAGGTATGTCGGATCATGAAGGCAAGCATGTCGGGGGTGGCCAACGAGGCCGCCGCGATCAAATCGCCCTCATTCTCCCGGTCCTCGTCATCGACGACCACGATGACGGAGCCGGCCGCAATCGCCGCCACCCCAGCCTCAACCGGGTCCAACCGCACAGTGCCACCGGCTGGCTGACTTGCCGCCGCCGGCGTTGTCGCCGCCGGGGTTGCGGCAGGCAGTTCCGACTCCTCGGCAGACGCGGCCCGGTTCAGCTCGCTCGGCGAGGAACCGTCCGGGAAGACGTCGTCGTAGGGCATCATCGCGCGAACCCACCACCGAGCAGTTTCTCCGCGTATTTCGCCAGCACATCGACCTCCACGTTGACGCGGTCACCGACGGTGAGCGATCCGAGCGTCGTCTCCGCCAACGTAGTGGGAATCAGCGACACCTCCAACCAATCATCTCGCACCGCCGATACCGTCAGGGATGCCCCGTCCAGACACACTGATCCCTTCTGCACCAGGTATCGCAGCAGGTCCTCCGGGACGGCGAACCGGATCACCCGCCAGTGTTCGGACTCAGTCACGTCGATCACCGCGGCGAGGCCATCGACGTGGCCGGAGACGATGTGCCCGCCCAATCGGTCGGAGACGCGCAGGGCCCGCTCGAGGTTGACCTCGTCGCCCACAGCCAACGATCCGAGGGTGCTGCGATCGAGCGATTCCTTCATGATGTCGGCGCTGAAGGCTGCAGCGGCCGGGTTGACCACCGTCAGGCAGACCCCGTTGACGGCGATCGAATCCCCCGGCCCGGCATCGCTGGTCACCAACGGAGCCAGCACCCGGATCCGGCGCGCCTCGCCAGGCAGGTCGACGACCTCCACGATGCGGCCGCGTTCCTCGACGATTCCGGTGAACACTTACCCCACCTCCAGTCGGTCACCGAGTGAGGCCCCGGCACGTGAGAAGTCCATCCGCACATCTGATCCGACTTCTCGCAGCCCGCGGAGCTGCCATCGGCGTGCATCCGTGAGCGTACCCACCCCTATCTCGTCGACCACAGCCAGCGCCGACCCGCCGAGCAGAATCGGCGCTGCAAACCAGACCACTCGATCAACCAGATCGGCCCGCAGGAACGCAGAGGCCAATCGCGGTCCGCACTCGAGCAGGACATGCCTGACCCCGAACGCCATCAGGGCGGCCAGCGCCTGATCGGGATCCCGAGTGTTGAGCACCTGGGAGCGGCCGTCGGTCGGAGCGCGGAAGGCCGCCGTCGACGGCACCTCCGACAGCCCCATCACCACCCGCAGCGGTTGCTCGATCGCTAGCGACTCCCCGGCTGGCCGAGCCGTCAACTGCGGGTCGTCTGCCCGGAGGGTGCCAGTGCCGGTCAGGACGGCGTCCACCTGCGCCCGCAATTCGTGTACCTGCTCCCGGGCGGCCTGGCCGGTGATCCACTGGGAACTGCCATCGGCGGCGGCGATTCGGCCGTCCAGACTGGCGGCGATCTTCCACGTCACCACCGGTCGCCCCATCGACATCGACTGGGTCCAGACCGGGTTGAGGGCCGCCGCCTCCGCCGCGAGCACTCCGCCCGTCACCTCGACACCGGCAGCACGCAGCCGGTCTGCACCGCCGGCAGCTTCCGGGTTAGGGTCTGCCTGGCCAAAAATGACCCGGGCGATTCCCGCCTCGATAAGGGCGTCCGCACAGGGTGGGGTCCGACCGTGGTGCGCGCAGGGTTCGAGGGTGACGACCGCCGTCGCCCCGGCCGGACTGCCGCCAGCGGCGCTGAGCGACGCCAACGCAGCCGCCTCCGCGTGGGCAGTCCCGGGACCCTGGTGGAATCCTTCGGCGATGAACTGGCCATCGGCGCCGAGCAGAACGCAGCCGACCGCTGGATTGGGACCCTTCCACACGCCAGAATCGCCGGCGAGAGCCAGCGCCCGACGCATCGCCAGGATCGGATCCGGTGCAGGCACGGCTAGACCGACGATGTCGGCGCAGCAGCCAGTGCGGCCGCGCGCAGGGAGTCGATCGCCGCCGCCGGATCGCCGGTGCCGTAGACGCTGGATCCGGCCACGAATACGTTCGCACCGGCGTCCGCACAGATTTCGATGGTCTGCAGGTCGACACCGCCGTCCACCTGCAGCCAGATGTCCAACTCTCGGCCGGCGATCAGCGCCGCCGCCCGCCGGATCTTCGGGACCACGACGTCCAGGAAGGACTGCCCGCCGAATCCAGGCTCCACCGTCATCAGCAGCAGCATGTCAAGTTCGGCCAGCATTTCGGCGTACGGCTCGACCGGGGTCGCCGGCTTCAGCGCCATGCCGGCGCGCGCACCTTGGGCTCGGATCTCCCGGGCCAGCCGGATCGGGGCACCCGCGGCCTCCACGTGGAAGGTGACACTGCCGGCCCCCGCCTCGGCATATGCGGGGGCCCACCGGTCCGGGTCCTCGATCATCAAGTGGCAGTCGATCGGGGTCTGCACCGTTCGTAGCAGGGACTCGACAACCGGCAGACCGAGGGTGAGGTTCGGCACAAAGTGGTTGTCCATCACGTCGACGTGGAGCCAGTCTGCGTGACCGGCAACCGCCTCACACTCCGCGGCTAACCGCGCGAAGTCGCTGGATAGGATGCTCGGAGAGATCTGCGGACCCATGGGCAAGAGGTTACCGATCACGCCGTGCGACGCAGGATCGACAGGAACATCCCATCCGTGTCGTGACGATGCGGCCACAGTCGGACGCGGTCGGAGTCACCGAGGTCGGGCACCCCTGGCAACAACGGCACGGCGGCGACCTCCTGGACGTCATCGCGGTCGGCGAGCAGATCGTCGACCACGAGGTCGGTCTCGGCGATGTGCGGCGAACACGTGGCGTAGCCAACCACACCACCCGGACGGACAGCGTTGAGCGCTGCGTCGAGTAGTTCGCGCTGCAGCCGTGCGAGCACCGGCACGTCGGCCGGCACACGCCGCCAGCGGGACTCCGGCCGACGCCGCAGCACCCCGAGTCCGGTGCAGGGCGCATCCACCAGCACCCGGTCGAACTGAGCTGGCCGCCAGGGTCCGGCGCGACCGTCGGCGATCACCACCTGGTGACTGCCGCCGACCCGCTCGAGAGCGCTGGCGACCAGTTTCGCCCGAGCCGGGCGCGGCTCGACCGCGAGCAGGCTCGCACCCCGCTCGGCCCCGAGCGAAGCCAACAGTGCCGCCTTGCCACCTGGGCCGGCGCACAGGTCCAGCCAGCGGTTGTCGGATCCGGTGACTTCGGCCGACAGGAACGCCATCGTGACGAGTTGACTGCCCTCGTCCTGCACGCCCGCCCGCTGCTGCCGAACCGCGGCCAGCGCGCCCGGCTTCCCGCCAGCCATCCGCACCGCCCACGGGGAGTAGCGCCCCAGCTCCGAACCCGGCGACGCCAGGAGTTCGTCCACCTCGGCGAGCCCCGGGCGCGCCACCAAGGTGACCGCCGGTGCCTCGTTGTTGCGCGCGAGGAGCAATTCGATCTCTCCTCGAGGCGCCTCACTACCGAGCGCATCCCGCAGCGCGGCGACCATCCAAGCGGGATGGGAATACCGCACGGCGAGTTGTTCGGTCGGGTCCGGCACGGTCAGGGTGATCCGGTCCAGCCAGCCACTCAGGTCCGTCCGAGTCACCTTCCGCAGGACCGCGTTGACCAGCCGGGCGGGCCCTTCGCCGGCGACCGAGCGCGCCAAGTCCACGGTCGCACTGACTGCGGCATGATCGGCCGTGGCGAGATACAGAATCTGGTAGCTGCCGAGCCGCAGGACGTCCAGCACCCGCGGGTCGAGCCGATCCAACGCCCGGTCGACGCAGGCCGCGAGGACCGCATCCAGGGTGCCTCGGTAGCGCAGACAGCCCATCACTAGTTCGGTGCTGAAGGCGGAATCGCGGCCATCGAGACCGCGATCAGCGAGGATCTGCCGGAGCGCGAGGTTGGCATAGGCGCCCTCAGCACCCACCTCGTGCAACACGTCGTAGGCGGCCCGCCGGGCCGGATCGACCGTCGACCTGGATCGCGGTTCGCGACGCGACGTCACCGCAGCTCCTCGCCAGGCCGGGGGCGTAACCCGCGGGCCCAGTCGCTGGCAGACATTGCCCGCTTGCCGACGGCCTGCACCGAACCCAACCGGACGGCCAGTGTGGCGGTGCCGACCAACACCTCCGACTTACCGACTGCAAGCTCCCCCGGCTTCAGGCCCGTGACTTCGGTCAGAACCACCGGACCGACCTTCAGCCGGTCGTCCCGGAAGGTCGTCCACGCTCCCGGCGCCGGATCGGTGGCCCGCGCCAGCCGATCCACCCGGATGGCCGGCGCTGACCAGTCGATCCGCGCCATCTCAACTGTGATCTTCGGCGCCAGGCTGATGTCGATTTCGGGTTGCGGTCGGGGAACGAGCCGCCCCTCGTCGATACCGTCCATGGTGGCCACCAACAGGCCGGCGCCACTGATGGCAAGCCTGCCCAGCAGATCGCCGGAGGTATCACGCGGCAGCACCTGCTCAGTGACCACGCCGTAGACCGGCCCGGTGTCGAGCCCCCGCTCGAGAACGAAGGTGGTGGCACCGGTGACATCGTCACCATGCAGTAGGGCATGTTGCACGGGGGCGGCGCCGCGCCAGGCGGGCAGCAGCGAGAAATGCAAATTCACCCAACCGTGCGCCGGGATAGCCAGCAGTTCGGGCTTGATCAGGGCGCCGTAAGCGACCACCGCGACGCAGTCAGGGGTGAGGGCGGCCAGTTCGGCTGCGAACTCCACCGTGTTTGGAGTGGCCGGCGTGAGCACGGGAATGCCCTCCGCGTCGGCAACCTCCGCCACCGGTGACCGCCGAAGAGCACGGCCGCGGCCGCTGCGCGCATCGGGTCGAGTCAGCACGGCCACAACCTGGTGCTGCGACGCGAGCAAGGCCCGCAGCGACGGAACCGCGGGCTCGGGCGTGCCGGCGAAGACGAGGCGCATTCCCCTCACATCTCGAACGGACTGTGGTGCGGTGAGAACTTCACGGTCGGCGTGGCGCCGAACCAGTCGGACTCGCGGATCAGCCGCATGGCCTCCTTGCGGGCTTCCTTGTCGAGTCTGTCGATGAACAGCACACCGTCGAGATGGTCGGTCTCATGCTGCACCGCACGTGCCAGCAGTTCCGTGCCCTCGATGGTGACTGGCTCCCCGTGCATATTCCAGCCACGGGCCACCACTCCAAACGCCCGCCGGGTGTTGATGGCGATATCAGGTAGCGACAGGCACCCCTCGAGGCCCTCCTGCTCCTCCTCTGTCAACTCCAGTGAGGGGTTGATCAGATGACCCAACTCGTCGTCGACCCAATAGGTGAAGACTCGCAGGCTGACCCCGATCTGCGGGGCGGCAAGCCCGGACCCTGGAGCTTCGATCATCGTCTCGGTCAAGTCCTTGACGAGCACTCGGAGTTCCTTGTCGAAGGTCTCCACCGGCAGCGCCGGGGTGCGCAGCACAGGGTCGCCGAATAGTCGGATGGGCTGGACCGTCACTGTTCCTCCGAAATTCGCGATCGCGGTGGCAGCAGTCTAGTCCGGCAGCACATCCACTCGCGGCCGGAGTGCAGGTCCGACAAGGCAGCGCTGGTGTATCGCTGCAGGATGCACTCAAGCCCGCGTGTCCATGGCCCCTGCCGGCCTACTTCGGTCGATTCCGGCCAGCTCGAGTGACCTACCGCTGGCGCGCGCCTGATGCCCGGGTGGGTTGTCGGTGTCGGCAGCCCACCCGGGT
>CAZJNU010000023.1:0-32471 GCA_964547485.1 uncultured Actinomycetes bacterium
CCACGGTCACGGCCAGGTCCACGGCCACGGGCCGATCCACGGCCGGCACTGGACGAACCACGGCCACCAGAGGACCGCCCCGAAGCTGGCGCACCCGAGTCGGCAGAGGCTGACGATCCACGGTCCCGAGACGACGACCCAGTAACACCAGGAACCGCCCAACCATCCTCGGCACCCGACCGCGCACCCCCAGCAGGACGCCGCGCACCCGCCGGCGACTCCCGTGGCGGGGATTCCGGTGACGATTGCGAAGGCGGGGATTCCGCGGCGAATGCCATGGCGCACAACACCTCTCGAGATAGTCAACGGACTCAGGGCATTCGAGCCACACCCGCCACCACCAGCCCGCCAACAACCCGGGCCGAGACCATCTCCGCAAGCCACCATCTCAACAGATATCTCAACAAACCATCTCTTACTCGAACACCTGTACAGTACCACGACGCTACGACAGTTACGCCCCAACATGCCGAACGGCCTGCGAGTTGCGATGGTGCTCGCAGTGAGAGTCCGCCCAGTTCTTCCTCCCAGACAGGTCGAATACGGGGCCCGAAGTTGTGGTGCCGCCGAGTCTCGAGGGTGCCCATCGGATGCCGGTGCCCCCCGCTGCTGGCGGCTCCTGTCAGGTTGCCCCCTTTTGCACCAAGAGGTCGAGGAGCCCGAGTCGGCGGATCGACGACACACGCACTTCGGTCACTCACGGGAGATTTCCGCTGTGCGAACCTTCCCGCATGGCTGACGCAACCGAACTCTCGTTGAATGTCGAAATCCGTCACAGTCCCGCCTTTGCGGTGGCTCGCCTCACGCTCGCCCCCGGGCAACGGGTTCGGGCGTCCTCGGGCTCGCTCTACATGAGAGATGCCGCGATCACGGTTGACGCGAAGATGGAAGGCGGCCTGAAGGGGGCCTTCAAGCGCGCAGTTGGGGGACAGAGCTTCTTCACCAGCACGTTCGTCGGGCCATCGGATCGTCCTAGTTGGGTGGACCTTACGCAGGTGCTCCCGGGCGAGTTGAAGACCGTCGACTTGGATGGATCGCGTGGCCTGGTCCTCACTCAGGGAAGCTGGCTGGCGTCGACAGCGGACGTTCAACTCGACACCAAGTGGGGAGGCTTCAAGAGCCTGATGGGTGGCGACCGACTGTTCGCCGTGCATCTCAGCGGAGCGGGTCAGGCGCTACTCAGCTCCTACGGCGCGATCGATTCTTTCGAGTTGGCAGCGGGACAGGAGATTTTGGTCGACTCTGGACATCTCCTGGGGTACGACGACACGATGACGGTCAATGTGCAGACCCAGGGCGGCGGGTTCCTCAACTCGGTGAAGAGCGGGGAGTTGATCGTGGTCCGCATTGTCGGACCAGGTCGGGTCTGGACGCAGACGCGGTCCCAGAGTGAGCTCGGCGATTGGGTGCGTCAGCAGGTCCCGACGCAGTCGAGCTAGTCCCGGACCATGGCTGCAGATCGACAGGAAGGCGCAGCTGCGCGGGAGACCGTCGCTGAGGCAGTGATCCAGTTGCGCCGGACGGCCGAATTTCTCAGGTCAATGCCGATGTCGAGGCTGTCGAGAGGCGATCCCACGGTGGCCGACAGAGGCCGCCTGATCGCCAGCTCGGCCGCTTCGCTGGCGGCTGACCTCGCGCCGGAGGTGGGGCCCCCGGCCGGCGCGGAGTTACCGGCAGTCGGCGACCCCGCGGTGGGCGATCTGATCGGCATGGTGGCCAATGAACTCGAGTACGCGACCGCCACCGCGACCCCCGTGCACCCACATGACTCCCAACCGGCGGTCACGGAACTGATCCTGGACTGCATCCGACTGCGCCGAACCTGCTGACGGGTGCCCTGTGAGCCGAACCGGGAGGGATCAGGCCCGGATGTCGGCCAGCGTTCGCTGCAGGAAATCCAACTGCAACCGCGCCAGGTTGGCCGCGATGACGGGTTGCGGAGTCATGTGGGTGACGCCGCTCAGCGGGAGCACCGAATGCGGTCGCCCGGCCGCCAGCAGGGCCGCGGAGAGGGAGAGCGTGTGCGCGACCAGCACGTTGTCGTCGGCCAGGCCATGGATGAGCAGCAGCGGGCGATCAAGGTTTCGGGCCAACTCGGTCAGGTCCGACCGCCGGTAGTGCTCCGGATGCTCCTGCGGTAGGCCGAGATAGCGCTCGGTGTAGCCAGTGTCGTAGAGCCCCCAGTCGGTCACGGGTGCACCCGCGACAGCGGCGTGGAATCGATCCGGCCGGGCCAGGACCGCGAGCGCGGCCAGGTAGCCGCCGAAGGACCAACCCATGATCCCGACTCGGTCGGAGCGCAGCCGGTCAGGATACGCAGCCAGCACAGCATCGAGAGCCGCGATCTGGTCGGCCAGCACCGCCGTTGCGAAGTCGCCGGCCAGTGCCCGTTCCCACGCCGGACTCACCCCGGGTGTGCCGCGGCCATCGGCGATGACCACGCAGAAGCCCTGGTCAGCGAGCCATTGGGCGTCCAGATAGCCCGCCCGGGCTGCAATCACCCGCTGCGAGTGTGGTCCGCCGTAGGGGTAGAGCAGGATCGGGAGCCGGTCCGGGATCCCGTCGGTGCCGCTGTTCGAGGGCCAGAGCAGCGCAGTCGGCACTGCCGACGAGGTCAACAGTTCCACCTGCGGTCGAACTGACGGAGTCGCCGCAAGGGACTGGAGCTCGGCGACTTGCCGCCAGTGTGGCGCAGCGACAAACACGCGGGTTCGCCACGGCTGGTCAAAGGTGGAATCGGTGGCGACGATGGTGTCCCCGCGGGCCGCTGCCACGCACCAACCCCCGGTCAGCAGAGGGGTCACGCCACCATCGAATCCGAGCAGGGTGAGGCATGACTCCGACGGTCGATCGGCGGTCAACGTCAGCACCCCGGTCGGGGTGGCCGCGATCACGGAGCGGACTTGCAAGTCACTCGGAGAGAACGCAATCCGATCGCGAAACACCCGCGCGCGATCGTTGGCGGTGTCCCGCTCCAGGGTGATGAGAGAACCATCTGCAGCCAGGAGCGCAACGCCTGGCGGCAGATCGACCCAGTCGTCATCGGTCAGTTCGGCAAGGACGGTGATAGCGGGTGTGGAGTTCTCCCCGGTACCGTCGAGTCGCAGCACTCGGGCCCGGCGTTGGCGGCGATCAATGGTGACAGCGAGGGCACCGCTCAGGTTCCAGCTGACGGCCGTCAGGTACTCGTCCGGGTGACCTTCACCCACCGCCAGCACGTGCGACGCAGTTCCGGCGAGATCGATCCGCCACAGCGAGACTGCCGCGTTCGGACTGCCGGCGGCCGCGTACCGCAGCTGCCGCGG
Source organism: uncultured Actinomycetes bacterium (assembly GCA_964547485.1). Classification (GTDB taxonomy): domain Bacteria; phylum Actinomycetota; class Actinomycetes; order S36-B12; family UBA10799; genus JACJWR01. Next base: position 3,306 of record CAZJNU010000023.1, read on the forward strand.
CGGAACGTCGGGACGGGCAGGATCGGAGATCCACACCTGGCGCACCGGAGCCTCGTCTACCCGCGCGACCAGCAAAGCGGTCGAGTCGGGAGACCACCAGAAACCCCGACTTCGGTCGAACTCCTCGGCGGCCACGAAGTCGGCGAGACCCCAGTCGCAGCCATCGTCGGGGGTCACTGCGCGTGCCTCAGTGCCGTCGCTGCGGGCGAGCCAGAGTCGTCCGGCGCAATGCCAGCCGATCCAGTTTCCGTTGGGGGACAGTCGCGGGTCCACCACTGGCCCGGGCACCGCCAACTCTCGACAGTCGGTGGTGGTGGTGCTGTCGTGGCTCGGCCTGGGTAGCTCCACCGTGAACAGTCGGCCGGACAACGCGAAGGCCGCGCGTCGGCCGGCGTCATCGGTGCTGAAGGCCGTGATGCCAACAGATCCTTCGCGGAGCCGCTCCCGACGGGCCAGTTCAGCAGCGGGGACATCCTCAGCCGCGGAGAGCAGGGAACTGGCAGCGACAAGCAACTGCTCGTGGTGGGAGTCGAGGTCGAGCCACCAGAGATCACCGGTCGGCGTCGTCGGGCCTGCTGATCGGATGAAAACGACGCCGCGTTCGTCGCCGGTGATCTGGATCGAACGCGGGGCGCCGTGCCGGAATCGGCCGGTGCTGGCCGACTGCATAGGGAAATCTGCTGGCTCGCCAGCGCCTAACAAAGTCACAGCGTCCGGGCCATTGCTAGCCGCCATCAGCCCCGCCGCGCACCATCACGACAGCACGAGAGTCAGCACCAGCCCGATCGCCACCAGTGCAAGCACGATCCAGACGGCGGTCCGGAATACCTTGTTCTTTGTTGGGTCGTCCTCTGGGTCGTCAAGCATGGCACCATCCTGCCCTAATTCCGACCACGGCAGGTCAGCGACGCAGAACGGCATCTAGAGTGCCGTGCATGCCTGCCACCCCTGAAGCAGCCGCGGATCGACGGTTGCTGCTTGTTCATGCCCACCCCGATGACGAGACCATCGGCACCGGCGCCACGATGGCGAAGTACGCGGCCGAGGGTGTGCACGTGTGTCTGGTCAGCTGCACGTTGGGGGAGGAGGGCGAGATCCTGCTGCCCGACATCAGTCATCGCGCGGCGGAAGTCGACGACACTCTCGGGGCGCACCGTCTTGAAGAATTGACCGCTGCGATGGCGGCGCTCGGCGTTGTCGATCATCGAAGACTGGGCGGTGACGGTCGATTCCGCGACAGCGGAATGGTCGGAACCCCCGCCAACGAGCGCGATGACTGCTTCTGGCGGGCGGACCTGCTGACCGCAGCCGAGTACCTGGTGGCCATCATCCGGGAGGTGCGCCCGCAGGTGATGGTCACTTATGACGAATTCGGTGGCTACGGTCACCCGGACCACATCCAGGCGCACCGGGTGGCGACCTATGCGGCGGCGCTCGCCGCGGCACCTTCCTACCGACCCGACCTCGGGAACGAGTGGGTCATCGACAAGACGTATTGGACGGCATTTCCGCGGAGCGTCATCGCGGCCGGAATAGAAGCGATGCGCGAGTCCGGCCTCGCCAACGACTTCACCGAGATGGACATCGATTCGGCGCCCTTCGCCTGTGACGACGCGCTGATCACCGCCGAGATCGATGCCGCCGACCACCTCGACCAGAAGATGGAGGCGATGCGCGCTCATGCGTCCCAGATCGATGTCGAAGGCCCATTCTTCGCCCTCTCCAACAACTTGGGTTCCCGGGCGATGGGTGTCGAGTACTTCAGATTGGTGGCGGGCGATGCGGCACCCGGACCCGGCGGCAGGGAGGACGACCTGTTCGCGGGCATTCGCTGAGTAGGGTCTGGCCTGTGAGTCACGGCGAGATTGACCCGGCACAGTTTCGCCATGTGCTAGCCCGCTATGCGACCGGCGTCGTGGTGGTGTCGACCTGCGTCGATGGTGTCGACCACGCGATGACGGCGAACTCCTTTACGTCGGTCTCACTGGAGCCTGCCTTGGTGCTGGTCTGCGTGGACCGCGGTTCCCGCTTCCACGAGGCTGTCACCGCCACCACCCGCTGGGCAGTCAGCATCCTGTCAGCCGAGTCGGAGCCCCAAGCGGCCTGGTTTGCCCAGCGTGGCCGGCCTCTGGCCGGGCAATTCGCTGGAGTCGCTAGTATGCGTGGCCCAATAAGCGGGGCCCTGCTCGTCTCGGGCGCCCTCGCCCACCTCGAATGTCGGACCCACGCGTCGTTCCCGGGCGGTGACCACGACATCCTGGTGGGACGCGTGGAATCCTTGTCGCCGGCCGACGATCGCGAGCCGCTGCTCTACTACCGGCACCATTTCCGCCGGCTCGGCGCCGGGCAGTAGTTACCGCAGGTGGTCGGTGACATCCTGGTAGTCGGCGTGGCCGGGCAACTCGGCGGGCGCGTAGACAAGCTGGACGACGCCGGTCGGGAAGACAGCCGAGCGCAGCAACTGCAACGGCCGAACCGGTGCGGCAGGGTCGAATAGATGCTCACCGCGGCCAGCCGCGACCGGGTGCACCAGCAGCCTCAACTCGTCGATCAGCCCTGCCGCCAGCAGCTGTCGAACCACTGACAGCGAGCCTGCGACCAACACCTTGCCCACCCTGTCGTCCGCCCGCAGCTGCGCAACGGTCGCGACGATGTCGTTGCTGCGCTCTGCATTGCGCCAGCCCAGGTCCTGCGACCCGCGGGTCGCGACGATCTTGCGGAGGTCGCCGAGCTCGGCTGCGAAGGAGGCGTCCTCCCCGCCGTCCGCCTCCCGCTCCGGCCAGGCGCCAGCGAAGCTGTCATAGGTGACGCGTCCGAGGACGAGTACATCCGTGTCCGCGTAGTCCTGCCCCACGGCGTTTCCCATGGCCTCGTCAAAGTAGGGAAAGTGCCAGTCAGGATCGATCTCGGCGACGCCATCGAGTGAGATGAATAGGGTCGAGATGACGGTGGCCATGGTGACTCCGTGGTGTCTGAGGCGGCAGAGATCACGAGGCTACGCGGGGCGAGGAAATCCTGCCGCGTGGCGTCCCGGCGCTCACCGCTCCAGCACCTACCATCGAGAACAATCGTCGTGGTCACGGCCGGTGTGCATTAGCGCGCGCGATCAGCGTCGGGACCATTCTCGCGCGGAGGTCCAGTGAGTCAGCAAGTCGATGATCGTCCGGTCACACCGGCGCGACCGCCTGAGCCGGGGCGGACCGTCGTCGTCTTCCTGATGAAGGTGCTGGCCCGCCTCCGGGCGATTCTGATGGTCGCGTTCGGTCTGATCCGTCGTTGGGCCGTCCGCGTGGCGACAGTGGGTTGGCAGGCGGTGAGGACCGGTACTCCCAAGATTCTGGCGGCCGTTCGGCGGCATCCCAGACGCGTCGTGGGCGCCGTTGTGGCCATAGCCGCCGGCTATCTGCTGTCGGTTGCGCTGGGGTCCGACGCGACGCCCGCCGGCACCACCGTGATGGGCGTGGACGTCGGCTCGCTCAGCCGACAGGACGCGCGGGTTCGACTTAGCTCGGAGTGGCAACGAATCTCGGGTGAACAGATCGCGGTGGAAGCGGGCGACACTCAGGCGACGATGCCGCGGAGTCTGGTCAATCTGAACGTCGACGCGACCGTCGATCAGGCGAGTACCAGTCGTTGGCTTCCATGGGACTTGCCTCGAACCATCTTTGGCGGCGGCGAGGTAACGGCGATCGGGAGTGTGGACAACGCCCCGATGACAGCTGCGCTGGAGGAACTCCAGCTTCGCAGCGAGCAGACCCTCGCCGAGCCTGCGGTGGTCTTCGACGGGACAAACCCGGTTGTCCGGCCCGGGCATCCCGGTGCCGAGATTGACAAGGAGTCGGCAGCCGTCGCAGTCCGGGACGCAGTGTTGTCCGGGCAGCAGAAGGTACGGCTCGAGACCGCTCCGGTGGCACCGACGCTGGCTGATGACACCGCCGCGGATATCGCTGCTAACGAGGCGAAACAGGCCGTCTCCGGGCCGGTCGTATTCCGGGTCGGCGAGAGCACGCTGACTGCGTCGCCGGCCGATATCGCCGCGGTGCTGTCCTATCAGGCCACCGGCGACGAACTGGTGGCTCAGGTTGACGGCACCGCATTGTTGGAGCGGATCGGTGGCCAGTTGCCCGGGTTGCAGCCGACCAAGGACGCCGAGTACACGGTGGTCGACGGCAACCCGCAGATGACCCCTTCGCAAGATGGACGCAGAATCGCACCTGAGCAGATCGGTCGTGGGCTGATCGATGTGCTGGCCAAGTCCGGCGACGAACGGAGCGTCACGGTCGACCTGACGGAACTCAAACCGGACTACTCGGCCAGCCAGGCGCCGGGGGTGAGTACGCCGGACATGCTGGCGTCCTTCACCCAGAAGTTCGAGCCGGCCGAGTACCGCACGATCAACATCGGTGGGGCTTCCAAACGGATCGACGGCAAGGTGCTGCAACCGGGTGAAGTCTTCTCGATGAACGACACCGTCGGTGAGCGGACCGAAGAGAACGGCTTCACGAAGGGCCTTGTGGTGGGTGAGGGTTCGCAACTCGTACCTTCGATGGGGGGTGGTGTCTCCACTGCGACGACCGCAATCTGGACCGCCGCGTTCTTCGCTGGTCTAGAGCGCGTTGAACAGGAGGCGCACACGCTCTACATACCGCGCTACACGCCTGGACTGGAGGCGACCGTGGTCTGGGACAGGCTTGACTTGAAGTTCCGGAACGACACGGATCAGCCCATCCTGATCCGCTCCACGATGACCGACGATTCCATAAACGTCACCATTTACGGGACCAAGAAGTTCGACCGAGTCGAATCGAAGATCGCCGATTCCCGGTTCCGAGGAACCTCGGCGACCTGCCGGTCGGCGTCGGGTGGACCGTTCGATGTCTCGGTGGATCGGATCTTCATCAAGGACGGCGTGCCAGTCAACAGCCAGAACTTCGTCACGCACTACGTTGCCTCGCTGGGTGTGAAGTGCGACTGAGCTGTGGTGCTACCTCCCTCGCCCGGGCATAGACTCCCGGTGTCAATGCAGCGGTGTGGTCTGCCACGATGGCTGTCATCGCCCGCCCCTTCAAACTTGAGGAGTTCAAGGTGACCTACGTCATCGCCGAGGGATGTGTCGACCTCAAAGACAAGGCTTGCATCGAGGAATGCCCGGTGGATTGCATCTACGAGGGCGAGCGGATGCTCTACATCCAGCCTGATGAGTGTGTCGACTGCGGCGCCTGCGAGCCGGTCTGCCCGGTGGAGGCCATCTTCTACGAGGACGATGTGCCGGAGGAGTGGAAGGACTACACGGCCGCGAATGCGGAGTTCTTCGATGACCTTGGCTCCCCAGGTGGCGCCGCGAAACTTGGCTTGATCCCGAAGGACGTGCCGCTGGTGGTCGCTTTGCCGCCGCAGGAGCACAACGAGTAGCGTGCGGCTACCCGATTTCCCCTGGGACTCGCTCGCACAGGCCCGCCGGACAGCGCAACAGCACCCGGCCGGGATCGTCGATCTGAGCGTGGGTACGCCGGTCGACCCCACCCCCGAGATCGTGACCGCCGCGTTGGCTGCTGCGGCTGATGCCCCCGGCTATCCGACGACGCAGGGAACCCCCGAGGTGCGGGAGGCCATCCGGGGTTGGCTGTCCCGCGCCCGATCCGTGGAGTTGGCGACCACGGCCATCCTGCCGGTGCTGGGCACCAAGGAGTTGGTGGCCTGGTTGCCGACCCTGCTCGGGGTGGGCGACGGCGCCGCGGTCGGTTACCCGGAACTGGCCTACCCGACCTATCAGATCGGCGCGCTGATCGCTGGCGCAAGGCCGGTGGCAGCTGACTCGACCGTTTCCTGGGGTCCGTCCGCCCCGGCACTGCTCTGGCTAAACTCGCCGGCGAATCCAAACGGTCGGGTTTTGGGTATCGAACACCTCGCCAAGGTGGTCGGCTGGGCCCGAGCACGAGGCACGATCGTCGTTTCCGACGAGTGCTACGCCGGCCTGTCCTGGCAGGGGCCGGACCCCTCGCTGCTGGATCCGAGAGTGTGCGGTGGGGACCATACCGGGTTACTGGTCGTGCACTCGCTGTCCAAACGGTCCAACATGGCGGGCTACCGATTCGGATTCGTCGGCGGCGATCCTGCGATAGTCGGACGGCTGTTGGAGGTCCGCAAACATGCGGGGATGATGGTGCCGACACCGACTCAGGCCGCGGCAACAGCTGCCTACGGCGACGATCGACACGCCCAGGAACAGCGCGAGCGCTACCGTCGTCGGCGGGAGCTGCTGCTCGCCGGGTTGGCGGCCGGCGGGTTCCGAGTGGATGAGTCTGACGGGGGCCTTTACCTGTGGGTGACGGAGGGTCGACCATGTCGCGAGACAGTGGCCCGGTTGGCGGAGCGGGGGATCCTGGTAGCCCCCGGCGACTTCTACGGGCCAGCCGGCGCGGAACATGTCCGGATCGCCCTGACCGCCCCGGATGACCGGGTGGAGCTGGCGGCCTCCCGGATCGCGGCGATGGCGGACCGGTAGCCGACCCGGGGGGTGGTCGAGGTGTTCTGGATGCCGCCGCATTCCGGTCCGACGGGTGCTGGCGCTACGGTGCAGTCATGAGCGAAGTAAGCCTGACGCACCCCAGTGGCACCATCGAGCTACCTGTCGTCCGGTCCACCCAAGGGGAGTCGGGCCTGGATGTGTCGTCGTTGCTGCGAACCACCGGCGATGTCGCGTTGGATCACGGTTTCATCAACACCGCCGCCTGCACGTCCGCCATCACCTACATCGACGGGGACCGGGGCATTCTGCGCTACCGGGGCTACCCGATCGAGCAGTTGGCTGCCAAGTCCACGTTCCTCGAGACGTCGTTCCTGCTTATCTACGGCGAGCTGCCGTCTGCCGACGAGTTGGCTGCCTTCAGCGAGCGGATCCGAATTCACACCATGCTGCACGAGGACTTGAAGCGGTTCTTCGCAGGCTTCCCCTCCGACGCCCACCCGATGCCGGTGCTGTCCAGCGCTGTCAGCGCCCTGTCGACGTTCTACCAGGATTCGTTGGACCCGTTTGACCCCGAACAGGTGGAGATCTCCACCATTCGACTGTTGGCCAAGGTGCCCACGATCGCCGCCTACGCCCATCGCACCGCGCTCGGTCAGCCACTTCTGTACCCGGACAACTCGCTCGGCCTGGTGGAGAACTTCCTCCGGATGACCTTTGGCTGGCCGGCCGAACCCTATGTCGTGGACCCTGTCCTGGCGCGGGCCCTGGACATGCTGCTGGTACTACACGCCGACCATGAGCAGAACTGCTCCACCTCGACCGTCAGGCTGGTCGGCTCGTCTCACGCCAACCTCTTCGCCAGTGTGAGCGCAGGGGTGAACGCCCTCTTCGGTCCGCTCCATGGCGGCGCCAACCAAGCCGTGTTGCAGATGCTGGAGGGAATCCAGGCGTCCGGCGCGGATGCCCGAACCTTCGTCAACCGAGTCAAGGCCAAGGAACCCGGCGTCAAACTGATGGGGTTCGGTCATCGGGTCTACAAGAACTACGACCCGCGCGCGGCCATCATCGCGGCCAAGGCGGACGAGGTACTCGAGCACCTGAACGTGTCGGATCCATTGCTCGACATCGCCCGGGACCTAGAGGCGATCGCGTTGGCGGATGACTTCTTCATCTCGCGCAAGCTGTACCCCAACGTGGATTTCTACACCGGACTGATCTATAAGGCGATGGGGTTCCCGGCAGATATGTTCACAGTGCTGTTCGCTCTCGGTCGGCTGCCCGGCTGGATCGCGCAGTGGCGGGAGATGATCGCCGACCCGGCCACCAAGATCGGGCGTCCCCGGCAGGTCTACATCGGTGCCACCGAGCGAGACTGGCAACCCGCTGACCAGCGCTGAGCGGGCTAGTCTGATAGGTCAACCGGCCTGTTCTCGCGCTACCCCAGGAGGCGTTTCATGACCGTTTCTGACGACACCGCAGTCGAGCCTGCTCGCCCCAAAGGGAAGGCCCTGATCTGGGTCGGGATCGTGATGATGCTGGCTGGAGCTGTGATCGCCGGATTCTCGGGCTATCAGGCGGTGGCGGGCTCAGGTGTGATTGACACGATGACCGCGCCCACGATCGGCGTTCCCGGGACGGTGACACAGTCCCTGCAACCCGGCCGCTACGTGGTCTACGAGGGCATCGGATACACCAGCCAGTACGGCGGAAACCGAAGTGGTCGGTTGACGCCCTCGGACATCACCATCAGCGGTCCGGGCGGTCCGGTGCAGATGGATTCGGTGTCGATGGTGGAGACGGTGACACGGGGGAGCAACACCTACGTTGGTGTCGCCGCCTTCGATGCCGACAGCGCCGGCGACTACCGGATCACGATCGCGTCCGACACCCCTGGCCAGGTAATCGTCGGCCCAGGGTTGGGCTCCTCCTTCGGGCGGGCATTCGGCTGGCTGCTCGCGCTCGGATTCGGGGCGTTGGTAGGCCTTGTGGGTCTGGTGCTGTTGATTGTCGGGGTCGTGAAGCGGTCCCGGAAGCCCCGGCCCGCGACGACTGCTGTCGCGGGTTTCGGAGCCACTGGGGTTGCCCCCGCTGCCCCGGCCCCCGCTGCCCCGGCCGCTCCTGCCCCGGCCCCCGCTGCGCCGGCCGCTCCGCCGGCGGGCTGGTACCCGGCACCGAATGAGCCTGGTCGGCAACGGTTCTGGGATGGCCAAGCCTGGACCGAGCACCGCGCCTGAGTGGCAGAGGTCGCCTGAACTCAGTCGTTCACGTGTAGATGTTCGTTCAGTCCACCCCACGAACCGGTCCGGGGCAGCACCTCCAGCGCGCCGGTGACGGAGTTCCGCCGGAACAGCAGGTTGTCGGCGCCCGACAATGCCGCCCCCTTGAGCACCTCGCCGTCAGGCATCGTGAGCTTCGAACCGGCGGTCACATAGCAACCTGCCTCGACCACGCAGCCGTCTCCGAGGCTGATACCGACCCCCGCATTGGCGCCTACTAGGCAGCCGCGTCCGATCGAGATCACCTGGCTGCCGCCGCCGGACAGCGTGCCCATGATGCTGGCCCCACCACCGATATCGCTGCCATCACCGACCACCACCCCGGCCGAGATCCTGCCCTCGACCATCGACGCGCCCAGCGTCCCCGCGTTGAAGTTGCAGAACCCCTCGTGCATCACGGTGGTGCCGGCCGCCAGGTGGGCACCGAGCCGCACCCGACCGGCGTCGGCGATCCGCACCCCTGACGGGACGACGTAGTCGAGCATCCGGGGAAACTTGTCCACTCCGAGCAGGTGCAGCCCACCGCCATGGGTCCTGGCCCGGAGTTGGGCCGCGGGAAGTTCCGGCACCGATACCGGCCCGAGGGTGGTCCAGGCGACGTTGGGTAGCAACCCGAAGATGCCGTCCAGATTGACGGTCCTGGGCGCAACCAGCCGATGTGACAGCAGGTGGAGCCGAAGGTAGACATCGGCGGCGTCGACCGGCGGAGCGGATAGGTCGTCGATCGTCGTCACCATGGTGGAGCTGCGGGTGTGGCGTACCGGATCGGTTCCGATACCGGCGCCGAGGCTGGTGGTGTCGACCGGATTCCTGGTGAGTGAGGGTTGGGGATACCAGACGTCGAGCAGTTCCTCGCCCTGGAAGGTGGCCAGACCGATACCGGCTGCTGGTGACTGCAGGAGTGTGTTCACGCAGGCTACGGTAGTCAGGTGACCGGCCCCAACGCCCTTGACCTCTCCCTCGACGTCGCGCAACTCACCATGGCTCTCATTGACATCCCGAGCGAGTCGCAAGCAGAAGCCCAGTTGGCGGACCTGGTGCAGCAAGCGCTGGATCCGCTCGAGCACCTGCTCGTCGACCGAATCGGAGACACTGTCGTAGCACGAACTCACTGGGGTCGCGGCGAGAGAGTGTTGCTCGGCGGCCACCTGGACACCGTTCCGGCCGCCGGCAACGACCGTGCCAGCTACGTGGGCGCAGGCGAGCCAGTCCCGCTGGTGGGCGTCGACGGGGTTGCGCAAGCACCTGCGGATCGCATCTACGGCCTTGGGGCCTGCGACATGAAGGGCGGCGTGGCGGTCGCGTTGAAATGCGCGCACGATCTGCGTGACACCGTCCGGGACGTCACCTACGTCTTCTACTCCGGCGAGGAGATCGCCGCCGAGTACAACGGTCTGGGCCATGTCGCGCGGCTGCGACCGGATCTGCTGGACGAAGTTGATCTGGCGGTGTTGATGGAACCGTCCGGAGCCGGGGTCGAGGCGGGCTGCCAGGGGACGTTGCGGGTGGCGGTCACGGTTCGTGGCCGTCGCGCCCACAGCGCCCGGGCCTGGCTGGGAGAGAACGCCATCCATGCTGCCCACGAAGTCCTCGACCGGCTGGCCCGCTACCAGCCGCGAACCGTGCCGATCGATGGCCTGGAGTACCGAGAGGGCCTCAACGCCGTTCTCGTGTCCGGCGGGTCCGCGACGAACGTGATACCGGACGAATGTCGGGTGACAGTCAATTACCGATACGCGCCGGACCTGTCCCCGGACGATGCGCTGCAGCATGTCCAGCAGGTGTTCGCCGGTTTCGAGATTACGGTGTTGGACAACATCGGCGGGGCCCCCCCGGGGCTGGAGCACCCTGCCAGCCAGGAGTTCATCGCCGCGACCGGCGCGGTACCGCGGCCGAAGTTCGGTTGGACGGATGTCGCCCGGTTCGCCGCGCTGGGGGTGCCGGCGGTCAACTTCGGCCCGGGCTCGCCCACCCTGGCCCACACCCGGGAGGAGTTCGTGCCGGTCGCAGATCTGATCGACGTGTTCGAAGCACTCCGGCGATGGCTGGCTCCGGGATGACCGGCCGCACCTCGAACCCCCCGGATCCGCCTGACCCCCCGGATCCGCCTGACGCGGCAACCGAGGCGCCCCTGGATGAGGCGATCGCGTCATCTGACTGGCGACCCGAGAGCAGTTGGCGGGAGCCCGGCAGCGGGGCCCGGTTCCGCGGACCCGCTCTCGCGCGACGGCAGAAGGTCACCCGAACGACCTTCGACCAGCGATTGCTCGACTCCCCGGGGGCGGCCGAGTGGGTCCATACGGACCCGTGGCGGGTGCTGCGGATCCAAGCCGAGTTTGTTGAGGGTTTCGGGGCGTTGGCCGACATCGGACCCGCGATCGCGGTGTTCGGCAGCGCCCGCACCGCCAGCGACCACCCGGAATACCGGGCAGCCACGGAATTGGCGCACGCGCTCGCCGATGACGGCTTCGCGATCATCACTGGCGGCGGTCCCGGAGTCATGGAGGCCGCCAACCGGGGCGCCTGGGAGGCGGGCGGACTATCGATCGGGTTGGGAATCGAATTGCCGTTCGAACAGACCCTCAACCCGTACCTGGACCTTGGGATCAACTTCCGATACTTCTTCGCGCGCAAGACCTGCTTCGTGAAGTACTCCCAGGGTTTCGTGGTCTTTCCAGGCGGATTCGGCACGTTGGATGAGGTGTTCGAGTCCCTCACGCTGGTCCAGACCCACAAGATCACGTCCTTCCCGGTGGTGCTCGTCGGCACCCAGTACTGGCAGGGGCTACTCGACTGGCTCCGGTCGGCAGCTCTGGCCTGGGGCAAGATCGGCCGATCGGATTTGGACCTGATCCATCTCACCGATGACATCGAAGAGGCCGCCTCACTGATCCGCCGCGGTGTCTCAGGGACACTCGGATGAACCGACCCGGGGTAAGATCGGTATGCGTTTTTTGCGCGGCTGGCGAGGCTATCGATGATCGGTACCGTGAGCTGGCCGCCGAGGTGGGTGAGGAGTTGGGGAGGCGGCGACTCGAACTGGTCTCCGGTGGCGGTCGGGTGTCGTCGATGGGTGCCTTGGCCCGGGCCGCCCGGCTGAACGGCTCCCGGACGGTCGGGGTGATCCCGTCCGCGCTGATGGGATGGGAAGTCGCCGACACGGAGTCCGATGAATTGGTCGTGACCGAGGGGATGCGCGATCGAAAGGCGCAGATGGATCTCCGATCCGATGCCTTCCTGGTGCTGCCAGGAGGTATCGGGACGCTGGAGGAGTTCCTCGAGGCCTGGGTCGCGCGGAGCCTCGGACTGCATCGCAAGCCCATCGTGGTGTTGGACCCGTGGCAGGATTTCGCGGCGCTGCGAGCCCTGCTGGAGCACCTTGTCGCCGCCGGCTTCACCTCGGCGGTGGTCGCGGCAGAGGTGCATTGGGCCACTACTCCCGCGGCGGCGCTGGATGTGATCGAGGCCGGCTGGCAGGCGGGTGAGGGGCGATCGGCCGCACTTCCGGATCGCCCGGTGGGACGACCCGAGGTCGAATTGGAGCTGGAGGCAGACTGACGTCAGTGGCGCTCGGCTACGCCAGCCCGCGGACCGAGACCCGTGGCTGTGCGGTGCCCGCGATGGCAGCCACCATGTCGAGGGTCTGTCGGGTTTCTGCGACCTCATGGACCCGGAAGACCCGGGCACCCAGCCAGGCGCAGACGGCCGTCGCGGCCAACGTCCCCACCAGTCGCTCACCGACCGGCAGGTCCAACACCTCCCCCACGAAGTCCTTGTTGGACAGTGACATCAGCACCGGCCAGCCGGTGGCCACGAGCTCTGGCAGTCCGCGGGTCACCGTCAAAGATTGTCGGGTGTTCTTGCCGAAGTCGTGGCCCGGATCGATCACGATCGAATCCCGCGGCACCCCGAGTTCGACCGCCCGCTCGGCCTCGGTGACAGTTCGGGCAACCGCATCGGCGACGACGTCGGAGTACCGAACGCGGTGTGGACGGGTACGAGGCTCGACCCCGCCGGCGTGCGTGCAGACGAGGCCGAGACGATAATTGGCGGCCACTTGGGCGACCTCCGGATCCCAGCCGCCCCAGGCATCGTTGAGGATGTCGGCACCCTCGGTGGCTACTGCCCGGGCAACCTCGGACCGGTAGGTGTCGACACTGATGACGAGGTCCGGGTAACGATCCCGGGTCTTGGCCACAAAGCCGGCAACCCTGCGAACTTCCTCGCTCGGCGCCACCTGCGTCCCTGGGGCAGCCTTGACCCCGCCGATGTCGACGATGTCGGCGCCCTCTGCCACAACTTGGTCAAGTCGGTCCAAGGCGGGTCCGTCATCCCAGGTGGCTCCCCGGTCGTAGAACGAGTCGGGGGTGCGGTTGATGATCGCCATCACCAACGTCGCGGCCGGCGGAAATACTCGACTGCCGAACGTGAGCACAGGACTCCCCTTGGTGGCTTCGGCGATGGTGTCGGACGATCGTGGCACGATTGTGCTCGAGCCGCGCGTGCAGAGGCGGGTGGCCATTGAGGAGGACCATTCACTATGGGAGTCGTTTTTGCCCTGATCGGGCTGGCGGTCATCGGCGCCGGGGTGGTGATCCTGCTGAAGTTCACCGGTGCCGGTGAGGTGGCGGATCCAGTGCATGATCGGGCGGTGGCCGCCATGCCCACCGGGCCGATCGGAGCGTCCGACCTTCGGCGGGTGCGATTCCCGGTGGCCTTCCGCGGATACCGGATGGACGACGTGGACGCGCTGCTGGACCGGCTGGCCGAGCAGTTGGATCCGCCTGAAGCAGCGTCAGTGGAGCCGGCTGTGGCTCTGCCGGGTGTGGAACTGGCCGGGCAGGAATCGGTAGCACCCTCTGAGCTGGGCGCGCCGTGAAGAATCTGGTGCTCGATGTGTTGGTGGACGAGGATGCCGCCACCGTGTTCCGGGCCTTCACTGATTGGCGCGCGCAAGGCCGATGGATGGTGGGCACGGACGTGCGTCCGGTGGTCGGGGATGGTCACGGCGTGGGCGCCCGACTGGAGGCTTGGTCAGGTCTGGGCCGGTTCGGATTCCTCGACACCATGGTGATCACCGAATGGGATGATGACCGACGGGTAGTCGTGGAACACACCGGCAACGTCGTCCGCGGCTCAGGAGTGATGGAGGTCTTCGGGCTTCCGCACGGGCGCAGTCGGTTCGTGTGGTCGGAGCATTTGCAGCCGCCGCTGGGGCAACTGGGACGGGTCGGTTGGCTGGTGCTCCGGCCGGCGTTCGCGGCCGGAGTCGAGCACTCCCTGAAGCAGTTCGCGGCGCTGGTGGAAGCCGGCGAACTGGGCCGGATTTGAGCCCGGTCCGACATTGCTTCGCGGTTCGCATCCGCAGCGGGGGAACGATGGTGGATAATGGGTGAAATGCAGGGCGCCAGGCGCCGAGTTCGACACGGAAGGGGACCGCTATGGCGGCTATGAAGCCGCGGACGGGCGATGGCCCGCTCGAGGTCACCAAGGAGGGTCGCGGCATCGTTATGAGGGTGCCGCTGGAGGGCGGTGGACGTCTCGTCGTCGAGATGACCCCCGAGGAGGCCAAGGCGCTGAGCGAGCAACTGAGCACCGTCTCCTGAGTCTTCACTGAATCGATCCCGCACGGCCCCCGGCTGCAGTTTGCCGGGGGCCGTGTCGCGTCGACCGGCGTCGCACTCTTGACCACTACCGTGAAGGCATGAACCCCGACACCATCCCGTTGAGATCGCTGGACCTGGTCGCCGTCGACGACGATCCATGGGCCAAGACGGCACCTGTGGTGGTCATCGGTGGATCGGTGACGGACCGAGCTGAGGTGGCCGGCGAGGCCGCTGCCCGGCTAGGGGTGGACATTCCTCGGCTGCTCGCGCGGCGGGAGGCGGGATCGGCCGCCGGAGATGTGACGGTGGTGGACCTTGACCTGGACGATCGGGAAGCCCTGGTCTGGCTCGGACTCGGAGACTGGTCCCCCGCCGACGCCCGCCGGGCCGGCGCTGCGCTGGCTCGGACAGTCGATCGGCCGGCCCTGTGCCTGCCGACGGCCGGTCTGTCAGCTGAGAGTGCGTCGGCCTTCGCGGAGGGGTGGCTGCTGGCCAGCTATCGATTCACCCTGCGAAGTACTCCGGCAGAGCCGCAGGGTGCCTTGACCATGGCGGTGGCCGCCGGCATCGACAGCGCCGCCGGGATCGACTTCGCAAGATCGGTTGCCAACGGCGTTCAGCTGGCACGGGATCTGGGGAACACGCCTTCGTCGGTGAAGACCCCCGACTGGCTCGCGGAACGTGCGCATTCGTTGGCCGTCGGTTCACCGCTGCGGGCGCGGGTGTTGGGCGAGCGGGAGCTGAGGCGGGCGGGATTCGGTGGCA
Organism: uncultured Actinomycetes bacterium; assembly: GCA_964547485.1. Classification (GTDB taxonomy): domain Bacteria; phylum Actinomycetota; class Actinomycetes; order S36-B12; family UBA10799; genus JACJWR01. The sequence continues at coordinate 18,422 of CAZJNU010000023.1, forward strand.
TCCTGGCAGTCGGTGGGGGCAGTTCGCACGAGCCCCGGCTGGTGCTGCTGGAGCTTCCCGGTGGTCGGGGTGCTCGCCACACGGTGCTGGTCGGCAAAGGGATCACGTTCGACTCCGGCGGCCTGTCGCTGAAACCCGCCGATGCGATGACAACGATGAAGACCGACATGGCAGGCGCAGCTGCCGTGCTGGGGACGATGGCGGTGCTCGCCGAGTCGGGTTCGGATGATCGAGTCACCGCAGTGCTGGCCCTCGCCGAGAACATGCCGTCAGGTTCGGCCTATCGACCGGGCGATGTGGTGCGTCACTATGGCGGTGGCAGCTCGGAGATCGTCAATACCGATGCCGAGGGGCGGCTGGTGCTGGCCGACGCTCTGGCGTATGCGGCCGCCACCCTCGACCCCGATCTGATCGTGGATGTGGCCACCCTGACCGGCGCCGCCACCCTCGGGTTGTCCCGGCACTACGCGGCGCTGTATGCCAATGACGATGGTCTGCTGGAACAGCTCCGAGCTGCCGCGGACAGCTCCGGCGACTCGGTGTGGCCGCTACCGTTGACGCCCGAATACCGCACCGCCCTCGATTCGGACATCGCCGATATCGCCCAAGCGCCGCAGGCACCCGGGGTCGGCGCTGGCTCGATTGTGGCTGCGCTCTTCCTCAAGCACTTCGTCGGCGACGTGCCATGGGCGCATCTGGACATCGCTGGTCCCGCCCGAAGCGATGCCGACCGGGGCGAGATTTCCGCCGGTGCCACAGGCTTCGGTGTCAGGTTGCTCAGCAGCTGGCTGGCCCGACGGCCTGGGCGGCCACTGGAGACCGCCGTGGCCGACGCCGATCAGGCAGGCGGGATCTGAACCAGCAGCGTGCCATTGGCGACGGGCAGCAGCGTGGCGACAACGCTGGGATCTTCGGCAAGTTCACCGAGGAAGTGGCGCGCCGCCATCGTGTCATCTTCGCGCTGGCCCAGGTCCGACACGCGCTCGTCGTCTCCGAGCACGGCGAGGAACACCGCCGCGCCGCCGGGACGCAGCAATCGCCGGGCCTGCTCCAGGTAGGCGGCGCCAGCGCCGAGGGCATCCCCGACGACCATCAGGTCGTAGGCGTGGTCGGTCAGTCGGGACAGAACGTCCAGCGGGGCGCCGTTGATGGATCGGACGCGTGCCCCGGCCCGCGATTCCCGGAAGGATTCGCGGGCCGCCCGATCGGACTCAGGGTCAGCCTCGATAGACGTCAGGATGCCATCAGCGGCCATCCCCTCAAGCAGGTAGAGCCCACTGACACCGCTGTCGGCACCGGCCTGAACCACCGCGGCGGCGTTGAGTGACGCGGCGATCGAACGCAACACCGCACCAGCTGTCGGGCTTGGCACGCCGCCACCCAGGGCCGCCCCGCGCCCGCGCGCGGCGGTCACCACGGAATCCTCCACGTGCCAGTTGTCGGTGTAGTCCTCGGCGCCCATGGTGTACCTCCGTCGCAGTGCAGCGGCCCCCGGCGCCGCTGATTCCGGTCCAAGGCTAATCACGCCTTACTGGCTCCTTACATCGGGTCCGGAAGAAGACTGACGTGAACGAGGTTTGCTTGTTCGGAACCCACCGCCTGCGGCCTCCGGCCGCGTGTGATCGGTTGCGGTTAGGGTTGACCAGGCCAATCGAACGCGAGGAGAGTCAAGGAAGATGTCCGACCAGACGCCCCCACAGGGTTCCAACCCGTCGACCCCGGAGGGTGCGCAGCCGGCACAGACCCCCCCGGAGCTGCATCACACGGCGGAGCAGCCCGTGATCCCGGCAGGGCCACCGCCGCCACCCCAGGCAGCGCCGACGGCTCCGCCCGCGGCTCCGGCGAATCCGTATGGCGCTCCGGCCGATGCCGGCCAGCCCACTTTGGGCTACGCAGCCGGCTACCCGGCGGCACCCACTTTCGCACCGCCCGCACCAGCGCCGAAGAAGCCGTGGGGGGCCGGTAAGACGATCGCCACTTCGGCGATCGTCGCGCTGCTGGTTGGTGGAGCGGCCGGCGCTGGTGGATATGCGCTCGCCAGTACTTCAGGGGCTGACCTGACCTCCGGCACGAGCGGTCAGACCGGCCTGTCGATTCCGGCCTCCGACCTGTCCCCGCGGGCGGGCGACGGCGTGGCCAACATTGCCAAGCGAATGCTACCCACGGTGGTCTCGATCGTGGTGTCTGCCAACGGTGGCGACTCCGGCTCCGGGTCGGGTTTCATCATTCGGGATGACGGCTACATCCTGACCAATAACCACGTGGTCGCACCTGGCGCCGACGGCGGCGATATCAAGGTGCAGTTCAACAACGATGAGATCAAGGATGCCAGGATCGTCGGCCGTAACCCGTCCTACGACCTGGCCGTACTGAAAGTCGAGGCGTCCGGGCTGCCGGTGGCCTCACTCGGTAATTCCAGCAATGTGCAGGTCGGCGATACCGCGATCGCGGTCGGGTCCCCGCTCGGCTTGTCCGGCACCGTGACCAGCGGCATCATCTCCGCGCTGAACCGTCCAGTACGAGCAGGCGGCGAGGGTGAGTCCTCGTTCATCGACGCGATCCAGACGGATGCCGCGATCAACCCCGGCAACTCCGGCGGACCGCTCGTCAACGGCAAGGCGGAGGTGATCGGGGTGAATTCCGCGATCGCGAGCCTCGGTGCTTCGCAAGGATCGCAGTCGGGCAATATCGGGGTCGGATTCGCGATCCCCAGCAACACCGCCAAGCGGATCGCGGATGAGATCATCGCCACCGGCACCTCAAAGACGCCGGTCATCGGAGTGATGCTGGACTTCCAGACACAGTCCGATGGCGCAACGGTCGGATCGGTTACCGCTGGTGGGCCAGCCGCATCCGCAGGTGTGAAGGCAGGCGATCGAATCACAGCGGTCAACGGCGATCCGATCGACACTCCGGTTGCTCTGATCACTGCGATCCGGAGCCTCAACCCCGGTGACACGGTGACTCTGACAGTGTCCGATGGCGGTTCCAGCCAGGATATCAAGGTGACGCTGGGCAGCCAGACCGACTAGCCGTACGCTGTGGGGGCGGGCCACCGGCGGCCCGCCCCCAACCGCAGGCACCGGAGGGCGCATGTTCGACATCGGACTCGGCGAGATCCTCGTCCTCGGTGTGCTCGCGTTGCTGATTTTCGGTCCCGAGCAGCTGCCCAAGGTTGCGGCGCAGGCGAGCCGGGCCGTGAGGCAGTTGCGCGAAACCGCCGGTAGCGCACGGAAGGAATTGACTGAGGGCACAGGTCTGGACTCGATCGGCGACGATCTGAAGTCACTGGCTGACCTGCATCCGAAGCGGATCCTGTCCTCGACCCTCAGCGATAGCGGAACTGACAAAACCGCAACGTCGCCCGAAAATGGCTCCCGCCCCGGCGGTTCGGCATCCGGTGCCGGCGTGGCGCCGACCGGCTCCGTGCCGGCGACCAATCAACCCGCAGCGCCGGCGCCCGCTGCGTTCGACCCCGACGCCACCTGACCGAGCACGAGTCATGCCTGGGCCGCGGCGCCCCGGCAGTCATGAGGCAGTTGGCGGTGCTTCGAATCTTGCGCGCCCAGGATGCCGTTAGAACCTGCTCGCGGGGGTCAGTCCGAGGCTCATCCCGGCCAAACCGCGGCCCTGTCCCTCGATGTGATCGGCGAGCCCGAGGATGCCGGCCGCTGCTGCCGACTCCGGCTGGGCGACAACCATCGGTTGCCCGTTGTCCCCGCCCTCTCTCATCCCGACGTCGAACGGGATTCTTGCCAGCAGCGGGATGTTCGTCTTCAACTCCCGAGTCAGGAGTTCGGCTACCAGCGTCCCGCCGCCGGCGCCGAAGATATCGATCGGCTCTCCGCAATGGGGGCAGCCGAAATTGCTCATGTTCTCGACGACGCCGAGCACTCGCTGCTTGGTGTGGATGGCCATCATTCCCGCCCGCACCGACACTTCGGCGGCGGCGGACTGTGGCGTCGTCACGATCAGCAGTTCCGACTGCGGTAGCAACTGACCCACGCTCATCGCCATATCCCCGGTTCCTGGCGGTAGGTCCAACAGCAGGTAGTCGAGGTCGCCCCAGTAGACGTCGGTGAGGAACTGCTTCAAGGCGCTATGGGTCATCGGCCCGCGGTAGGCGACCGCTTGCGGCACACCTCCCGGTTTGAACAGCAGCATCGAAATCACCTGGACGCCGTGCGCCGACGGCGGCAGGATCATGCCTTCAACCCGGGTCGGCATCCGATCGATACCGATCAGCCGGGGGATCGAATGGCCGTAGATGTCGGCGTCGAGCAATCCGACCGACCGGCCACGGGCCGCGAGCGCGACGGCGAGGTTGACCGTCACGGATGACTTGCCGACCCCGCCCTTACCTGACGCCACCGCGATGACACGAGTGGTGGAACCGGGCCGGTTGAACACGATGTCGCGTTGTCCCGGACCCTGCAGAAGTTCGCGGAGGCGCTGGCGCTGCTCATCGTCCATCACGTCGAGTTCGACGGTGACGCCGGCAACTCCAGGCACGGCGGTGACTGCTGCTGTCACCCGATCGGTGATGGTGTCGCGCATCGGGCAGGCGGAGACCGTCAGGAATACCGCCACGGACACCTGACCGTTGGAGTCGACCGCGACCGATTTCACCATGCCCAGTTCAGTGATCGGTCGGCGAATCTCGGGGTCGAGGACGCTGCCGAGCGCGGATCTGACAGCCGCGGCCAATGGAGTCTCGGCCGGGCCGGCGGGGGGGCCGTCGGGGTCTGCGGGCGGGGTCGCGGGAGGGTTCGACATGGGGTTGATGCTACGGCCCGGCCAGTCGAGCGCGGCTCCTGCCACCCACGGCGGAGTGATCAGGGGCGGCGATCGTCGAGCTGATCCAGGAACGCCCGAAGCTCGGCGCGTAGATAGTCCCGACTGACGACATCGCCCAGCGTTGCCCTGAGCGCTGCCACCTCTCGGCTGACGTATTCGGTGTCGGCGATCAACAGGTCCGTGCTGGAACGGTCGTCCTGGTATTGGACCCGATCCCGGTCCGCCTGCCGGTTCTGGGCCAATAGGATCAGCGGCGCGGCATAGGACGCCTGCAGTGAGAGCATCAAGGTGAGGAAGATGAACGGGAACGGATCGATGCGCCAGTCCGCTGGCGCCAGGGTGTTCCAGCCGACCCAGATCGCGACGAAGGCCGTCATCCAGGCGATGAACCGCCACGAGCCGATGTAGCGCGCGATCCGTTCGCTGAGGGCACCGAACGTCTCAGGGTCGTAGGAGGGCCGTAGCGATCGTCGGCCCTCCCGAGGTTGATCCAACCGGGCGTGGCGTCGTCGCGGTTTAGGCTCGGCCATCTTCGGCCTCCTCGTCCTCGTCGATGTCAACCCGTTCCCGCCAGTCATCGCCGAGCATATGGTCGATGACGTCGTCTGCGGTGACTGCGCCGAGGAGCCGGTTTCCCTCGTCGATGACAGGTAGGGCGACCAGGTTGTAGGTGGCGAAACTCCTGGTGACGGCAGCCAGCGGTGCCTCAGGTCGCACCGGTTTAACGCTGCGGTCGATCACCCCCGAGACAAGTGTGGCCGGAGGTTCGCGCAGTAGCCGCTGGAAGTGGACGACCCCGAGCAGTCGACCGGTGGGGGTCTCCAACGGGGGCCGCACCACGTACACCTGGGCGGCCAGGCTCGGGGAGATATCCGGGCTGCGGATCGCAGCGAGCGCCTGTGCAACGGTCGCATCCGGTGGCAGCACGATCGGTTCGGTAGTCATCATGCCGCCGGCCGAAGCGTCGGGGTAGATCAGCAGCCGTCTTAGGTCTTCGGCCTCGTCCGGCTCCACCAGCTCCAGCAGGGCCGCCGCGCGTTCGGGTGAAAGGTCGCCCAACAGGTCCGCAGCATCATCGGGGTCCATCTGCTCCAGGATGTCGGCCGCCCGTTCGGCGTCCAGCCGGTCCAGCACCTCGATCCGGCCGGAGTCGGCCATCTCCTCGAGCACATCGGCTAGCCGTTCGTCGGTGAGGCCACGGGCGACTTCGATCCGTCGTTTAGCCGGCAAGTCGGCCAGCACGGCCGCGACGTCAGCCGGATGCATCTCCGCGACGGATTCCAGCAGGGTGTCCACGGCTTGGTCGCCGTCCTCGCCTGAGATGTCGAGCACGTCCTCCCACTTGACCGTCCTTGTCTCGGCCCGGCGTCGGAAACCGACCTTGCCCTTGCGAATGTGCAGTCGGCCCAGCGTCCAGTCCCGATTGTGCAACTCCATCGCGGCGTCGAGCACCTTCACCTCGTCACCGGAGTCGCGCTCTTGCACCCGCCGGTCGATGATCTGCGCGACCACCAACGTCTCGCTGTCCCGCTGCGCGAAGCGGCGCAGGTTGACGGTCCCAGTGGCCACCACCTGACCTGCCGAAACGTCAGTGACCTTGGTCATCGGAACGAAAATCCGCCGCCTCGCCCCCACCTCCACCACGAGCCCGATCACTCGCGGCCGATCCGGCGGCGGTCGCAGCAGGCAGACGACATCTCGCACGATTCCCAGCTGGTCGCCGTTCGGGGCGAACACCGCAGTCCCGGCCAGTTGGCCGATGTAGACACGCGCGGACTGGGAACTCATGACCTGAAGGCTAACGCGCTCGACGCCCTGTTGCGGCTAGCGTGCACCCGTGGCAACTCGTGTGGCGCGGACCGGGCCGCAACTCGGACTGCTTGCGATCGCCGTATTCTTCATCTCCACCTCCGCTCCGCTGATCGCGGCGACGACCGCCCCGGCGCTGGGAATCGCCTTCTGGCGGACGGCCCTGGGTGCGACCGCGACCGCGCCGTGGGCTGTCGCCCGGCACCGGCGGGAACTGGTCTCGCTGGACCGTCGGCGGCTGCTACTGGCGGTGGCTGCCGGGGTGCTGTTGGCTGCCCACTTCGCCACCTGGATACCCTCCCTCCGCTACACCTCGGTGGCCTCCTCGACTGCACTGGTGGCGACCCAGCCGATCTGGGCGGCGCTGCTCGCCCGGGCCCGCGGGGTCCGGTTCGGCGCGGGTGTCTGGCTGGGCATCGTGGTGTCGCTGGTCGGCATCCTCGTGCTGACCGGTATCGACTTGTCGCTGGATCCGCGGGCACTGTTCGGGGATGCCCTCGCGCTGGTGGGGGCAATGCTGGCCGCTGCCTATGTGACGGTGGGTGAGCGGGTTCGACAAGACGTCAGCACCGCCAACTACACGTTGATCGCCTACTCGTCGGCGGCGCTGAGCCTGCTTGCTCTCAGCTCCTCGCTTGGGATTCAGTTGTGGGGATACAGCACCCGGGATTGGCTGCTGATCCTGACCCTGACGGTTCTCGCCCAATTGCTCGGCCACAGCCTGATCAGTGCCACCCTGCGCACCACCTCGGCGACCATGACCAGTATCGGGATCCTGTTCGAGATGCCGCTGGCCACTTTGATGGCGGCGGTATTCCTGGGGCAATGGCCGCCGCTGGCGGTACTACCCGCACTCGGGCTGCTGCTCGTCGGTACTGCGATGGTCGTGCGATCTGGAGCTGCGGCCAGCCGAGTGCTGCCGGACTCGCCCAGCTAGGCGGCGCCGGGCCGGGGACGTTTCGCGTCAATATGCCCGATCTGCGTGCCATCGGACCCGCGTCGGGCACCCTGGAAGGTGGTCGCCTGTGGGCAGTGATTATCGTTTTGAGACATGAGCGAAACCACGTCCCGCCCCTCCCGTGCCCGCCGTTCCAACCTCGCAGTTCCGGGCAGCAGCCCGAAGATGCTCGACAAGGCGCGGGGGTTGCCGGCCGACCAGGTCTTCATGGACCTCGAGGACGCGGTTGCCCCGATTGCCAAGGAGGAGGCGCGCCGCAACATCGTCGCGGCACTGAACGAGGGTGGCTACGAAGGCAAGACCCGGGTGGTGCGGGTCAACGACCTCACCACCTCCTGGACCTACCGCGACGTGATCGAGGTCGTCGAGGGCGCCGGTGCGAACCTGGACTGCATCATGTTGCCGAAGGTGCAGACTGCTGAGCAGATCACCTGGCTTGACATGACCCTGACCCAGATCGAGAAGACAGTCGGGTTGGAGGTCGGCCGGATCGGGATTGAGGCGCAGATCGAGAACGCGCTCGGTCTGATCAACGTCGACGCCATTGCGCAGGCGTCACCGCGAGTCGAGACGATCATCTTCGGGCCGGCGGACTTCATGGCCAGCATCAATATGAAGAGTCTGGTGGTCGGTGAGCAGCCAGCCGGTTACGACGTTGGCGACGCATATCACTACATCCTGATGCGGATTCTGATGGCCGCTCGGGCCTTCGACAAGCAGGCCATCGACGGCCCCTACCTGCAGATCAAGGACGTAGAGGGATACAAGCGGGTCGCTGGCAGATCCGCCGCCCTGGGGTTCGATGGCAAATGGGTGCTGCACCCCGGTCAGGTGGAGGCGGCCAACGAGGTCTACTCGCCGCGGCAGCAGGACTATGACCACGCCGAGCTGATTCTGGACGCCTACGACTACTACACCTCCGCCGCGGGCGGGGCGCTCGGTGCGGTAATGCTCGGCGACGAGATGATCGATGAGGCTTCGCGCAAGATGGCGCTGGTCATCTCGGCCAAGGGCCGCGCGGCCGGGATGGCGCGGACCGAGACCTTCACCCCACCGGCGTAGAAGTAGTAGCCGACCGTCGCCCGTAGGGCAGTGACCGAACGCGGGGAGTTCGAATCGGGCGCAACCGGATGGGCAGATCCGCAGCAGCCCAGGTCGGCACCGACGCCAGAGGTGACCGCCGCTGCCCGGCGGTGGGGCCTGGAGTTGCTCGAGCGGACCCACTCCGGCTACTCACAGACCTGGTTCGTTCGGCGGGGCCCCGAGCATCTAGTGCTGAAGGTGGGTGGGGCGACCTCCCGCGCGCTGGAAGCTACCTGTCTGCGCGGCTACGCCCGAACGGAGTCCGCGGACACGCCCCCGGTGGCGTGCCGGCTGGTGGCCCAGACCGAGGGCGCGCTGCTGCTCGAGCGGATCTTGCTGGGCGACGACCTGCGGCCGGTCGCGGCCGCCGACGATGACCTGGCGACCGCCATTGCAGGTGCCGTCTACGCCCGGATGCACGCCGCCGTCGCCCGCCTGCCAAGGCCTGCGCAGGTGCCGGCCCTGGCCGAGATTCGATGGCCCTTCGACGAGTATTGGCAGCGCGAGGACAGTTCCGCTCCGACCCGGGAGCGACTGCCCGGTGACCTCGTGCGGAGAGCAGCCGACATGCTCTCGGAACTCTCGACTCCGACCCCGAATGACATTTTGCTGCACGGGGACGCTCACCATCAGAACCTGCTACGAGACGGTGTCGGCGGCGCCGCGGATGTCTGGCGGGTGATCGACCCGCGTGGTTGGTGGGGTGATCCCACCTTCGAGGCAGTCCCGCTGATGCTCGATCTGCATGATTCCCTGCGGGTCCAGGGAACTGCGGCGGATGCTCTGCGTCGCGCAGCCCGACGACGGGCCAACATCCTTGCGGAGCTGGCGGGTTTCGACCAGGACCGACTGTTGGCCTGGACCTTCATCGGGGCTGTTGCCGCTGAGTTGAGGTGCCTGCACGACCACGGTTTCGTCCAGGGCGGACCGCTGCATCTCGCTCGCTCACTGGTCGACGGATAGCGCGGGCCTGTCAGCAGGTGGGGTCCGATGGGGGTCGGATGTGCGCCTTTGCTACTGGCCAGTAACATAGGGTCCAGGCGGTGCCCGGCAGGGGCGCACAGCACATCGAAAGGGAGCAGACATGGGCAGGCTCACTGAGACCGAGGGGCTGACCGACGTTCAGCAGGAAATCCTCACCGCGGTCCGCGACTTCGTAGACAACGAGATCATCCCGGTGGCCCAGGAACTTGAGCACTCCGATACGTACCCCACCGAGATCGTTGAGGGTATGAAGGAGATGGGCATCTTCGGCCTGATGATCCCGGAGGAGTTCGGCGGTCTGGGTGAGTCGTTGCTGACGTATGCGCTGGTGGTCGAGGAGATCGCCCGCGGTTGGATGAGCGTCAGCGGCATCATCAACACGCACTTCATCGTCGCCTACATGATCATGCAACACGGTACCGACGAGCAGAAGGCTGCGTACCTGCCGCGGATGGCCACCGGCGAAGTCCGAGGGTCGTTCTCGATGTCCGAACCCGGTTGTGGCTCCGACGTCGCCGCCATCACCTCCCGTGCGGTTCGGGTCGGCGATGGGTATGTGCTGAACGGTCAGAAGATGTGGCTGACCAACGGTGGCTCCTCGACCTTGACGGCGGTGCTGATGCGCACCGACGAGGAGGCGGCCGAGGGTGCATCCGTGTACCGCAAGATGAGCACCTTCCTGATCGAGAAGCCGGCCGGCTTCGGCGAGGTGCTGCCAGGGCTCACCATTCCCGGCAAGATCGACAAGATGGGTTACAAGGGTGTCGACACCACCGAACTGGTGATGACGGACTTCGAGCTGTCGGCCGACGCCCTGCTGGGGGGCAAACCCGGTCGCGGTTTCTACCAGATGATGGACGGCGTGGAGGTGGGTCGAGTCAACGTCGCGGCCCGGGCCTGCGGTTTGGCCACGAGGGCGTTCGAACTCGGGATTGACTACGCCCAACAGCGGGTGACGTTCGGCAAACCGATCGCCGAGCATCAGGCGGTCGCGTTCCGGCTGGCCGAGATGGCGACCAAGGTCGAGGCCGGTCACCAGATGATGGTCAAGGCTGCGCGTAAGAAGGATTCCGGCGAGCGCAACGACCTCGAGGCCGGGATGGCGAAGTACCTGGCTTCGGAATACTGCAAAGAGGTCGTAGAGGACTCGTTCCGCATCCATGGCGGCTACGGTTACTCGAAGGAGTACGAGATCGAGCGGTTGTACCGCGAGGCTCCGATGCTGATGATCGGCGAGGGGACCGCGGACATCCAACGGATGATCATCGCCCGGCGGTTACTGGAGGACTACAAGCTCCGCGGTTGAGGGAGCCGGTCTGGTAGCGGTTCACGACAGCAGAAGGAGCGCAGGTGCCCACCATCATCACCCCGCAGGAGATCGCGGCCCGGCCGACGCTTACCTCATTCCCGAGTTACGAGGAAGCCCAAGCCGCCGTCGACAAGCTCAGCGACAACAAGTTCCCGGTTGAGCACGTCTCCATCATCGGGGTGGATCTCCGCAGCGTGGAGGCCGTCTTGGGTCGGATGTCGTGGGGTCGGGCAGCGCTGGGTGGCTTGCTGATGGGTGCCTGGCTCGGGGTGCTGCTCGGTCTGTTCGTCTCGCTGTTCGCGACTTCGGAGGCGAACCTCTGGACACTGGTCGGGCTTGGACTGATCTATGGTGCCGCATTTGGGATCATCCTGGGACTGATCAACTACGCCTTCACCGGTGGCAAGCGTGACTTCGTCTCGCGCAGCCAGTTGGTCGCCGGTCGGTATGACGTGACCGTGGACGCCGAACAGATGGCCGCTGCCAGAAACATCCTGGGCATCCCGTTCGGGACCGCTGTCGGCGACGGTAGCGCTGCCGGTGGCTCTGCCGCGGCTAGTTCGTCCGAGACGGCTACGCCGGCGAGTTAGTCGCCACGTCGGCCCACACCGTCTTCCCGTGTGAGTGGTAGTCGACTCCCCAGTCGCGGCTCAGCGAGGCGACGATCGCCAGACCCCGCCCGTGGTCGTCGTCGGGGTCTGCCCGGGTGACTTCCGGTGCGACCGTGGACGGGTCGCTGACCTCGATTCGGACGTGGCCAGGTCCCGTCGACAGGCTGATTTCCACTGGTCCAGCCGTGTGAATCAGGGCATTCGTGACCAATTCCGAGGCGATCAGTCGAAGATCGTCGCGGACGTCGTCCAGCCCCCACTCGGTCACCTGATCGGCAACCAGCCTCCGCGCGTCCCTCGGCGCCGCCGTACCCGCAGTCAGGGCAGCACGGACGGTCATGACTTGGTGATACCCACTCCGGTCGGGTTCTAGACCCCCGAGTCGTCGCCAGATTCCGACCAGGGCCGCCGCCGTCGCCCGCGGCTGATCTGCGGCCGGCGAATGCCCGGCGTGGTCGATTCGCACCTCCAACGCCCCCAGTTCCCGTGCCATCGCGGATTGTTGGGCGGGGGACCAGACGTCGTCGTCGGTGCCATAGAGGACGGCGCAGGGCACTCCAGTGCTCACCAGTTGCGCGGTCCGGTCCGATTCCTCCAGCAGGATCAAGGCCTTTGCGGTCAAAGCCAGCGGGTTGTTCGCCAACCAGCGCGCCCTCAGGAAGGCTGCCACCGCAGGGCTGGGTGGCTCGGCTCCATTGCGTCGCTCCCACTCTTGGCGGGCCTCCCAGACCGTCGAGAGGTCAGTCTCCGGAAGCGCTGCGCGTAGCGCCTGCAGCTCCGGACGTCGGTGTTCCGGGATGGCCGACGGGCCACTCGCCAACAGCGTCAGCGACGAGAAATCGGCTGGCGAAGCAATCACTGCCTGCCGAGCCACAATTCCTCCCAGCGAGTGCCCGACCAGCTGCGGTCTGGGACCTTCCGGCCAAAGAACGCGGGCGAGGTTGACGATGTCGTCCGCAAGCGCCGACAGCGTGTAGGCCTCCGAGTCGGATGGTCCGAATGATTCGAACTGACCCACCTGGTCATAGGCGACCACCATCAACCCGGCGTCGTGCAGTGGTTCCAGGATCGCCAGGAAGTCCTCTTTGCTGCCGGTGAATCCGGCGACCAGGAGAACTCTGCATGACGCGTCGACGTTGCTGGTCTGCAAAGTTGCCAGCAACTTGTCGCCCACCCCGATCATGGTGTGATTCACACAATTGGGGAGGGTGACGAACGGCGGCGTACTCACGAGCGGCAGAATACTGACCAACACCTTCGATTCCCACTCCTGCCACCGGAAGGCACCGTGAGCCGTATCATCGCCGTCGCCAATCAGAAGGGCGGCGTTGCCAAAACCACGACTGTGGCCTCCTTGGGCGGTGCCCTCACCGAACTTGGCCGCAAGGTGCTGTTGGTCGACCTCGACCCGCAAGCCTGTCTGACGTATTCGCTGGGTCTGGATCCAGAGGATCTTGAATTCTCGATGCACGACGTGCTGCTCGGCAGAGTCGACGCACGGTTGGTGGTAACCCCCACCGAGGAGGGTCCGGACCTTCTCCCGGCCACCATCGATCTCGCCGGTACCGAGGCGCATCTGCTGACCCGGACGGGTCGTGAGTACATCCTGCGGTTGGCGCTGGAGGATCTGGCGCAGGACTACGACGTCGTCCTGTTGGACTGCTCGCCGTCCCTGGGTGTGCTGACGGTGAACGCGTTGACGGCGGCTGACGAGGTGCTGATCCCGATGCAGTGCGAGACGCTGTCGCATCGAGGGGTACGGCAACTGTTGGACACCGTGCAGGACGTTCAACGATTGTGCAATCGGGACTTGAAGGTGCTTGGAGTGCTGCCCACGATGTACGACTCCCGCACCAGACTTGCCCGGGCAACCTTGGCGGATGTTGAAGACAGGTACGGGTTGGCGGTGTTGAGACCGCCGATCGCGAAGTCCGTGAGATTCGCCGAGGCGCCCTCGGCTGGCCGCAGTGTGTTGTCCACTGCCTCCAGTTCCAGGGGTGCAGAGGCCTACCGAAAGATCGCTGCCAAGTTGGTGGAGGGTTCGTGAGTGTGGGCGAGGACACCACCGAGTCGTCGGCCGCGACCGAGTCGGGCCGCTCCTCGGAGACCGCGGATCCCACCTCGGCTGCGGCCCGGCGCGCTAAGCCCAAGCCCGGCAGCTTCGACCGCATCCGCCGTGACGGGGTTCCAGAGGCCTCGTCCGGCCGTGATCCCCTCGGCAAGCAGGCGCTGTTCAGCGGCGCTGAGCAGCCGCCGTCGCTGGGCAGTGTGGGGCTGGACTGCCAGCTGTGTCACCGTCGAACCATCGTGTCGGTGGTGCGGTTGGCTCAGATGTCGCTGCCGGGGGTGCACGTGCCGGTGCCGAGGCGGGGGTACCGGGCTTGGGTGAAGTGTCCGGCGTGCGGTCGCCGGACTTGGGTGCGGGTGACCCTCGGTCGCTGACCGTCGCTGACCGTCGCTGACCGTCGCTGACCGTCGCTGACCGTCGCTGACCGTCGC
>CAZJNU010000024.1:0-32443 GCA_964547485.1 uncultured Actinomycetes bacterium
CTGCAGGCGATCAGGGAAGGTGCTGCCCCACCAGAGTTGATCCCAGACTCACTAGGACTGCCTGCAGAACGTTCTCCGTGCCGCACACTGGTCTATTCGAGGAGCGCGACTTCGCCATTGTTCATGCCAATCTCCGGAGGTACTCATGACAACTGAACCAAGCCAGGTTGCTAGTCCAGACGGCACCGCGCCGACGGCAGACCACCCCAGTGCTGGCCAGCCACCAGCCGAGTTTGTGACTTCCTTCTTCCATGGCACTCGAGCGGATCTCAACACCGGCGACCGCATCACACCCGGCTACTCCTCGAACTACGGCAAGAGGAGGCAGGCGAACTTCGTCTATCTCAGCGCCAATCTCAATGTGGCCACCTGGGGAGCGGAACTGGCAGTCGGAGACGGCCCCGAGAGGATCTACGTGGTGGAGCCGACCGGACTACTTGAAGACGACCCCAATGTCACTGACAAGAAGTTCCCCGGCAACCCGACCAAGTCCTACCGCACCCGAGAATCAGTGACTGTCGTCGGTGAAGTCATCAACTGGCAAGGGCATCCCACTGAGGCGATACAGGCCATGAAGGAAAGTCTTGAGCGCCTCAAGGAACTCGGTGTCGAGCACATCGACGACTAGTCCTGCCCCCCACGGGAACCTTCGGCGCAGGCGTCCGGCTCAGACCCTTCATAACGCTGAGTCGGAGGAGATCTGACCCACAGACGATCGACGGGCCTGCGCATGTTCCCAGTCCAGTTCGGCTATTTCGGACCAGCATGGACAGTCAAGTGGCCTGGGATGTCCCCTCCACACTCCACCAGAGCCGGAATCGCCGGGACACGCCGCGACACGCCGGGGTCAAAGAGATCCAGGGGAGCTCTTGGAGTGCGGAGAGGACATCGACCGAGTCGATAGTGCAATTGAGCGTGGTCAAGTGGGGAGTCTTAGCATGCGAGGGGTTGTAAGTGGGGGAAAATGGGGTAAAGTGGTGCCAATGTCGGCGGGATCCCGCCGACATCCGTGATTGAGGAGGTGGCGGACGTGTTCCTTGGCACGCACGCCCCCAAACTCGACGAGAAGGGCCGGTTGACATTGCCGGCGAAGTTCCGCGAGGAACTTGCGGCGGGCGTCGTCATCACCAAAGGGCAAGACCGTTCTCTGGTGGTCTGGCCGGCTGCCGAGTTCCAGGCCTATGCGGATCGCATTCGGGTCGCTTCGAGTTCAGATGCGCGGGTCCGCTCTTACTCACGGGTCTTCTTCTCCAGTGCCTTCGATCAAGTTCCCGACCGGCAGGGTCGGGTCAACCTGCCGTCGGCCCTGCGCGACTACGCAGGACTCGACCGCGACTGCGTTGTCGTCGGCAACCATGCCACCGTCGAGATCTGGGATACGGACGCCTGGCAGCGCTATCTGGCCGAATCCGAGCCCGGTTTCGCTGACCTCTCCGAAGAGGTGGTGCCAGGCATTCTCTGAGTCCGGCGCGCCTGCCGGCCCCCTCCCGCTCCGGTCCTGAGGTACTTCCCCGACTCCAGGACACAGGTGCCTGTGGATACTTCCCCGTTCCACAGACCCGCAAAGACCCCGCGGGAGGGGACCAGTAGGCGAACCGTTCTCCGCGGAAGCGAATCGGCCGCCACGGTCAGGCACGCCGGGGCCGACCGGAGCCCGACTGGTGGATCCGAGGGGTAAGTGGTCCGAACGACAAGGGTTGGCCCTACAACGACGAGGGCGACGAGAGTGAGAGGGGGGCGTGGTGGCTGCGGACAGTGGGGTTCCCGATGGTCATGTCCCGGTCTTCCTGGATCGCTGCGTCGACTTGTTGGCCACCTCCTGCATCGGTCCCGGCGCTGTCGTCGTCGACGGCACGCTCGGGCTGGGCGGACACGCCGAAGCCCTGTTGCGGAGGCTGCCCGAAGTTCGACTCGTCGGGATAGACCGAGACCCGAACGCCTTGGACCGGGCCATGACCCGACTTGGTCCATTCGCCGATCGAGTCGACTTTGTGCATGCCCGCTACGACGAACTGGCTGACGTGCTGGCGGACTTGGAAATTTCGGAGGTACAGGGGGTGCTGCTGGACCTGGGCGTGTCCAGTATGCAACTTGATCGCGTCGACCGCGGATTCTCCTATTCCCGCGCTGCGCCGCTGGATATGCGAATGGACCCGACTGAGGGTCTGACTGCCGCAGACGTGTTGGCGCAGTATCCCGCGGACCGGCTCGCCCGGGTACTCCGGGACTACGGCGATGAACGTTTCGCGGGTCGAATAGCCCACGAGATCGTTGCGACCCGAGATGCTGACCCGCTGCTGACCAGCAGCCAATTGGTTGAACTACTGGTCCGAACCATCCCGGCGCGTTCGCAGCGCACCGGCGGGCACCCGGCCAAACGGACCTTCCAGGCCCTGCGGATCGAGGTGAACGACGAGTTGGGCGGGCTCCGCCGGGTGTTGCCGGCGGCGTTGGACGCGCTGGCGGTGTCGGGGCGACTGGTGGTGATGGCGTACCAGTCCCTGGAGGACCGAATCGTCAAGAAAACCTTTGCTTTCGTCACCCAGGCGCAAGTCCCGCCTGACCTTCCTGTGATTCCTCCCGACTCGCGGCCTCGCTTCCGGCTGCTGACCAGGGGTGCCCAGGTAGCGTCTGACGCGGATATTCAGGACAACCCACGGGCCGCATCGGTGCGGCTGCGAGCGGTCGAGCGAACGACCGAAAAGCCTCCACGGGCGGCGACAACGAAGGAGTGGTCATGACGGCACTGCCACATGACGCCGCCGTCAAGTTGCCAAGACGCGGCAGCCGAGCCCTCGAAGGTATCCGTGCGGATTCCCGGCCGGGCGCAAACCCGGAGGCCGTGAACGGCAAATCAGGACGAAGCAGCCGATCCGGCAAGGCGGCGATTGTCCCGTTGCGGCCAGTGCGACAGATGAAGCGGTCGAGCTTCATCGTGCTGGTTGCCACGCTGCTATCCGCGAGCCTGCTCGCACTGCTGCTATTGAACACAGTCCTGAGTCAGGGAAGCTTCACACGCTACGAGTTACTGAGCCAGGCCAACGACCTGACCGCGCAGGAGCAGAGTCTGAGCACCACGGTGGCAGGCTTCGAGTCGCCGATCGAGATTGAGCGGAGAGCCCGGGAGATGGGGATGGTGCAGAACGAGAATCCCGTGTTCCTAGACCTGGCCACTGGCACGGTTCGTGGGGAACCGACACCGGCGCCAACGCCGATCCCGACCGCGGCCGGCAACTCAACCGGCAGCGGAAACTCTGCTGGTCAGACCAGCTCGGACCCGTCCGGTACGGCTGGCGGCTCCGGCACCACCAGCGGCAACGGGACGAACAGCGATCTCGGGGTTGGCAGTCCGGCCGCAGGCGGTGCCGCCACCGGCGGTCAGCCGCAGCCCGGCACTTCAGGTGAGACGCCGTTAGGGCTGTCGCCGGTGAGTGCCGGATGAGCACGCCCACCCGTTCGCGGCCGCCCATCGATGACGCCGAAGGATCCACCGGCAGGCCCAACCTCTATCGCCGATTCGTCGGCAACGAGTTGCACTTCACCCCCGGTGATCCCGGTCGGCGGATGCGAGTGCTGGCGATCGCGTTTGTGGTAATCCTCGCCCTCTACGGCGGTCGGCTGTTGATGCTGCAGGGGGTGGACTCCGCAGCGATGGCCGAACGTGCCGAGAGCGGTCGACTCGCGACCACCACGTTGGTCGCTCCACGGGGAACCATCTATGACGCCCGGGGGATCGCCCTCGCGCAGACCGTGGAGGCGCGCAACGTCATCGTCGACCAGACGCTGATCGAGGATCCGGCCGCCGAAGCTGCAAAGTTGGCTCCGCTGCTGGGATTGCCGGTCGACGACGTGCAGAAGTCCCTGACCGGCAGCAAGCGATTCAGCTATGTGGCGAGGGCAGTCAACCGGGACACCTGGGACAAGCTTGACGCACTAAGGGTGCCAGGCCTGGCCAGTGAGAAGACCGGCCGTCGTGACTACCCGGCGAGTGCACTGGGAGCCAACGTGCTCGGCTTCGTGGGGGTTGACGGCAAGGGTCTGGCGGGACTCGAACTGGCGCTGGATGAACGGCTGGCCGGCGTCGACGGTCATCGGAGTATCGAGGTCGCTGATGGTAGGCGGATCCCCACCGGCACGGACAGGGAGGAGTCGCCGGTACCTGGCACCTCGGTGCGGTTGACGATCGACCGGGACCTGCAGTGGGTCGCCCAATCCGCGATCGCCCGGCAGGTGAAGGAAGCCCAGGCGCAGAGTGGGTCGGTCGTGTTGATGGAGGCAAAGACCGGGCGCGTGCTGGCGATGGCCTCCGTGCCGACGATCGACCCGAATGATCCAGGGAATACGAAAGCGGCAGACCAGCAGAATCGGTCCGTGGTGGAGGCATTCGAGCCGGGGTCGACCAGCAAGGTGATGACAATGGCGGCCGTGATCAACGAGGGCAAGGCCAATGCCGGTACGACGTTCAACGTTCCCGACACCATCACCCGCTCCGGGCGAAGCTTCAGCGATCACGATCAACACCCCACCTGGGAGTTGACCTTGGCCGGGGTGCTGGCCAAGTCCAGCAACACCGGCACCATTCAGGCGGCGGAGCTGATTGGGAAGGACAAGCTCTACGAATACCTCAAGCGATTCGGCGTTGGCGAACGCAGCGGGCTCGGTTTCCCAGGGGAGGGGACGGGCTACGTTCCGCCGGTGAAGGATTGGTCGGACTCCAGCTTCCCCACCATCGCCTTCGGCCAGGGTCTGTCGATGAGCGCGTTGCAGGCGGCGTCGGTGTACCAGACGTTGGGCAACGGTGGCGTCCGGATCACGCCGCAGCTGATCGACTCCTATATCGATGCCGAAGGCCACGCGACGCCTGCGAAGAAGCCCACGACTGCCCAAGTGGTGGAGCCGGGAACCGCCGCCGAAGTGATGAAGATGATGGAGGAAGTGGTCAGCAAGAACGGGACCGCGCCGATGGCGGCCATTCCTGGCTATCGGATCGCAGGCAAGACTGGTACCGCCAATCGGATCGACGACAGTTGCGGCTGCTACAAGGGGTACACGGCGAGCTTCATCGGAGTAGCGCCGGCTGACGACCCGCAACTCGTGGCCGTCGTCGTGTTGCAGGATCCGCAAAACGGTCACTATGGCGGGGCGTTGGGGGCGTCCGTGTTCAAGGAGGTGATGACCACGGCCCTGCAGACTCTGCGGATCCCGCCGTCGGGCACGCCGCCACCTGACCTGCCGATCTACGCGGGCGGCGCCAGCCAGTAACGACCCTCCAACGATCGAGTAGCCACATGCCGATACAGCCCACTGACCGTCCGCGACCACGCCCACAACCGCTGCCCGCAGTACTGTCAGGTCTGGCCGAGGCCGACCCGACCTGGGCGCGAATCGAGGTCACCGGTGTTGCGATGGACTCCAGGTTGGTCCGTCCCGGGGACATCTACCTGGCCGCAGCCGGAGCCAATGTGCACGGAGCCAAGTTCACCGCCTCGGTGATTGCGGCGGGTGCGGTGGCGGTGGTCACCGACGCAGTTGGCGCCGAACTGATTGCGTCCTCGTCGCAGCCTGCAACGGTACCGATCGTGGTGGTGGCTGAGCCGCGGGAATTGGTGGGGGAACTGGCGGCCCGGGCGTACCAACGACCGGGGGATGAGTTACTGCTGATCGGGATCACCGGCACCAACGGAAAGACGACCATGAGCTTCCTGGTGGAGGCCGCGCTGCGGGCCGCCGGGCACACGACCGGGCTGCTGGGCACGACCGGGCACTTGATAGCAGGGGAGCCGGTGGCATCCAAACGGACCACCCCGGAAGCCCCGGAGGTTCACTCCCTGCTGGGAATCATGCGGGATCGTGCCGTGACCGCAGTGGTGATGGAGGTGTCCTCGCACGCGCTTGCTTTCGGGCGGGTCAACGGGCTCACCTTTGATGTCGTGGTCTTCACGAACCTCAGCCAGGATCACCTGGACTTCCACGGCCAGATGACCGACTACTTCGAGGTCAAAGCATCGTTGTTCACCCCGTACCGGGCGCGGCGCGCCGTCATCTGCGTGGACGATGAATGGGGGCAGCAACTGGCGGCCGACATGGCCGCGGTGCTACCCACCGAGACGTACCGGATCGGAACCGGTCCGGCAGATTGGGCTGCCGCGGACATCAGGGCCGCGGCTGCGGGAAGCGAGTTCCAACTCAACCACGAGACGGAGAACGAGACGGCGAACTGGCCCGCGGAGGTGTCGCTGCCGGGCTCGTTCAATGTCGCCAATGCGGTCGGGGCGATCGCGACCGCGGTTGCGTGTGGGGTGGCGCCCGGCACCGCGATTGCGGCCGTCGCCCAGTGTGCCGGGGTGCCGGGCAGGATGGAGCGCGTGCCCGCCCCGGGCAGCGTATTGGGGATTGTGGACTACGCCCATACCCCGGACGCCGTCGGACGGGCGATCGCGGCGCTGTCGGATACAACCGGGCGGGTCATTGTGGTTCTAGGCTGTGGCGGCGATCGAGATGTGGCCAAGCGACCGATAATGGGAGAGGTCGCCGCGCGCCTCGCGGATTTCCTGGTGATAACCGACGACAATCCTCGATCAGAGGACCCCAATCTGATCCGAATGGCGATTGCGCAGGGAGCGATGTCGGTGCCGCAACTGGAGCGAGCCACGGTGGAGGTCATCGGCGATCGCCGAGCAGCCATCGAAGGGGCGGTCAACTGGGCGCAGCCCGGTGACGTCGTGCTGGTGCTCGGGAAGGGGCACGAACAAGGCCAGGAGATCGCAGGTGAGGTGCATCCGTTCGATGACCGGGTGCTGCTTGGCCGGGCGCTGGCGGGGGCTGGCCGATGATCACGTTGTCGTTGGCCGAGGTGGCGATGATCACCGGTGGGCGGCTGCGAGGACCGGCGGAGGTCCAGGTGACCGGGATCACCACGGACTCGCGGACTGTCGCACCCGGTGACCTGTTCGTAGCGATCTCGGGGGAGCACCACGACGGTCACGACCATGGTCGAGCGGCGGTCGAGGCCGGTGCGGGCGCTGTGCTTGCCGAGCGGGAGTTGGACGTGCCGACCGTGGTGGTCGCCGACGCGACGGAGGCTGTCGGCAGACTGGCGCGGGCGGTCCTCGACAGATTGCCAGAGCTGACAGTTGTGGCGATCACCGGTTCGAGCGGCAAAACCTCCTGCAAGGACATGCTTGCCCAAGTGCTGGCTGGATACGGACCGACGGTGGCGCCGGCCGGATCAGCCAACAACGAGCTCGGGTTGCCGCTGACAGTTCTACAGGCGGACGAATCCAGCCGGTTCCTGGTGCTGGAGATGGGTGCCCGTGGGCTTGGCCACATCGCCTACCTCTGTCAGATCGCGCCGCCGGACGTGGCGGTTGTGCTCAACGTCGGATCGGCCCATGTCGGGCAGTATCGGGATCAGTCCGAGATCGCACTGGCGAAGTCGGAGATTGTCGCCGCCCTCTCCACCGGTGGTACCGCTGTCCTGAACGCAGATGACCCGGTGACGGCCGCGATGGCTGCCACGGCCGCTGATGTCGGCGCCCGAGTGTCCACGTTCGGAGAATCAGCCGCGGCCGACACTCGAATCTCGAACGTCACGTTGGATGCGCTGGCCCGCCCGAACTTCCGACTGACCTCCGGCGGTCAGCAGGCCGATCTCGGGCTGCAGTTCCCAGGCGAACACTCGGCGATCAACGCCGCCGCGGCGGCCGCCGCTGCCCTCGCGGTTGGGATGCCGCTGGACTTTGTCGCGGCCCAGCTGACTGTGGCCGAGCCGCGCAGTCGCTGGCGAATGGAGATCGCCCGCAGCCCGGCAGGTGTGACGGTGGTGAATGACGCCTACAACGCCAACCCTGAGTCGATGCGAGCAGCTCTGAAGGCTTTGGCTGCGATGGACTGTGCAGGAACCCGGTGGGCCGTGCTGGGTGAGATGCTGGAGCTCGGCGACGGTTCCCTTGACGAGCACGACCGGTTGGGACGACTCGCGGTCAGGCTGGACATCGCCCGGCTGCTGGCAGTAGGTGAAGGAGCCCGACCCATTCACATGGGAGCAGCCCATGAGGGTTCCTGGGGTGAGGAGTCAGCCTGGGTGCCGGACGTCGACAGCGCGATCGGTCTACTCGCCGAACAGCTGCGTCCCGGCGATGTTGTGCTCGTGAAGGCCTCCAGGGCTGGCGGCCTGGAGCGGATCGCTGAGGCCGTCTTGGTGGGCGGTGACCGGTAGTGGTCCAAGTCATCATGGCGGCGGGGCTGGCGCTGCTGGTCGGTCTGTTCGGCACCCCCTACCTGATCCGGATTCTGCGCAAGCACGGCTACTCCCAAGCCATTCGGGTATCCACCGACGACATCAACTACCCGGAGCACCAGGGGAAGAAGGGCACCCCGTCGATGGGGGGGCTGGCAATCCTGATCGGGGTGGTGCTGGGCTACGCCATCGCCCATCTCGTCGCCTGGCGGCCGCCGACGGTCTCCGGTCTGCTGGCGCTCTACCTGGCCGTAGGTCTGGGCATGGTCGGAATGGCCGACGACTACCTGAAGATCTTCAAACAACGCAGCACCGGAGTGCGAGCACGAACCAAACTCCTCGGGCAGGCTTTCATCGGCTTGTCATTCGCGGTGCTGGCGCTGCAGTTTCCGGACGAGTACGGTCGGACGCCAGCATCGGACGCAATCTCCTTCATCAGGGATACGCCGATCCTGTTACCGACAGTGCTGGCGATCATCTGGCTGTGGCTGCTGGTCACCGCCACCACGAATGCGGTCAACCTGACCGATGGTCTCGACGGGTTGGCCGCCGGTAGCGCGATCGCGACGTTTGGTGCATTCGCTCTGCTGGGCGTGTGGCAGTACGGCCAGAACTGCTCGTTCTCCCGATTCACCCGCTGTTATGAGGTGCGCGACCCGCTCGATCTGGCGGTTTTCGCCGCGGCCTTCGCGGGGGCCTGTCTGGGATTCCTCTGGTGGAATACCTCGCCGGCACAGATATTTATGGGCGACACCGGGTCGCTGGCGATCGGCGGTGCGATCGCCGCGTTGGCCATCATGACCCGAACCGAGTTGCTGCTCATCTTCCTTGGGGGGATCTTCCTGCTCACCACGGTGTCGGTGATCCTGCAGGTCGGCTCGTTCAAGTTCACCGGCAAACGGGTGTTTCGGATGGCGCCGCTGCATCACCACTTTGAGCTCAAGGGCTGGGGCGAGATCACCATTGTCGTTCGGTTCTGGATCATGCAGTGCCTCTTCGTGGGCACTGGGATCGCCCTGTTCTACGCCGAGTGGGTGCGGACGTGAACGCTCCGGGCGGACCGCCCCCGCAGGAGCTGCGAGTGGTGATCGCCGGTCTCGGACTCGCCGGCTTCTCTGGCGCCGACGCCCTACTCCGGCGCGGTGGACAGGTGAGCGTGGTGGACGACAGCGACGGCGCCAAGCAGGCCGAACGTGGTCGGGTGCTGGAGTTGCTGGGCGCGGACGTCCGCCTCGGGGGCGCGGCGCAGCTGCCGGTTGGGGACGTGTTGGTGGTCTCGACCGGAATCCCGTTGGACTCTCACTGGATCTCGGCAGCCCGGGAACGGGGGATGGCAGTCTGGGGTGAGTTCGAGCTTGCCTGGCGACTACGACCGGCGGTGAATCCGGCGCCGTGGCTTTACGTCACAGGAACCAACGGCAAGACGACGACCACCCTGATGCTTGCGTCGATGCTGACTGCCGCCGGCCTGCGGGCGACCGCCGTCGGCAATATCGGAGTCAGCCTGATCGACGCCGTTGTCGCGGAGCAGCCGTACCAGGTGTTGGCCGTCGAAGTCGGGGCACCGCATCTTCCGTTCGTCTCCTCGGTGTCGCCACAGGCCGCAGTCTGCCTCAACGTCGCCCCGGACCATGTCGACTATTTCGGCTCCTACGACAGTTATGTCGCCGCAAAGGCGAGCGCCTACCAACGCACCGAGGTGGCGTGCGTCTACAACGTCGACGAACCGGTGACTGAGCAGCTGGTGCGGCAGGCGGAGGTCCAACCTGGCTGCCTGGCGGTGGGCTTCACGCTCGGGATACCCGCCCCGGGGATGCTCGGGGTCGTCGACGATCTGTTGGTGGACCGGGCCTTCATCACCAATAGGACCTCTCACGCCCAAGAGCTGGCAAAGGTGTCCGATGTTGCACCGCAGGCCCCGCACCAGGTCGGCAACGCGTTGGCGGCGGCCGCCCTGGCCCGGGCCCACGGCGTGCCACCGTGGGCGGTGCGGCGGGGGTTGCGGTCGTTCACACCTGCCGCCCATCGGATCACCGACGTCGGTGTGGTGGCCGGCGTCAGCTACGTGGATGATTCGAAGGCGACCAATTGGCATGCCGCGCTGACCTCGTTGCGAGCCTATGAATCCGTGGTGTGGGTCGCGGGCGGGCAGGGCAAGGGTCAGAATTTCGACGAACTCGTGATTGCCACCAGGGACCGGATCCGGGCGGCAGTGCTGTTGGGGGTCGATCGGGCAGATATCCGGCAAGCGCTTGCGCGACACGCCCCCGAGGTACCGGTGGTCGAGGTCGATTCATCGGACACTGATGCGATGACGCTCGTGGTGGCCGCTGCTGCGGAGTTGGCGCAGCCAGGCGACACGGTGCTACTCGCTCCCGGCTGCGCGTCTCGGGACATGTACGTCGACTTTGCCGAACGGGGCGATTCCTTCGCCACCGCGGTGGCTGCGTTGGAGGGCTAGTCCGTGTCCCACCCGCACTCGAGCCGACATCCAGCCGGGCACCGGTTGTCCTTCTTCGATCATCCGCTGGCGGACTACACCCTGCTGCTGGCCGCGACGCTGGCGCTGCTGGGGCTGGGGTTGGCGATGGTGCTGAGCGCTTCCAGCGTCGAATCCTTCGCCAAGGGCGGGTCGAGTTTCAGCCAATTCGAAAAGCAGGCGATGTTCGCCGCGCTGGGACTGCCGCTGATGTTGTGGTTGTCGCGTCGTCCGGTTGCCTTTTTCTACCGGATCGCCCCGCTGGCGTTGGCGGCCGCTTTCCTGCTACTGGTGATTGTGCTCATCCCGGGTATCGGGATCAACGTCAACGGACAGCAGAACTGGATCGGGCTGCCCGGCGGGTTCAGTCTGCAACCCAGCGAGATCGGCAAACTCGCGCTGATCCTGTGGTGCGCCCGAATCCTGACTCAGCGGCAGGACCGACTCGACGACTGGAAGGAACTGACACTGCCGATGTTGCCGGTGGCAATGTTGATGGTGTTTCTGGTGCTGATGGAGGGCGATGTCGGCACCGCCTTGGTCTTCATGCCGATCATTGCCATGATGCTGCTGATCGCAGGTGTCCCGCTTCGTCTGTTCGGTGTGCTCGGCGGTTTCGCCCTGGCCGTTATCGTGTTCATGTCGCTGACCGAGGGCTACCGGATGCAGCGATTCCAGACCTGGCTGGATCCGGAGAGTGATCCGACCGGCGCCGGTTGGCAGATCATCCATGGACAGATGGCGCTCGCGACGGGTGGCTGGTGGGGGGTCGGTCTCGGTGCCAGTCGGGAGAAGTGGGGCGCATTGCCGGAAGCCCACAATGACTTCATCTTCGCCATCATCGGCGAGGAACTTGGACTGATGGGGACGCTGTCGGTACTGGGACTGTTCGGCCTGATCGGATTGGTCGCTGTGCGAATCGCTCGCCGGACCGACGAACTCTTCGTGCGGCTTGTCACGATGGGCATCGTCGCCTGGATCGTGACACAGGCCGTCATCAATATCGGGGCGGTGATCGGGGCTCTGCCCATCACCGGTGTGCCGTTGCCGCTGGTGTCCTACGGGGGCTCGTCGCTGGTGTTGGTGCTGTGCGCGCTTGGGGTCCTGCTCGCGTTCGCACGTCAGCAACCTGCTGCCGCAGCGCTGCTGCGGCAGCGTCGGGTCAACTCTCGGCGCACCAAGCGGCGCCGCAACCGCGCGGATTCGTCGGCCGGGGCCAACAGCGCTGCTGGCGCGGGTACCGCTGTCGTGCGGCGGGGCTGATCCACGGATGCGCGTGATCGTCGCCGGTGGTGGGACCGCCGGTCATATCGAGCCCGCCCTGAACACTGCCGATGCATTGCTCGCGATGGATCCGAGCACGCAGGTGCTCGCGTTGGGCACCCCGAAGGGGTTGGAGTCAGAACTCGTTCCGAGTCGTGGTTATGAGTTGGCGCTGGTGCCCGCAGTACCGTTCCCGCGGCGGCCGGGAAGGGCACTGCTGTCGTTGCCGACGAGGTTGCGGAAGGCAGTCCACGCGGCTCGGGGGATCATCGACGAGTTCCAGGCCGACGTCGTCGTCGGCTTCGGTGGCTACGCGGCACTACCGGCCTACCTGGCCGCTCGTGGCCGAGTGCCGATCGTCGTCCATGAAGCGAACGCGAAGGCGGGCCTGGCCAATCGGGTGGGGGCTCGATTCACGAGTTTTCGCGCGGAGACCCACGCCGGGTCGCTGCCTGCGGCCGTGCGGATCGGCCTGCCGCTGAGGCGAGCGATCGTCGATCTCGACCGGGAGCCGGCGCGACCGGGGGCGCGGGCAATGTTTGGGCTAGACCCGGATCGGCCGGTGTTGTTGGTCTTCGGAGGCTCCCAAGGTGCCCGCCGAATCAATGACGCGATCGTGGGTGCGGCCGGCGCGATAGTGGCGTCCGGAGCGAGCGTGCTGCACGCGGTCGGCGGGAAGAACGCCGATCAACGCCCACCCGCGGACCTACCTCAATACGTCACCGTCGACTACCTCGATCGGATGGACCTGGCCTATGCCGTAGCCGATCTGGCCGTCTGCCGGGCGGGCGCGATGACGGTGGCAGAATTGAGTGCGGTGGGATTGCCGGCGGTGTACGTGCCGCTGCCGATCGGCAATGGCGAGCAACGTCGAAATGCCGCCGAGGTGGTGGCGGCGGGCGGTGGCCTGTTGGTGGCAGACGAGGACATGACCGCGGCGTCGGCGGGGCAGTTGTTGCCGGACCTGCTAGGCGACCCTGTCCGACTGCGGACGATGGGGAAATGCGCCGCCAGCCAGGGGGATCCCGGCGCCGCCGGCAGGTTGGCGACAATGGTGACGCAGGCTGCTGCGACGAGAGGAATCCGATGATCGAGAATGACCCCGCCGCTACCGAGGCTGCGGCCCGAGCATCAGCCCAGGCGGCGCAGGCGTTCGTCACCGGACCCGTGCACTTCCTCGGCGTCGGCGGGTCCGGTATGTCCGGTATTGCCCGGATCCTGTTGTCCGAAGGGGTGGCGGTCAGCGGGAGCGACGCAAAGGATTCGAGGCGACTCACCGCGCTGCGCGCGCTTGGGGCCGATATCCATGTCGGCCACGCGACAGCCAACTTGGGGCAGGCGGCCGCGGTTGTCCGGTCCACAGCCATCAAGGAGGACAACCCCGAATTGCTCGAGGCTGTGGCCCGGGACCTGCCGGTGCTGCATCGCTCAGATGCTCTCGCGTTGGTGATGCGGGGTAGTCGAGGGGTAGCGGTGTCGGGGACTCACGGTAAGACAACCACCACGTCGATGCTCACGGTCGCGCTGCAGAACTGCGGCGCTGAACCCTCGTTCGCGATCGGTGGAGAGCTCCATGAGACCGGCGCCTACGCGCACCGCGGCTCAGGTGACGTATTCGTCAGCGAGGCCGACGAGAGTGACGGTTCGTTCCTGCGGCTCGGGGCGCTTGTCGGAGTCATCACCAATATCGAGCCAGACCACCTGAACTACTGGCAGACGTTCGAGGCGCTACGCGCAGCCTTCGTGACCTTCGCCCTCGACATCGGGGCCCGCGGAGGATTCGTGGTGGCCTGTATCGATGATCCGGTGACCAGGGAAATCGTGGCAGAGGCCCGCGCGGCTGGGGTCGATGTCCGCACGTACGGTTTCGACCAGGATGCTGACTACCACGTGCAAGTCCACGACCGTTCGGGTACGGGCTGGACCTTCGATGTCGCGGTCCACGGGGTGCGCTCCCCTCGAATCACCTTGCAGGTGCCTGGCGCCCACAACGTGCTGAACGCAACTGCGGCGCTGACCGCCGCGATCGGTCTGGGGTTCTCCGACGTCGATGCGGCGGCGGGTTTGGAGGGGTTCTCCGGTACCCGTCGTCGATTCGACTTCAGGGGGGAGGCGGACGGGATCCGAGTCTTTGACGACTTCGCCCACCATCCGACCGAGGTCGCCGCGACCCTGCGCGCGGCCAGGGAGGTGGCAGGTGACGGCCGAGTGGTGATGGCCTTCCAGGCCCATCACTACTACCGGACCGCGATGTTCGTGTCGGAGTTCGGGGCGGCCATGGGGTTGGCCGATGAGGTGGTGGTGTTGGAGGTGTTCGCGCCCGGAGAGGAACCCATTCCCGGCGCCAGCGGACAGACGATGGCCGCAGAAGTTCCGCTGCCAGCCGCGCAGGTACTGTTCGAGCCGTCATCCGCGGCCGTACCCGCGGAGCTGGTGGCTCGCGCGGTCCCGGGCGACATCATCATGACGATCGGGCAGGGCGACGTGGCCTTGATGGCGCCGGCGGTGTTGGACCTGCTCCAGTTGCGGGAGGAGTCGCGATGACTGCGTCCACGCTGCTGACCGAGCCGGAGACGGTCCCGCAGTCTCCACCCCCGAGCCGCCGCGGCCGCTTGGTTCGTCGGCTGCTGTGGGGCGCCGCAGCGGCAGTGTTGCTGCTGGTCGTGGCTGGCTGGGTGCTGTTCTTCTCGCCGTGGTTGGACCTGCGAACCGTCGCTGTTGAAGGGCGCGGACAAATACCCGAGTCTGCGATTCTGGCAGCGGCCGCCTTGTCCGACCGAACTCCGCTGGCGAGTCTGGACACAGGTGCCGCCGCAGGCCGGGTGGCCGACTTGCCAGCCGTTGCAGAGGTTCGGATCACTCGGAATTGGCCGAACGGTGTGACGATCGCAGTGACGCCTCGGACGCCGGTGGCATATGCCGCGACGCCGGAAGGTCCGGTTCTCGTCGACCGGGCGGGGGTTCGATACGAGCCGGTGCAGGAAGCGCCGGCCGACCTGCCGCAACTGCAGGCGTCGGATGGGCAGCCAATGCAGGACGCGGTCGCCGTGGCCGCCACCCTGCAGTCGCCTCTGCGCGACCGCGTCTCGAGCGTGGTCGTGGCCAACGACCGGATCCGGTTGACCCTGCGAGGTGACGACGAGGAGTCCGACGGTCAGACCGAGGAAGACCAGACTGGCGACCGCCAGTCAACAGACGGCCAGTCAACCGATTTGGCTGGCACCGCGGGAGAGGTCGACGAGTCCGGCGGGTTGGTCTATTGGGGCACGGTGGAGGACTCCGAACTCAAGGCAAAGGTGCTCGCCGGGCTGCTGGCCGGCGGTGGCGACTACAAGTTCTTCGACGTCGCAACGCCGGGCTACCCCACCGCCGGGCCGAGCGTCCCCGACGCCACCGCCCGTGTGATGGGACTGCCGCAGGACAACGGTCAGACCACCTCCGGCTCGTCGGAGACAAGCGAAGCCAGTGCCGCCACGACGGGGTAGCGAACGGCGGCTGATTGCGCACGTCCTGTCGGATCCGAGGTTCTGTCCTGCGCTGATCAGCCGAGCCGAGCGCTGATTTCATCGAAAACCGACATTGCGGGCCCCGGCAGCTCCGGGTCTTCGGGTCGCGGCCAATGCAAGGCCACCTCGGTGAAATCCAACTCCGCCAGTTGGCCGGTGAAATCCTGCCAGGCACCGATTGACTCCTGCGCCCAGCCGAGATCCAGCCCGACTAGGGCCAGCCGCCTTATCGAGCTGGGCTCGCGACCCTTGGCAAGGCAGGCGGCATTGAGGATCTGCGCTTGGTCAGCGACCGCGGCGAACCACTGCTGTGCTGACTCCGCCGGTCTGACGGGACCGAATGTCACCCACGTCTGGCCCTGGTCTGCGGCCACTGCCAGCGCCTTCGGCCCGGCCGCCGCGATGGTGAATGGAACCCGCGGCAGCTGCACGCAGCCAGGAACGGTCCGAGATTCGACAGCCGTGAAGAAGTCACCCGCAAACGAGACTGACTGTTCTCGGAGGAGGAGGTCCAGCGCGGTCACGAATTCCGCGAACCGGGCCGTCCGGTGCGCCGAAGGGACCGGTTTGGAACCGAGCGCCAGCGCGTCGTAGCCGACGCCTCCCGCGCCGATACCCAGATCGAAGCGCCCGTCGCTGAGCCGGTCCAGGGTCATGACGTCCTTGGCAAGAACGGCTGGGTGTCGGAAGTTCGGGCTGGTCACAAGGGTGCCGAACCGGATCCTCGAGGTTTCGGCGGCAATCGCTCCAAGCAGCGGGAGGGTGCCCAGCCAGGGTCCGTCGCGCAGACTCCGCCACGACAGATGATCGTAAGTCCAGGCCCCAGTGAAGCCCCTTGCGTCGGCGTCGCGCCATCGTGCGCGCAACTCCGGCCAAGTCTGATCGGGAAGGATCACGACATCGGTACGCATGGGGTGAGGATAGCCGCGTCGAGAAGGTCAATGGTCAGTGTCTGCTGACCATTAGCCAAAGCATAAACATCAACTATGTAGTTAGAGATGTCCCAATATATTGCGATAAGTGGCGCCTTGGAGGTCTTGTTCGGCGACGAACGGCGAACTCTACGGGGGGGCGCCTTGCGACCTGCGTCCGTGCCTGCGTAGGGTCTGAACAGCAGTGAGATGGTTCTCTTGATCTGTCGAAATAAGTCTCTAGTGCAGGTTGAGATATGTCCTGATTACTGTCACTGGACCCTTCCCCGGCCCCACCTCGGTGGGGTGAGGCATGCCCTGACAATGGGGCTCGACGATCCGTTCGCCGAGTCAGCAGCGATGGTCGGTGGCAGGCAGCCCAAGGAACGCAGCACGACGCACGCAGGTACTATCCGCAACTCAGCACCTCGCTGGGTCGTTGATCGGTCCTGGAACCTGGCACACGAAGTCGCACCGAAGCGGTGCGCTCGTTGAACGAGAGGAAGAGCACGTGGCATCACCGCAGAATTACCTGGCGGTCATCAAGGTTGTCGGGATCGGCGGTGGCGGCGTCAACGCGGTCAACCGGATGATCGAGTCCGGGCTGAAGGGCGTGGAGTTCATTGCGGTGAACACCGACGCACAGGCCCTGCTGATGAGTGACGCCGACGTCAAACTCGACATCGGGCGTGATCTCACCCGCGGACTGGGGGCAGGAGCCGACCCAGAGGTAGGTAAGGCCGCCGCTGAGGATCACGCCAACGAAATCGAAGAGGTACTCAAGGGTGCCGACATGGTCTTCGTCACTGCCGGCGAGGGCGGCGGCACGGGCACCGGCGGTGCCCCTGTCGTTGCGAAGATCGCGCGTGGACTGGGTGCGCTTACGATCGGCGTGGTGACCCGACCGTTCGTGTTCGAGGGGCGACGCCGCGCGACGCAGGCCGAGGCCGGCATCGATGCCCTCCGGTCGGAGGTTGACACCCTGATCGTGATCCCAAATGACCGACTGCTGTCGCTGAGCGATCGGAAGATCAGCGTCATCGACGCCTTCCGGCAGGCAGATCAGGTGCTCTTCCAGGGAGTGTCGGGGATCACCGATCTAATCACCACTCCCGGCTTGATCAACCTCGATTTCGCCGACGTCAAGTCCGTGATGAAGGACGCCGGCTCTGCGTTGATGGGTATCGGCTCCTCCCGTGGTGACGCCCGCGCGACAGCGGCAGCCGAGGAGGCCATCTCCAGTCCGTTGCTGGAGGCCAGCATCGAGGGCGCGCACGGGGTGTTGCTGTCGATCTCCGGCGGCAGCGATTTGGGTTTGTTCGAGATCAACGAGGCCGCGAAGATGGTGGCCGACGCGGCGCATCCGGAGGCGAACATCATCTTCGGTGCCGTCATTGACGACACCCTCGGCGACGAGGTCCGAGTGACAGTCATCGCCGCCGGTTTCGATGGCGGTCAGCCACAACCGCTGAAATCCCGGGCCTCGGCCGCCGAACCCGCGCCTAGCCCGGTGGTGCGGGCGCCCCAGGCCCAGCCGGAAACCGCGGTCCGGAAGGTGAACTTCGAGGAGCCCGCTTCAAAGTCCGAGGACGTTGACGTTCCCGACTTCATGAAGTAGTAGTTGGCCAGCCCGGCCGACCGGCGTCGCCGAA
This sequence comes from uncultured Actinomycetes bacterium, assembly GCA_964547485.1. Classification (GTDB taxonomy): domain Bacteria; phylum Actinomycetota; class Actinomycetes; order S36-B12; family UBA10799; genus JACJWR01. The sequence continues at coordinate 18,051 of CAZJNU010000024.1, forward strand.
CTCTGGGTCAGCAGGGACAATTGGGTCATGACCCGACTCACTGCCCCGGACACTGCTGCCCACTATTGGCGAGGTCGACTGGAACCGACCGGAGTCGACGCAGCGGCCGACGGCGTCGGCCCCGGGGTCGAGTGGTTGATGACCTCTCGCCGGGGCGGGGTCGGTCGGTCGCCGTTCGACGACTGGAATCTCGCCGGCCACGTCGGTGATGACCCCCAGACGGTCTCGGCCAATCGGGCCGTGATTGCCGACCTGGCCGGGTTGGCTCCGTCGGCAGTGGTGATGATGCGCCAGTGTCACAGTGCCGAGGTCGCGGTCGTTCAGGCCGCTGACGGACAGGAGATAGTCGGCGTGGATGCGCTGGTAACGGCGCGACCGGACATCGTCCTGGTTGCCCTGGCCGCTGACTGTGTGCCAGTGGCTTTAGCCGATCCCGAGGCCGGCGTGATCGGGGCGGTGCACAGCGGGTGGCAGGGAATGGTCTCCGGTGTCACGCAGGCGGCGATTCGAGCAATGGTCGACCTTGGGGCTGAGCCGGGCCGGATCAGGGCGGTCTTGGGGCCGGCGATCTGTGGGCCCTGCTACCCGGTACCCCCCGAGCGGGTCGCCGCCGCGGCTGCGGTGGCGCCCGCGAGCGCTGCGATTGCTCCCGACGGTCAGCCGGGTATCGATGTCCGCGCCGGTTTGGAGGTGCTGCTCGCGGACCTGGGAGTTCAGGTCGAATGTGTCGGCGGCTGTACCGCGGAATCACCTGAGCTCTTCTCCTATCGTCGTGATGGTCTGACCGGGCGCCAGGGCGCAGCCGTCTGGCGGACGACATGAGCGAGTCTCCGTCGATTCCGGCCGCTGATCCGAGGCGAGTTGCGGAGCTGGCGGCCAACCTGGCGGCGGTCCGGGCGAGACTGGCCGCAGCCGAGTCGCAGGCTGGTAGGGATCCCGGCGCCGTCACCTTGATCGCTGTGTCGAAATTCTTCCCCGCCTCGGACGTCGATGCGCTTGCCGCTCTAGGGGTGAGCGATTTCGGTGAGAACAAGCACCAGGAAGCAGTCGTCAAGGTTGGCCAGGTGCAGGCCAGCGGTCTTGTCTGGCACTTCATCGGCCAGTTGCAGACAAACAAGGCGGCCGCAGTGGCCGGCTACGCGGACCAGGTCGATTCAGTAGATCGCCGATCACTGGTGACCGCCCTGGACAAGGGCGCCAGGGCCGCCGGTCGGAAGGTCGACGTGCTGATCCAAGTCAGCCTGGACGACGTTCCCACTGCCGGCCGAGGCGGCGCTGATCCGGCCGCGGTCGCCGAGTTGGCCGAAGCCATCGAGGCCGCCGAACAATTGCGACTGCGTGGCGTGATGGGAGTCGCGCCCAAGGGGGAGGATCCGGCGGTGGCCTTCGCCAGATTGGTCCAGAGCAGCAGGGAACTGCGGCGGGTCTACCCGAAGGCCCAGCAAGTCTCAGCCGGGATGAGTGGCGATATCGAGGCCGCTGTAGCCGCTGGCGCGACACACGTAAGAGTCGGCACGGCGTTACTCGGTGCCCGGCCTGCGCTCCGGTAGCCTTCAGCACGTGCCGGGGCAGCATGACCCGCAGGTTCGTGAACCCGGTAGTAGACAGACAACAGCACCCACCCGACGACGCCTATGGGCGTCGGCCCGCAGCGAGCAGGAGGAGTTCATGGCCGGGACCATCCGCAAGATGGCGACTTATCTGGGCCTGGTCGAGGACGACCAGTACTACACCGATGGTGAGTCGTCGACCCAGTCTGCGGCCACTTCGGCCGACCGGGGAACAGGCGATCGCGTTGCCGTGCGGGAGCACGCCGAAACTCGCGAGGTGTCCAAGCCGTGGTCGCGCGAGCGTGCGGCGGAGGAGACCCGTCCGAGTGCTGCCGTGTACGAAACGCCCGGCTACCGGGTGCCGATGATCCTTCCGACGACCTACAACGATGCCCGCCGGATCGGCGAGGAGTTCCGCAGTGGATCTCCGGTCATCATGGACTTGACATCGATGAGTGACGCTGACGCGAAGCGGATCGTCGACTTCTCCGCAGGACTGGTCTTCGGTTTGCGCGGCGTGATCGAGAGGTTGACCGCGAAGGTCTTCCTGCTCTCGCCGGAAGGTGTCGATGTCACTGACATTGCCCGCGAGCAAGTGGGCGGCGAGGTTAGCGGCCGTTCCTGACGAGCGGCTGCGGGTCGAGTAGATGTCTAGTATCGGACAGATCATTGCCACAGTCCTGTGGCTGTATCTCTTAGTTCTGTTGGCGCGATTGGTACTGGATCTCGTTCAGACATTCTCTCGCGAGTGGACACCGAAAGGACTCTTGCTGTTGTTTGCGGAGGCGGTCTACACGCTTACCGATCCCCCCTTGAACCTGTTGCGCAAGGTCATCCCGCCGTTGAAGATCGGTGGTGTGGCGTTGGACTTGGCGTTCATCGTGCTGTTCATCCTGTTGCAGGTTGCCATCGCGATAGCCGGAAGGTTCTGACGTGAGCGGAAGCGGAGATGTGATGGTGAAGGACACCGCCGGTCGACTACCGATGCGTCCCAGTCGGCCATTGTCGGCAACAGATGTGCGGTCGGTCGTCTTCACGACGACCCGGATGCGGCTTGGCTACGACGTCGAGGAAGTTGACGCCTTCCTTGACCAGGTCGAATGGAGCGTCGAGCAGATGCTCGGCGAGATCCAGCGTCTCCGGCAACAACTCAATGAGTCTGCGCTCCATTCCGAGGCGCAGACCTATGATCTTCGTGTTGCCCTGGAGCAGTTGTTGATGAGGATCGGTGGCCCCACCGGGCGAATAGACCCGGGCCTGATCGATCCGAGTGGACGGCTCGTGTCACCGTTCGAAGGCTATCGGCCGGCTCCGGGGCCACAGGGTCCCACCGCGAACGCGGCCGCCGGAGGTCCCGCCGCCGGTTACCAGCCGCCTGCCGGTTTCGCTCCGCCGCCGGGCCCCCCGACCCCGAGTCAGCCGCCGCCGACCGGAATGCCCAGCGCAGGTCCGCCTCCGCCGGCAGCAGGTCAGCCTCCGGTTGCAGCTCCGCCCCCCACGGCAGCTCCGCCCCCCACGGCCGGTCCGCCGGCTCCCAGTGGGCCATCGATCGACCTACCGCCGCCCCGCGTGGGCTGACCTCCGACAGTCAGACCTTCTGCAGCTCGACCTCAACCGGCAGATCCGCAAGGGTCACCCCAGTGCGGGTGTCGCCCGGCCCGAACTCGACGGCAAGCACCTCGTCGGCGATCGCGCTGCGATGGTCGAGAAGGACGCGCGCGATGGTCGGGTCCTCCGTCCGGTACGAGACCCGGATCCGGTCGGAGACCTCCAGCCCGGCGCGCTTGCGTGCCTCCTGCAGGCCGCGCACGATCTCGCGCGCGGTTCCCAGTCGCTGCAGTTCCGGGGTCAACTCCAGATCCAGCGCCACCGAGGCGCCGTCGGCTGTCGCCACCGACCAACCTTCGATCGGCCGTTCAGTGATGATGATTTCGTTCGCGGTAAGGTCCACCTTCTCGCCCGACTCGCCGTCCTGAACGGCCGGCAACTCGACCTGCCCAACGCCGGTGGCTCGCACCGCGGCCGCCAGCCGACCTGAATCGGCCGCTGACAGCGCAGCTGCAATCACCGGAGTGCGGTTACCGAACCTTTTGCCCAACGCGCGGAAGTTCGGTTTCACCGACACCTGCACCAAGCTGCCGTCCTCGGTGCCCAACGGCGACACCTTCAGCACGTTCACCTCTTCGGTGAACTGCGCCCGCAGGTCCGAGGGCAGTCCGGCCCAACGATCGGAGGCGACCAGCGCTCGACCCAGTGGCTGGCGGGTTCTGACCCCGGATTCCGCCCGGGCGGAGCGGCCAAGGTCGACCAGTTCGCGGACGGCTGCCACATCGGCGGCCAACTCTTCGTCGACCTCCGCGGCCGTCGCTCCGGGCCAACTCGCCAGGTGCACCGACTCGATCCCGGTTTCGGCTGCGAACAGGTCGCGCCAGACCCTGTCGGTGATGAACGGGGTGAACGGTGCCATCAGCAGCGTCACGGTCCGGAGGCACTCGTGCAGAGTCGACAGGGCGCCGGTGTCGCCGTTCCAAAACCTGCGGCGATTCCGCCGGACGTACCAATTGGACAGGTCGTCGACGAAAGAGGATAGGGCCCGTCCCGCTGCCTGCGTGTCGAATCTCTCCAACGCCGCGGTCACCTCGAGGATCGTCCGCGCGGCCTCTGAACGGGCCCACCGGTCAAGTGAGCTGAGTTCCGACGAGTCCGGCGAATCTGCGCCCGGCTGCCAGCCGGCGGTCCGGCCGTACAAGGACTGGAAACTGGCTGTGTTCCAGTAGGTCAACAGGATCCGGCGGACCACGTCGTCGATGGCCTCATGGCTGACCCGCCGCGCCTGCCAGGGCGATCCCGCCGCCAGCATGAACCAGCGCACGGCGTCCGCCCCGTGGGCGTCCATCAGCGCCATGGGTTCCAGCACATTGCCCAAGTGCTTACTCATCTTCCGGCCGTCGGCGTCCAGAATGTGTCCCAGACAGAGGACGCTGCGGTAGGCCGACTGATCGAAGGCAAGGGTTCCGACGGCCATCAACGTGTAGAACCAACCGCGGGTCTGGTCGATCGCCTCGCACACGAAGTCTGCCGGGTAGCGGGCCTGGAAAAGCTCGGTGTTTCGATGCGGATAGCCGAACTGGGCGAACGGCATGGCGCCGGAGTCGTACCAGCAATCGATGACTTCGGGCACCCGCCGGGCGGTCTCTCCACAGCTAGCACAGGCGATCGTGATGTCGTCTACGAACGGCCGGTGCGGGTCCAGCCCGACGACGTCGCGGCCAGCCTTGTCGCTGAGATCGAGCAGCGAACTCACCGCTGTGACGTGGTCTTGTTCGCAGCGCCACAGTGGCAGCGGTGTTCCCCAGTAGCGATTGCGGGACAGTGCCCAGTCAACGTTGTTGACCAGCCAATCTCCGTAGCGGCCCCATTTGATTGTCTCCGGGTACCACTGTGTGCCCTCGTTCTCGGCCAGCAACTTCTCCTTGATGGCAGTCGTCCGGATGTACCAGGAGGGTTGCGCGTAATAGAGCAGCGGTGTGTGGCAGCGCCAGCAGTGCGGATAGTTGTGCGTGAACTCGACCTGCGCGAACAGCAGACCCCGGTTCTCGAGGTCGGCGACCAGCAACGGGTCGGCGTCCTTGAAGAACATCCCGCCGACCAGCGGGACGCTCCCGTCGAACCGGCCGTCCGCGTGCACCGGGTTGACCACCGGCAGTCCGTAGCCGCGGGCCACGTCCAAGTCGTCGGCGCCGAATGCCGGGGCGATGTGAACGAGCCCCGAGCCGTCCTCGGTGGTCACGTAGTCGCCGGTGATCACATAGTGGGCGGCCGGCACTTCGACCAGGTCGAACGGCGCCGCGTATTTGAGGTGCTCGAGGTCCGAGCCCGGAAGGGTTTCAAGTACCTCCGCGTCGGGAAGCAGACTCTCCCGCAGTGCCGCGGCGACCACGAGTAGTTCGCCGGCTGTTGTTCGCGCGACGTCGTAATCGGCCTTCGGTGAGACCGCCACGGCCGTGTTCGACACCAGCGTCCAGGGGGTGGTGGTCCACACCAGCAGGGTTAGACCCGGGTGCCTGGTCAGCAGGTCACCGGAGGTCACCGGCATCCGCACGAACACCGATGGATCCGTCACCGTCTCATACCCCTGCGCCAGTTCGTGATCGCTCAAGGTCGTCCCGCAGCGGGGGCAGTAGGGGGATACCCGATGGTCCTCGACCAGAAGTCCTGCCTCGTGAATCTTCGCCAGGGACCACCACACGCTCTCGATGTAATCGCTGGACATGGTCCAGTAGGCGTCATCCATGTCGACCCAGTAACCCATGCGTTCGGTCATCACGCCGAACTCGTCTACATGGCGCAGCACCGACTCCCGACACTTGGCGTTGAAGGCTTCGATTCCGTACGCCTCGATATCCCCCTTGCCGGAAAACCCGAGTTCCTTCTCCACCGCCAACTCAACCGGCAGCCCGTGGCAGTCCCAACCGGCCTTACGGGGCACGAAGTAGCCCTGCATGGTCTTGAACCGCGGGAAGACGTCCTTGAACACCCTGGCTTCGATGTGGTGCGTCCCAGGTGTGCCGTTGGCCGTGGGGGGACCTTCATAGAAGACCCAGGGGGTGCCGGTTCGCGTGCCGGCCAGGCTGCGATGGAACAGTTCGCTCTCGCGCCAGACTTCCAGCAACTCCTGCTCGCACGCGGGCAGGTCAATCTGGCTGGGCATGGATCGGTACATCGAGCCTCCGGAATCTACCCGCATCGCCAGCCGGACCGATCGGTGCCGCCGGTTGCCGCACCGAAAGACCCGGCAGGACCGGAATCCCACGCAGCGCGGGCACGACACAGAATATCGGGCGACTCCGGCGGCCATGGGGTCGGGCGTGTCGGGTGTGGTGGTCATTCGTTACTGTCTACGCGTCCCACTCCCGCATCGAGGGCCGCCGAGTGCCCCGAACCTTACGGAAGGCGCTGGCATGGCAGAGGCCACAGTAGACCTATTGACCCCAACTGAACTTGAGGCCATTCGCGTCGAGTTGCAGTCCGAGGCGGAGCGTCTGCGCAGCGACCTGAGCGACTCGGCCACCGACATTGCTGAATTGCTCAGTGACTCCGGTGATGGCAGCGGTGACGATATCGCCGACGCGGGATCCAAGACATTCGAGCGCGAGCAGGAACTGTACGTGGCCGAGCAGGTGCGCGAATCGCTGCGACAGGTCGAGCGGGCGCTGGGCCGGATCGCCGACGGAACCTACGGCATTTGCGAGACGTGTGGCCTGCCGATCGGCAAACTGCGACTGGAGGCGTTCCCTCGGGCCACCCAGTGCATGTCCTGCAAGATCGCGCAGGGCGGCTGAGGCGCGATCAGCAACGGGGTAGGTGACAGCGTCGTGGCGACGGGATCGGACGTGACTGCGGCGGCACCGGCGCAACGTCCCGGAGTTCTCAAGGGCAGCGCCAGTTGGCTGGTCGCCGTGACCGCGATCGTGGTGATCTGTCTCGATCAACTGAGCAAGGTGTGGGCTGTCGCATCGCTCACCGGACGTCCGCCGGTCGAGATCGTGGGTTCCTGGCTGCAACTGGTGCTGGTGCGTAACTCCGGGGCCGCATTCTCTCTCGGCGGCGGCTCCACGGTGATCATCAGCCTGCTTGCGGTCGTCATCGTGGTAGTGCTGATCCGCCGCGCGCGGGGGCTCAAGTCGAAACTGTGGGCGTTGGCGTTGGGTGCCATGATCGGTGGCGCACTCGGGAACCTCACCGACCGGCTGATCCGTTCTCCTGGTGGTCTGCGCGGCCACGTCGTCGACTTCATCCAGCTACCGCACTGGCCAGTGTTCAACGTCGCCGATATGGCTGTCGTCGGTGCGGCGATCCTGATGGTGCTCCTCGCCCTGCGCGGAGTCGAATTCGACGGCACGCGGTCCGGCGGACAGGCTGCCGCAAATCCTGCCGAACCTCCACCCGGCAAGGTATGAGCCTGCGCTACCTACCAGTGCCAGAAGCACTCGTGGGCGAACGTCTCGATGTGCTCGTATCGCGAATGCTGGGAGTCTCGCGGTCGACAGCGGCAGGGTGGGTCGATGACGGTCGGGTGCAGGTCGATGGCAGCCCGGCCATCAGGTCCATGCGGCCAGGGGCTGCCTCAGTGCTGGAGGTGGATATTCCCGACCCGCCGCCGGTGCGTCCGCCTGAGGCGGTGCCCAATCTGCGGGTGGTCCACGCGGACCCGGACATCATCGTCGTCGACAAGCCCGTCGGGGTGGCTGCCCACGCCAGCCCCGGCTGGACCGGTCCCACGGTCACCGAGGGGTTGGCCGCGGCGGGTTACGTGCTGACCTCGGCGGGCGCCGCCGAACGCCAGGGGATTGTCCACCGCCTCGATGTCGGCACGAGCGGATTGATGGTGGTGGCCGCCTCGGACCGCGCCTACACGGATCTGAAGGAGCAGTTCCGGCAGCGCCGTCCGGAGAAGATCTACCACGCGTTGGTGCAGGGTCACCCCGATCCGAGTAGCGGCACGATCGACGCGCCGATCGGCCGGCATCCGGGCGCGGACTACAAGTTCGCCGTGGTCGCCGACGGTCGCCCCAGCATCACCCACTACGACGCGCTGGAGGCCTTTCCTCATGCCTCGCTGGTCGAGATCCACCTGGAAACCGGCCGCACCCATCAGATCCGGGTCCACTTCGCGGCGCTGAAGCATCCCTGTTGCGGTGATCTCACCTATGGCGCGGATCCTGTCCTCGCGTCCCGACTCGGGTTGTCGCGGCAGTGGTTGCACGCCCACCGGCTCGCTTTCGACCACCCGGGCACGGGTGAATGGGTTCGATTCAGCTCGGAGTACCCGGAGGATCTAGCCGCTGCGTTGACGCGAATCAGCGGGCTGTAACGGCCGACATAGGCCGCGACTCGCGGGGTGGGTATTGGCGGAATTGCAGGTAAGGACCAACCCACAGCCCCTACGCTGCCCATCAGCGGCCGCAACCGCGCCGCACAACTGCCCGGTGGCAGTGACCTCGACGAGAAAAGAGAGACAATGTCCGGAAGCGCTATCCCACCCCCGCCGCCACCCCCGCCGATCGGTGCCACAGGTGGCGTCCCCGCCAGCGGTGCCGACAACAGCATGGGAACCTGGGCGCTCGTCCTGGGAATCGTGAGCATCTTCTGCTGTCCTTACGTCGCAGGCATCCTGGCGATCATCTTTGGTGTCAAGGGCCGTCAGAAGGCCGAGCAGGGACTCGCCACCAACGGCGGGATGGCAACTGCCGGCCTGGTGTTGGGAATCATCGGGATCATCGTGTCGATCATCGCCTCGATCTACTACGCAACCAGTCGCAACTAGTCGCCAGCGAAGTTCTACTTGAGCCGATCCGGGTCTATTTCTGGGTCGGCGCAAGTGTCGACACAGTCTGAGTTGACGAACTGAGTTGACGAAATTGCGGGCGGGACGGGTTCGTTGGGTCATACGCTTCCTGTCAGAGCCCCGGTACCGGGGTCCGCACACCAGCGCCCCAGCCAGCGGGCAGAAGTGAGATGAGGAAAAATGTCAGGAAGCGCACCGCCACCACCACCCCCACCCGGTGGAACGCCCCCACCACCCCCGCCACCCCCCGGCGGTGGCACGCCGCCCCCGCCCCCGCCACCGCCGCTACCCCCGACCAACCCCGCCGGCGGCTACCCCGGCGGAGCGGCACCGAGCAACGGAATGGGCATCGCCGCCCTCGTGCTGGGAATCGTCGGTGTCATTTGTTGCCAGAGCATCATCCTGTCGGTCTTGGCCCTCATCTTTGGTGTGATGGGTCGCAAGAAGGCCGCCCAAGGCCTGGCCACCAATGGCGGCATGGCTACCGCTGGCATGGTGCTGGGCATCATCGGAGTCGTTGTCGGCGTCGTCGTCTGGGTAATCGCGATTGCGAACGGCAACTGGAACGTCTACACCAGCAACTGACCTACCGCACGCGCACAGCCGGGTCGGACCCACCACGGGTCCGACCCGGCTGTTTCGCTGCTCGGCGCTGTCGGACCCCGGGGGTATCCTCACAGAGTCCCGCCCGCCAGCGTCCCGAGGAGGAGCAGTTCCTGTGTCAACGACTGGGTCCGCAGGTGACTTCGCGCACCTGCACGTGCACACCGAGTATTCGATGCTCGATGGAGCCGCCCGGTTGACGGACCTGTTCTCCGAAGCCGCCCGGATGGGTATGCCCGCTCTGGCCATGACCGACCACGGGAACCTCTACGGTGCCTACGACTTCTACAAGCGCGGCAAAGCCGCCGGGGTCAAGGCGATCATCGGGATCGAGGGCTACTACGCGCCGCAGGGCCGGTTCGAGCGGGCGCCGTTCGATTTCGGTGGCGGCTACGAGGAGGGCACCGGCGAGGATGGTGAGCCAGTAGCGGGCCGAGGTCGGCAGGCCTACACCCACATGACCCTGCTGGCTGAGACGACGGAGGGGATGCACAACCTGTTCCGGCTGTCCTCGCTGGCATCGCTGGAAGGGTTCTACCGCAAACCCCGGTTCGACCGGGAATTGCTTCAGACCTATGGCAAGGGTCTGATCGCCACCACCGGCTGCCCGTCCGGGGAGGTCAATCGTTGGCTGCAGGCGGGCCAGTACGACAAGGCGCTTGCCGCGGCCGCCGACTTCCGCGACATCCTCGGCGACGGCAACTTCTTCGTCGAGCTGATGGATCACGGTCTGGGGATCGAGCGCAAACACCGCGAGGAGTTGCTGCGGATCGCCCGGTCACTGGACCTGCCGCTGGTCGCTACCAATGACCTGCACTACGTCTACCCGGGCGACGCCGAGATGCACGATGTGCTGCTCTGCATCGGCACCCGCACCACGATGGACGATCCCAAGCGGTTCCGATTCGATGGCCGGGACTTCTACCTCAAGTCCGGCGAGGAGATGCGCGAGGTCTGGCGGGAGTTGCCGGAGGCATGCGACAACACGTTGCTGATCGCCGAGCGCTGCAACGTGGAGTTCGCCGAGGGTGCGAACCTGATGCCTGAGTTCCCGATCCCGGCTGGGGAGTCGGAGGAGTCCTGGCTGGTCAAGGAGGTCGAGCGCGGGCTGATCGCGCGATTCGCGCCCAATGACGTCCCGGAGGGGCACCGGAAACAGGCTGCCTACGAGGTGTCCGTGATCTGTCAGATGGGGTTCCCGGGCTACTTCCTGGTGACCGCCGACCTGGTCCGGCACGCGAAGGCGAGTGGGATCAGGGTGGGGCCAGGCCGAGGTTCGGCTGCGGGCGCGCTGATCGCCTACGCGCTGGGTATCACAGAGCTGGATCCGATTCGGCACGGCCTGCTGTTCGAACGGTTCCTGAACCCGGAGCGGGTGTCGATGCCCGATATCGACATGGACTTCGACGAGCGCCGCCGCGGCGACATGATCCGCTACGCCACCGAGAAGTACGGTGAGGATCGGGTCGCCCAGATCATCACCTACGGTTCGATCAAGGCGAAGGCGGCGATCAAGGACTCGGCTCGCGCTCTCGGCCTGCCCTATGCCCTCAGCGACCGGATCACCAAGGCGATGCCGCCGGCGGTGATGGGTAAGGACATCCCTCTGGCGGGTATTTTCGACGCCGGTCACCCCCGCTACAGCGAGGCGGGGGAGTTCCGTGCCCTGTACGACACCGAACCCGACGTGGCCAAGGTCGTCGATACCGCCCGCGGGCTGGAGGGGTTGAAGCGTCAACCCGGCGTGCATGCGGCCGGGGTGATCCTCTGCCGGGAGCCGTTGATCGACGTTATCCCGGTCTGGCGACGGGAGCAGGACGGCGCGGTCATCACCCAGTTCGATATGGGGGCGTGCGAATCCCTCGGGCTGCTGAAGATGGACTTCCTCGGACTGCGCAACCTCACCGTGATCGACGACTGCCTCCTCAACATCACCGCCAACCGTGGCCAGACCGTCACCCTGGAGGACCTGGAACTCGACGATCGGCCCGCCTACGAACTGCTGACCCGGGGCGACACGCTCGGGGTGTTCCAACTCGACGGTGGCCCGATGCGGGCGCTGCTGCGGTCGATGCAGCCGGACAATTTCGAGGACATCTCGGCGGTCTTGGCGCTCTACCGGCCGGGCCCGATGGGGGCCAACGCCCACAACGACTACGCCGATCGGAAAAACGCTCGGAAACCGGTGGTGCCGATCCACCCCGAACTAGCTGAGCCACTGGCCGACATCCTGGGCGACACCTACGGGTTGATCGTCTACCAGGAGCAGGTGATGGCCATCGCGCAGAAGTTGGCCGGGTACTCCCTGGGAGCCGCTGACCTGCTGCGTCGCGCGATGGGCAAGAAGAAGAAGGAGATCCTCGACAAAGAGTACGTGCCGTTCCGCGACGGCATGATCGCCAACGGCTACAGCGATGCGGCGATCAAGACGTTGTGGGAGATCCTCGTCCCGTTCTCCGACTACGCCTTCAACAAGGCCCACACCGCCGGGTACGGCCTCGTGTCATATTGGACGGCATACCTGAAGGCGAATTTCCCCGCCGAATACATGGCCGCGCTGCTGACCAGCGTGAAGGACGACAAGGACAAGTCGGCGATCTACCTCAATGAGTGTCGCCGGATGGGCATCAAGGTGTTGCCACCCGATGTGAACTCCTCCGACTCCAACTTCACCCCGACCGGCGGGGACATCCGATTCGGTCTATCGGCGGTGCGGAACGTCGGGCTGAATGTGGTCGACGGCATCGTCCGGGCGCGGACCTCGGACGGTCAGTTCACCAGCTTCTCCGACTTCCTCGACAAGGTCGACATCGTCGTCTGCAACAAGCGCGTCATCGAATCGCTGTCCAAGGCGGGTGCGTTCGACAGCCTGGGCCACTCCCGGCGTGGGCTGGTCGCGGTGCACGCCGATGCCATCGACGGCGTGTTGGAGCTCAAGCGCGCGGAGGCGACCGGCCAGTTCGACCTCTTCGGCGGCGCCTCGGATTCGGTTGTCGGCGGGATGACGCTTGCCGTCGACGGCCACGAATGGGACAAACGAACATTGTTGGCGTTCGAGCGCGAGATGCTCGGGCTCTATGTGTCCGACCATCCGCTGAACGGTATCGAGCACGTCATCGCGGCCAAGGTGGACTGTCCGATCGCGTTGCTGCACGGCGACGATCGATCCGACGGCGCCATCCTCACCGTCGGCGGTCTGGTGACGTCGGTGCAGCGGAAGGTGACCAAGCAGGGAAACACCTGGGCGATCGTGACGTTGGAGGACATGGTCGCCTCAGTGGAGGTGATGGTGTTCCCGCAGACCTTCCAACTCGTGGGGCCGCATTGCGTCGAGGACTCCGTCCTGCTGGTCAAGGGTCGGTTGGACAAACGTGACGAGGAAGCGGTCAAGTTCATCGCGATGGAGGTGGCGATCCCCGATCTGGATGATGGTCCGGCAGGCCCGGTGGCGGTGCGGTTGGAGTCGCGACGCTGCGTACCGGCCACGATCGAGAGCCTCAAGGAGATCCTCGCGACACACCCGGGCACTACCGAGGTGCAGTTGCAGCTGTTGCATGGACCCCGCACCACCGTGATGCGGCTGCCGGACAGGCTGCGGGTGACGCCGTCGCCGTCGTTGTACGGAGACCTCAAGGCCCTGCTCGGGCCGGGTTGCCTGGGTGCCGCGTGAGGCTTGCGCCGTGAGCCAGTTCGGTGTCGGTCCGGCTCCGCAACAGCCTCCCATCTCGACCTCGGCAGACACAGGGCGGCCGAGTGCCTCGCGGCGTGGGCCGTCACAGCAGTCGGTGCGGACCACGGCCGGCTGGATCCTCTGCAGCGCCGCCGCCGCGGCAGTGGTTGCCGTGATCTGGGTGCTGGCCGCCCCTCGGGTCAGCTACACAGTGCAGGCCCAATCCGCTCAGCGGGACCTGCCGCAACCCGATGCATTCTTCGGTGCGGACCTGCTGTTGGGGGGCCTGCTGGCTGCGGCCGGCGTGACACTTGCGGTGATCTGGTTGCTGCGTGGGCGGCGGGCACCGGGTTCGGCGCTATTGGGCCTTGTCATCGGCGGGCTGCTGGGTGGGATCCTGGCAGCGGCGTTGGGTGCCACGGTGACGTCAGATGACCTCGCGGCCGTGGCAAAGACCGCTCCGGACGGGCTGGTCTTGACCGCACCGCTGAAACTGCGCTCCCAGACGATGCTGCTGTGGTGGCCGGCGCTAGCAGCGGGAGTGGTGGCGGCATCGCTCTGGCTGCGGCCGCCGGCGCAGCAGGTCGAGTCGCCCAGGTAGCGAGGGGTTAGCGCAGCGGGGCGAGTGGTGCCGGCTTCAGTCGCTGCGGGCGATTGGTGCGAGTCTGGCCTTCGCATATGCGACCAAGTCGGACGGCGCCAACTCGAGTTCCAGACCGCGGCGACCGCCGGACAGATAGATTCGGTCCAGCTCGGTGGCCGAGACGTCCAGCACCGTGGGTAGATGCTGCTTCATGCCGATCGGACTGATTCCGCCCAGCACGTAGCCGGTGGCCCGCTCCGCCCGGTCGGCCTCAGCCAGTACGGCCTTGCGGCCCCCGACAGCCGCAGACAGCGCCTTCAGTTTCAGTCGTCGATCGACCGGTACGATCGCCACCACCAACTCGCCGTCAACCTCAGCTACGAGCGTCTTGAATACCTGTGCAGGCGGTACCTCCAGCGCATAGGCAGCTTCAAGTCCGTACGATTCCGCCAGCTGGTCATGCTCAAATTCGTGGACGGTGAAGTCGATGTCGGCCTTCGTCAGCGCGGCGGTCGCGCGGGTAGGACCTGCTCCGGTGCTCTTCTTCGTCACAGGTCTCCTGGCTCCGGCGGGAGGGTCGGGCCCCTTAACCTCAATCCACCGGGTTGGGGTGATTTTGGGGTTGGGTGAAAGCGCGGA
>CAZJNU010000025.1:0-32348 GCA_964547485.1 uncultured Actinomycetes bacterium
ACACTACGTTGGAACCGTGGCCAATTCACACTCGAGCCCCGCCGATCCGGCCGGGGATCACGATCCGTTCATCATCACCGACCCCAGGCGGTTGCGGCTGATCCTGGTGGTGGTCGGACTGTCCCTGATGATGGTCGTCTCGGGGGTGAGTGGCCTCAATATCGCCCTCCCCGACATGGCCCGTGACACCGGTGCCACTCAGAGTCAGTTGCAGTGGATTGTCGACGCCTATACCGTGACGCTGGCCGGTCTGCTTTTCACCTCCGGGGCCATCGGCGACCGGTTCGGTCGTCGTCGACTGCTGATCTCAGGGCTGGCGCTGTTCGGGTTGGCGGCGGGTGGGGCGCTGTTCACGCACGAACCAAGCTGGCTGATCGGCTATCGGGCACTGATGGGGGTGGGCGCCGCGATGGTAATGCCGACGACGCTGTCGATCATCACCACCTCGTTTCCGGTCGCGCGCCGGCCGCAGGCGATCGGCCTCTGGATCGGGATGGCCAGTGGTGGGGCGGTGCTGGGTCTGGTGGCCTCGGGTTTGCTGCTCGAATGGTTTTCGTGGAGTTCCTTCTTCGTGCTCAACGTGGTGCTTGCGGTGTTGGCGCTCGTGGGCGCGGTGGCGGTTGCACCCAATTCGGTTGATGAGCATCCGCCCGGTCTCGACCTGATCGGTGCGGTGCTGACGATCCTCGCTGTCGGCGGCCTCGTGTTTGGCACGATCGAGGGGCCGGTGCAAGGGTGGGGCTCGTGGCAGACGGTCACCGCGTTCACCATCGGCATCCTGGGCGCCGTGGGCTTCGTGGTGTGGGGACTCAAGGCGAAGGAGCCACTGCTCGACCCTCGACTGTTCCGCCTTCGTGGCTACAGCAGCGGCGCAGCATCGAACTTCATCCAGTTCTTTGCCGCATTCGGGTTCTTCTTCATCTCCTCGCAGTACCTGCAGTTCGTCGTCGGGCTGTCGCCACTGCTGACCGCTTGCGCGATGCTGCCGATGTCGGTGGTCGTGATCCCGCTGTCACGGATCGCGCCCGGACTGGCGATCCGCTTCGGCTTCAATCGGGTTGGTGCGTTGGGGCTGGGCGCCATGGCCGTGGGGGTCGCTACCTTCGCCACACTGCAAGTTGAGTTGAACTACTGGGTCTTCCTGGCCGGGTTGGTGGTGTTCGGCGCGGGGATGGCCTTCGCCGGCGGTCCTGCCACGACCGCCATCACGTCTTCGTTGCCGCGGGCGAAGCAGGGCATCGCCTCGTCGACAAATGACACCAGTCGGGAATTGGGG
The DNA here is from genome assembly GCA_964547485.1 of uncultured Actinomycetes bacterium. Classification (GTDB taxonomy): domain Bacteria; phylum Actinomycetota; class Actinomycetes; order S36-B12; family UBA10799; genus JACJWR01. Next base: position 1,277 of record CAZJNU010000025.1, read on the forward strand.
AGCGCGCTCGGCATCGCGGTGTTGGGAAGCGTTCTCAACGGCGTCTACCGGGCCAACCTCGAACCTCAACTCAGCGCGGCGCCGCCGGCGGCCGCGGAGGCTGCGACCGCGTCGATCGCCGCCGCTCAGGAGATGGCCACGAAACTCCCCGGGCAGGGGGCGGAGTTGGCAGCCGCAGCCGACCAGGCATTCATGTCCGGCGTCTCGCAGGCCTTTGCGGTGGGGGCGGTCGCGCTGGCGCTGGGAGCGCTATTCGTGTGGTGGCGCGCACCCCGGCAGGGTGCCGATCCGGGGACGGGCGTGGTGGTGGAGTCGGGTACCCCCGGCGCGCGCGCCGGGGACCACTAGAGCGTCGCGACGTGGTCGTCGAAGATTCGCACTACTTCGTCCTTGAGTACCGCTGGCATCCAGCTGTAGTAGCGGCCGCGTTGCAGTTGTGGCCGGAGGGCCAATCGCCCGCGACGGTCGAGGCCGAGCAGGGCGGCAACCGTCATGTCGAGCGCACCATCCATGGCGGCGAGCGCCAGGTCCGTGATCGCCGAGTCGGCCGACAGTCGAATTGCGGTTTGGCTGACGATCGGTCCCGTGTCCAGGTGGGCGTCCATCACATGCAGGGTGGTCATGAGGTTGGCGAAATCGTGGTTGTAGATGGTCCACAGTCGCGCGTCGACGCCGCGGTAGGCCTCTGCATTTCCCGCATGGATGTTCAACGCGGTCACGCGGGGGATCTCCAATATCTGTGGTCGGACGAGAGTGGTGCCGACTTCGAGCAAGACATCGCACCGTCGCGCCGTCAGCAGGTCCACCACGGCCGGTTCATTCGGGCCTTGCGCATACGTGACCGGCGCCAGCGCGTCGAAGCCAGACCAGTCGCCGGCCATCGCAGTCGTCAATACGGTCTGTTCAGTTGCCTCGTCGAGCCAATGGGCGGCCTGGTATCGCACCGGCGGATGCAACGTCGGCGTGCAGATGATGCGGTCGATGTCGATGTGCGCGGCTAACTCCCGTGCGAAGTATCGGTAGTGGGGCGCGTCCGCCGTCATCAGAACAACTCGCATAGCACCGAGGGTACGCCGACCAACGGTCGTGGGTTCGGCGTAGCGTGCAGGTGTGCGGCAGACGGTTGGCCCGGGGCGCGTGTCGCCTGCTAGCGACGACCCGGGCGTGCTCGATGCGTTGGGTCGGTACGGGTCGCTCAGTATCGCGCTGCTGATGATTCAAGTCGACAATTTCGCCTTGGTGGTGGCCCTGCCGACCATCGCCGACGACCTGCGGGTTGCCGCGACGGATGTCAGCTGGGCCATTGGCGCCTATATGATCGCGTTCGGCGTGGCGCTGATCCCCGGCGGTCGGCTTGGTGACATGTGGGGCCGCAAGCGCACGATGATGGTCGGGTTGGGCGCGTTTGTGCTCGCGTCGGCGGCGGCGGGTTTGGCCGACTCGACAGCCGAACTAGTGGGCTGGCGAATCGTGCAGGGCTTGGCAGGTGGCCTCTACTCACCGCTGGCCATCTCACTGGTTTCCACCACGGTCGAGCCAGCTAGGAAGGGCCGGGTGCTGGGCGTCGTGATGGCTGCCGCCGCGCTAGGCACGGCCGCTGGGCCGATCGTGGGGGGTGCGGTGACCGCAACCGTCGGCTGGCGGTGGGTCCTGTTGGTGAATTTGCCCATCGGCGTCGTTGCAATGATCTGGGGGCTAGCCCAACTCCCGGAGTCGCGCGATGTCGAGGCCGCCGCTCGTGGCCTGCGCCGATTCGACTGGGCGGGGATGGGGCTGGCGACGGCCGGGATTGGCCTGTTGTGTGTCGGGGTGGAACTGGCCGCGCGCGATGTCGCGGCGACTTGGGTGGTACTGCTGGGAGTGGCCGGTGCCGGCGGCATGACGCTGTTCGTGCTCTGGGAGCGTCGGACGTCCTGGCCGCTGCTGCCGCCCCGGCTGTGGCGGAACCGGGAACTACGGGTGCTGGTGGCGACGTGCACATTGGTCTATATGGCGCTGATGGTGACGTTCTTCGTCGCGACGGTGGACGCGCAGGAGGTGCGCGGACTCTCGCCGCTCGCCGTCGGATTCCTGTTCATCCCGCCCGCACTCGGCCGGGTAGCGGCCAGTCTGACAGCCGGCAGACTGGCGAGTCGGCGCGGCGGGTTGGAGGTCATGTGGTGGTCGATGCTCGGCGGTGCCGTGACGATGGCCGCTCTCGCCTTCGCCGGTCCCGTGTGGCTGTTCCTACTGGCCTTGACGGCGACGGCGTTCACCCTTGGCGTGGGACATCAATTCGGTGTGGTGGATGTGCAGGTGCGGGTCCCCGGTGCCGACGCCGGCGCAGCGGCGGGAGTGATGCTCACGATGCTGATGTTGCTTGGCGGCCTGGCGGTGGCCGTCACAGCGGCCGTGATCGAGACCGCCGCGGGCGCAGGTCCCAACGCGCAGGGCGTGGCGTGGACGCTGTTGGGCTGGTCCGCGCTGCTGGCGGTGGGTGGACTGCTGAGTGTGGGTTGGGTGCGCAGGGTCTGACAGCGGATCGCGCGTCGCATTGACCGCGGCTTGGCCTGGTGACTGCTCGGTGCACCGGGTCGACAGGCCAGGCTAGCCCGGACACAATTGCCATGACCGTGGTCGAGCCAGCTCCGCAGGATGCCGGCCGACGCCAGACCTACCAGCGGAGTGCTCATGCAGCCGATCGATGTCCTCCTCCTTTCCCGTGACGATGTTGTGGCACTGGACTTGAGTCCGAGTCAGGTGGTGGCCGCTGTCACGAGAGCGTTGGCGGAACACGCGGCCGGCAGTTATGAGATGCGGCCGAAGATCGGCGTGCACCCCACTGGGACCGACCCGGCCAACTTCATCCACGCGATGCCGGGCTATCTGCACGAGATGGACGCCTGCGGGCTGAAGTGGGTGGGTGGGTTCGCCAAGAACGGGCAGCGAGATCTGCCCAACGTCACCGGGGTGCAGATCATCAATGACACAGCGACAGGTGTCCCGTTGGCGATCATGGACTGTGGCTACCTGACCGGGCTGCGGACTGCTGCGGTCAGCGCCATTGCGGCGCGCGAATGTGCACGGGAGGGGGCGGAGGTGCTGGCGGTGGTCGGCTGCGGGTTTGAGGGCACCAAGCATGTGCGATTTCTGACCGAGTTGGTCCCCTCGGTGCGCACGGTGCGGCTCTACGACATCCGACCCGAGGCGGTGGCCCGACTCGCGGACGAGGTGGGCACGTACTTCGACGGTAAGATCGTCGGATGCCAGGGGGTGGCTGAGTGCCTGCACGGTGCTGACGTCATCTCCACGTGCACCGACGGCAGCGAGCAGGTGGTGGCGCCGGAGTTGTTCAAGGCTGGGGCGTTCGCGGTCGGTATCGAGGGGGGCTGCGCCTTCACCGCCGAGGCCCTGCAATCAGCGGAAAAGTTCGTGGTGGACGATGTGGAACTTGCCGAATACTTCGACCGAATTGGGCAAGACCGGGTCACCGAGGACGGCGAACCAGACCCGGAGTTTCCCGGTGGGATGCCCGAGGTCTACGCGACGATAGGTGAGATCGTCACCGGCCGGCGCCCCGGTCGACAGGGCGCGGACGAGCGCATCGTCGCCACCCCGATCGGCATGTCGATCTGTGACGTCGCGCTGGCGCGGCTGGCGTATGAGACCGCGCTGGACCGCGGGATTGGAACCCGATTCCGGATGGCATAGATGCCTACGGGGTCGACGGTGCTGGCATTTGTTGTGGGCGCGACCAACGGTCACCCGACTGTTGGTGCAACCATGTAGCCCATGGAAAGGGTGGGAGTCCGGGAACTGCGACGAAACGCCAGTCGGATTCTGGATCGGGTCAAGGCAGGCGAGTCCGTCACCGTCACTGAGCGGGGTCGCGCGGTGGCAACGCTGAGCCCGGCGCGCGACAGTGAGTGGGAAGCGTTGATCGAATCCGGGGCCATCGTTCCGCCGCGTAGCACAGTCTCTCTGCACGAACTGCGCCCGCTGTCAGCGAGCGTCTCGGCTTCGGCAATCCTCACCGAGTTGCGCGAGGGCGGTCGGTGAGTCTCTACGTCGATACGTCGGCTTTAGCCAAGCTGCTGGTTGCGGAGCCGGAGACCGAGGCATTCCTGGCGCTTCTGTCGCGGCACGAGCGGGTCCTCACCAGTGCGCTCAGCCATGTTGAATTGATGCGCGTGGCACATCGGATCGGACCGGACCGGGTGCCGGCCGCCACGGCCATACTCGACTCCGTGCACACCGGCGTCGATTTCTGACCTCGTCGCGCTGTGCACGTATGACGAGCGGATGAGGGTCGCAGCAGACCAGCTTGGGCTCCATGCCATCGCGCCCGGGGTCCCGGAGCTGTAGCGGCCACTGTGGCTGTCGGCAACTCCTCTAGTTGGCCGCGAACGGTGCGGTCTTGTCGCCAGCCGCCGCGGGCTCGAGCAGTCGCACTTCGACCGCATCGGCGGCCGCCTGCGGGCCCCCTGCCGCCTCGAAGCCGCGGGCCACTCGCTGCGCACCTGCCTCCATGGTTGCAGCCTCGGTCACCTTGGCGCGAAGTCGCTCCACCGAGAGCCGCTTGGCCGGTAACCGAGTGCCGGCACCCGACACGACGACACGGCGGGCAACTTCGAGTTGATCGCGACCGAATGGCACGGCGCAAACCGGGACGCCGCGCGCAAGCGCCTTTTGGGTGGCACCCATACCGCCGTGGGTCACGGCACAGACAGCCCGGTCCAACACCGGACCATGCGGGGCGAACTGCAGTATGTGAGCGTTGTTCGGGATCGTGAACTCGTCCGGGTTTCCCGCCGGGACGGTGGCGACAACGTGTACCGGTAGGTCGGCCAGTGCCGCCAGCGCGACCTTGACGAGCTTCTCATCATCCTGGAACTCCGACGACGTGGTGACCAGGACCAGCGGGTCCGTGATCGAGGCGAGCCAATCCGGAGTTTCGCCGGGCGGTTCCCACGAGCACGGTCCGACCTGGACAACATTGCCGGGCCAGTCAGTGCGGTGGTACTCGAACGGCTCGGCGGTGAGGTAGAGCAGCAGCGGCGGCCGACTGAACAGGTCGTCAGCGTGCCCCAAGGCCGCGAGTCCGAGCGTTGCCCGCACGTCGTTCAGAGGTGGCAGCATTTGCCGCTCGATCGTCCCGTTCACCAGCGGTCGCAGGAAGCTGTCGCGGATCCGTCCGACGGCCCCTGTTGCGGGGGGTAGTCCGGGACCGAACGGCGGCACCTGCGGTGATCGGAGGGTAAGCGGGTAGGGGCAGAAGGCCGCCCACGGTCCGCCCCACTTCTCGGCCGCGGCCATCGCGCCCCAGCTGTTGATGTCGACGATCACGGCGTCGGGCGCCACTTCGGAGATCGCCCGGGTGAGATCGGCGGCATCGTAGGGAGCGCGGTCGCAGAACCCCTGCACGGAGGCGGCGAGGGCTTTCCTGGGATTGGTTGCGCGCCAGTCCTGGAGTTGGATCGTTTCAATCTGTCCTGCTATCGGTTGCGCGGCGAATCCGCGGCTGTTCATCAGCGGAACCTCCGAGGCCAACGTTCGGACCGTGATGGTGTGCCCGCGGGCGGCAAGTTCGTCCAGGATCGGGGTCAGCGGGAACAGGTGCCCACGGGCCGGTGACGTATAGGCGAGAACTGTGGCCATCAGGATTCCTCCATCATTGGGGTCAGCAGTTCGACCAGGGCGAGTTCGGTTTGTCGTCGGCTGAGCCCGGCGTCGCGCCGCAGCAAATTCCAGGTGTAGACATCGCAGACGGCGACAAACTGGGCGAGGCGTCGCCGACGCTGCGTGGCGCTGAGGCCGGCCAGCGACGGTTCGAATACTCGGGCGCACCACTGACGATGTAGGTCCTTGCCGGCCGCGATGATTTCGTCCAGCCCCGCGACTTGGTGTTCGTTCGTCAGCATCTTCAGGACCCGGTCGCCGACCAGTTCGTAGTGCGCCACCAGGACCGCCACAGCCGCCGAGAGGTCCCCGACGGGAGCCTCGTCTCGGAACTGGCGGACCTCGGCAGATTCGCGGGCGACTGCCGCTGCGAACAGGCCATCCTTGTCACCGAACCGACGGAGAACCGTTCGCACGGATACCCCGGCGCGGCGGGCGACTTCGTCCAGCGATACCTGGTCGGTTGGGCGCTCCCAGAACACCTCAACGGCCGCATCGAGGATCCGATCCCCCGTTGCGGCTGTCGACTCGGCGCGTGCACCCATGTGGTAGACCCGGGTCTCTACCGCCGTGGTTGGAGATTTCATGACACTCACGATGACATGAAATATCGCAGGCGTCAAGTAGGCGGGGACCATCCCCGCGGGAGGCGCGCGGCAGCGAATCATCGATCCGCCCGGATCAGTAGCTCCCGCCTGGCAGCTACTGATGCGGGCCTTCCTGCGTAGGCCCAGCACTCTCTCGAGCGGTCGCCGTGGACTCGTTCGTCAGCCGAACACTCCCGGGCAGTTGCCGGCGACCTCGAGGGCGTCAGCGCTAACCGCGACGACCGCCCTACTGGCGACGTTGACCGTGTAGACGAATGTGCCGGAGGTGTCAGTCATCGTCACCCGGTACGCGCCCGCCTCGCCGGTCGGCACGGCCGCGAACGACGCTTTGGCGAGCACGTACTCGAAGTCACCCCCGCTGTCCACTGTCGCCGCACACGCCCGAAGGCTGGCCTTCGCCAATTCGATCGCCGTCGCCTCCCGGCCTGACTCCACTGCGGGCACGCTGGGGGCCTCAGTGTTCGGCGTCGGCGTTTCGGCGGTCGGTGCGGCCGTGCTCGGTGCGGGAGTGGGCGTCGGCGTTGCCGTTGCGGGCGGAGCGCTTCGCGGGCTGTCCTTGGCGCCGTCAGTTGCGGCGGGCCGCACGAATGTCTGGTTGGTGACCACATCGACGAGCACATAGTTCGTGATGGTCGCCGGCGCCGATTGCACGACGGTCATGGCGCCCGGTCGAAAGGACGGCCAGGTGGGACCGGTGTATCGAGCCTTGGTCATGTTCTGCGGTGGTGCAGTGAGCGGGTTGCCGCAGTAGCACTTGACTACTGGCTGACCCACTTCGTTGACCAGGACCGCTGTGCCCACCTGTAACAGAGCTGGGAAAGAAGTGGCAGCGCCGTTGTCAAAGCCATGATTTGTCACAGCTGTATCGCTGCGTAGAAGTACCGGCGTCAGCGACGTGACGAAGTCCGGTATCCCGGCTGCGGTGATTCCCAGGGTCTGTGCCCACGTGCTGGCCTTGTCCGGGTTGGTCTGCAGGAAGGCGACCAACTTTGCTCTGTCGCAACTTGACGTCTTCAGAGTGCCGCCGAAAAGCCCGGCGGTCTCGGCGGGGACAGTCTGCAGTCCACTGACTGCCGGTGGTGTAGTCATCGGGGTATCGGTCCCCATCGGTGGGGTGAAGGCGGCCGTGGCCGTGCTGAGGGGTTCGGTTTGAAGGGTGACAACTTCGTCGTCGCCCTGTCGTGTCAGCACTAGAGCTGCGCCACCGCCGACGATTCCCACCACGAGCAGCGCACCCAGCACGATGGCGATGATGCCACCGGTTCCAATACCGCGTCTGGGGCCGGGCACGGTGTCTGTGTCGGCCATGGCGGACTCCTCTCGCAAGCCGACCGCAGGTTCTCGCTGACCGGCCGGAAACCCTTTGTGCACCAACCACATCGCCACTTCCAGTCTATCTCGGCAAGTGGTCGCCACCCAGGTTGCGCAACCAGGTCCACCCGCTGGGAGGACCAGCTGCCAGCGGGCACGACGGGGGTAGGCTTCGAGTATCGGTGCAATCAGGAGGACACAATGCGCGCGCATGGCAGGGTTCACGCCGACGACGACAACTCAGCACCTCACCCACGGATGGCAGCGCGAGTGCTCATCTTGCCGCTACTGGCTCTGGCGGTGTTGGCGGCGTGCACAAACAAGTCGGCATCGTCAGCAAATGCGTCGCCCAGTGGCAGCCCAAGTCCGTCCGCCTCCGCCTCATCATCGCCCCTGCAAACAGGGGCTGATGGGCCGGTCACCAACTACCAGACCGCCAGCAATTGGCTGAATCTTCCAAGCCAGACCGGCAAACCCGTGGACGTGTTCTACATCTACCCGACGGCCTACCGGAAGGCCAACGCATCGGCGCCCGATATCGCGGCGGTGACTGATCCGGGAATGCGTCAAGGCGCCCAGTCGGCGTATGCGCGGCAGGCGACTGCCTTCCAGGGCACGGCCAATATCTTCGCCCCCTACTACCGGCAGGCGGACGCGACCTACGCCCTCACCCTTCCGCAGCCGGAACATGTGCAGGTCATCGAAGGCGCGCCGCTGATCGACGTGACCGCGGCGTTCAGCTACTACATCGAGCACTACAACAAGGGTCGACCGTTCATGCTCGTTGCGCATTCGCAGGGATCCGACGTGTCCACCCACCTGTTGGAGACCTACCTCAAGGACCACCCGGACGTCTACTCGCGCATGATTGCGGCCTACCTCCCCGGCTACTCGGTCACACCCGACTACCTGGCGGCAAACCCGCACCTGAAGTTCGGCGAGGGGCCCACCGATACCGGCGTGCTGCTGTCGTGGAATACCGAAGCGCCGACGATCGGAGGTCCGAACCCGGTTCTGCTGCCTGGTGCGCTGGTCATCAACCCGATCACCTGGACACGTTCCGAAACGCTGGCGCCCGCGTCAATATCCCTCGGGTCCTGGTTGCCGGACAAAGCAGGCACCTACAGCAAGGTCCCCCACTACGCGGACGCGCAAGTCAACACCGCGAAGGGCGTGCTGATCTCGTCAACGCCAGACGTTAATATCTGGTCGCCCGGGGGTCCGAACGCCTTCCCGAAGGGTGTCTACCATTCGTTCGACATCCCGTTCTACTACTTCAACATCCAGGCGAACGCCAAGGCCCGCGTTGCCGCCTACCTCGCCGGTCGATAGCCGGACATGTCGGCGACCCGCTCAGGGCGGTGGCCTCACTGAGCGGATCAACGACTCCGCTGTCAGTCCTACCGCTCGATCGGCGCCAAATTCAGCCACATCCGTCTGAATTTGGCACGAAGCACCTGATGCGACCGACGCCGCTAGGCTGCGGGCGTGACCCCGCAGCCGAGCCGTGGCACCGCACCAGCCAGCGTGAAGCGTCCCGTCTACGCGACATTGGGGAGGCGGGTGGCCGTTGCGATCGCCCTGACGCTCCTGTTGGTGATCCCGACGCTGGTGATGTTCGCGATCACTCGTGAAAGCGCCGCCACCTGGGCCGCCGGGGCCGGTATCGCTGGCGCTGCCGCAGTAGTCGCGGGTGGAGTCGAGGTCGGCATCCTCAGTTCGCTCGTTATCGGGTTGTTGACACCCATCTCGATTGTTGCGGGTGGGACGCCAGTCACGGGCGCGGCGATCATGGCCCTGATGTGCTTGACGGTCGGTCGCCTCTCGCGCTTCGGCCTCAACCGAGCGACGCTGCTGGTGCCGATCTTCATGGCGTGGATGATCATCGACCCACCCACATGGGGTCCGCAGCACGCAGTGGACCGCAGCGACGGCAGTTATCTGGCGTGGATGGGCGTCATCTTCTTCGTCGGATCGATCTTCGCCGTGTTCGCTTTCGCGTTGGCCTCGCGCAAACTAAAACTTCCCGCGCCCAAGCCGCACTCACGGCGCGAGTCAGTGCCCTACACCGCAACAATCACAGTGCTGGCAACGGTCGCGACGTTCATGGTCCTTCACGATCCCGCGAAGCACTACGCAGGGGCCTGGCTGATCGCGACAATTCTTGTGCTCTCGCAGGTGGGGGATGTCGGCACCGTCCGGCGCACCATCGGTCGCGTCCTGGGAACCCTGGTGGGGAGTCTGGTGGTCCTCGTCATCGTGTGGCAGGTCCACAGCCTGGCCGTGATCTACGCGATCGGCCTGCTGTTCGCAGTCGCTGCCATCACGGCGAAGTTCAGCCCGCACTATTGGATCTACATGGCGCTCATCACCCCGACTGTGGTCTGCATGAACGCCTCGTCAAGCAGCCAGTTGGCAAGTCTCGGCGAGCGGCGTGCCGCAGACACCCTTATCGGAGCCGCACTCGTGCTGCTGGCTGCGGCCCTCACCGTCGGCTACTCCCACTGGCAGCAGCGCCGCGGCACCGCCGCCAAGGAAGATGAACCTGTCATCCTCGGACGGGCGCTGTCCTCGAGTGCCACCTGAACGCCTGCTGCGAATGCGAGAATCATGATTCGCAGTTACTACCCACCGAGTCGACACCCCAACGCCGGTTCGCCGAACGAATGCCTCAGGTTCAGCACTTGAGCGTGCAATAGACGTTGGTCCAGGGGTTATCGCAGTAGATCCAGTCAGTGGCCGGGAAGGTGTAGCCGCCGGACACGCCGGCCAGCTCCGCGTCGGACAACTCCCGGCTGCCGGCGGCGTCCGGGAGATCCTCGACCACGATGTCGAACCCGAATCCGCTGGCGACTACAACTATTTCCTTCGGCGTCGAGGCTGTGGCCAACTTCGACCGCAGTTCCTCGTTTTCGGCGGTGGCGGCACGCAGGGCTTCCATCTGTTCTTGTGACATACCCTCAGGCTTCCACAACAGTGGTCAGGACTGCAGCAGAGCCATCGGCCAACCGGGCGGCCCAGCCTGCTACGACAGCAGGAGCAGCGACCGTAGGTCATTCACGGCGAACCCGCCGAACGATGGGCGGGTGCCGTAACTGGCGCGAAGGTCGTTCATGGCTGTCAACGTCGCGGCTCTGCCCTCCTGCCAAAAGGTGATGCCAGCGGGATCGACATCGCTGGTCTCCTGCGCGATTATCGTTCTCACCCGGCCGCGGGTGGCATCAGTCAACGAGACCTCTGTGGCGCTCAGCGCTCTCGAGCCGTTCGGGCCAGCGACGCGATCACGGTAGGCCATCACCGAGATCGCGTTCACTTGGCCGGCGCTGTTGTCGAGTATTCGCACGATGTGACCCACCGGGGAGCTGGTGACTCCGGCGAACCGCAGCGAAGTCGGTGTCGCCTGCCCGTCCAGCCAGAACGGCACCACCACGGTGACCGGGAGTCGTGTCGCGGCGGGAAAGCTGGATTGGTGAACCGCGATGGACGCCACAGTGGCGAGCCAGCGGGTGGTCAGGGCCGTCGCCTCAGTAGCCCAGGCCTTTGTGGCCCAGGGCTCCAGATCAAACTGGAGGCCGCTGAATCCCGGTCCGGTGGTGGTCGCGTTGAACTGCACCACGTAGTTCATGATCGTCTGGGTGGCGGTCCGCTGCGACGGGTTGATCCAGGTCGGATCCCCGGCTAACGCCTCCACTGAGAGCCCGGCGGCCCGGGCCGCCGTGAGGTACCGAGCAATCTTGGCGTCGAAGGCGATTCGACGGATGGCCCTGGCGCTGCGGTCCTTGCTGGCGGCCAACGGCACGACCGCACTGATGTCCAAAGCGATCGACGTCCCGCCCATCGCTTTGAAGTCGGCCAGACCGGCGGTCAATTCAGCCAGCGGCGTCGTGTCGATCGGCCGCCACTCATAGGCCGAAAATCCAGCCGCTGCCGAACTGGCGAGTCTTCCCGCGGACGCCGCCGCAGAACCTGCCGATCCCGCAGTCGAAGCCGTCGCTATCCCCGCACCCGCGTTCGTCATCACCAACACCACCGCAAGGAGGAGCAAGCTGAGAGCACGTCGACGATTCGCCATACCAGGTTGATCGGTCGGAGGTCACCTCGGCATGAGGGATTCAGGTAGCCTTCCGGCAGAGGTCTGTGGGCGCGGGTCACAGCGGTGAATCCTCGATATCCTCGCCGTCGAGTACGTCCGGGACACCAACTTCGTGGCTGAACCCGGCGCGCGTCATCTCTCCCCACCGAGTGCCACGATGCCCGGCCAGAATCATTGCTTTCAGTCGCACCACGGCGAGGAATTGGCGGTAGCCGAGATTCTCCAACACCGCCACACTGCACAGCCAGGCCATATCGCGCCACCGCAGATAGCGGCGATAGGCGTGCTGCTCGATTATTACGACACAGAAGGAGAGCGCGATACCTGCCAGCACCGCGAACCCGAAAAACCACAGCGCCACCTGTACGTTCAACAGCCCGAACACCAACGCGAAGGCAACGAACAGGTAGCCGAAGACCTCCACAACGGGACCGAACCACTCGAACATCAAGAAATAGGGCATTGCGACCGATCCGACCCCCCCGATAACGCGGCCGGAAGAACATGTCGCGGTGGAGCCACAACATCTGGCCGAGGCCGCGTTGCCAGCGGTCGCGTTGGCGTGCCAGCACCCGAAGGGAGGTCGGCACCTCGGTCCAGCAGATCGGGTCGGGGAAGAACGTGATCCGGTAGGGCCGGTTCGAATCGCGCGCTCGGCGATGCATCCGAAGAACGAGTTCGGCATCCTCACCGACGGTCTGGGTGTTGTAGCCGCCTACGTCCACCAGCACCTCACGCCGGAAGACACCGAACGCGCCGGAGATGATGATGAGCATGTTGAGCTTCGACCAACCGATGCGGGCTCCGAGAAAGGCGCGCAGGTATTCCATAATCTGAAGGTTGGGAAGCAGGCCGGTCGGAGTACGAACGCGCGTGATTCGGGTCCCATCGAAGACGGAGCCGTTGGCCACGCGGACGATACCGCCGACGGCGATCGTCTCCGGATGTGCCTCGAACTCCCAGACGATCCGCGCGAGGGCCTGCGGGTCGAGCAAGGTGTCGGCGTCGAGGGCGCAGACGAGGGGATAGCGGGCGTAGTTGAGGGCTGCGTTGAGTGAGTCGGCCTTGCCGCCGTTCTCCTTGTCGACCACAAACAGTCGGGGCTGGGTTCGGCTGACGTAGGTGGCGAGCACCGGCTGTGTCACCAAGCCCGCGCGGGGGGCGCGCTGGAACGGGACCAGGTCGAAGTGGTCGATCAGGGCAGCCAGGGTGTCGTCGGTGGAACCGTCGTTGACCACGACAACTTCGAAAGTTGCGTACTCGTTGGAGAACAGCGCGCTCACCGAGCTGCGGATGGTGGCCGCCTCGTTGTAGGCCGGCACCATCAGAGTCACGGCCATACTCAACGACGACCGAGCAACGTCGCGGAAGTCCCGCATCGGGCGCCGACGCAGGTAGTCCCGAACCGTCCACCCGCCGATCACGATCAGCGTCAAGGTGATTGTTTGCAGGGCCACCAGATACAGGAAGATCCCGACTGTGACGACGATCGTCACCACCTCTGCCACGCTCATATCCGAGTCTCTGTTTCGGTGATGGCGAGTTGCTCACTCGCGCGCTGAGCTGCGAAGCTGTCGTCGCTTTCGGCGGTGGCGCGTAAGACGGCCAGACCGGGCGCACCCAAGGTTGCCAGGGAGGACATGGCGTAGCCCCGCACCCACCAGTTGCGGTCGGTGGCCTGCGCGGTGAGAACGTCGAGGGTCGTCTGCAACAGCGCTGGCGGTACGGCTACCTGCCCGATGGCCCGGACTGCCTGCGCGCGGACTACGGCCGAGTCGTCCTCGACCGCGGCCAACATCGGCGCCGAGACTTCGGTGCAGCAGGCGGCGGACGCACGAATTGCGGCGATCCGTTCGTCGATCGACCCGTGGCGCAGCCACGGTTCGAGTTCGCCGATCGGTACCCAGACACCTGAGACGGCCAGGGCGCGCATGAGTCCGAGGGCTTGTCGATCACCGAGGTTGTGCCCAGGGGTGTGCGCGGACGATGCCCGCCCGGGCAGCTCGGCGCCTGCGGGGCGCGCGCCGCTGGCCGCAGTGGTGGCGGCGAGGGCGGGGCGCAGGTAAGGCTGGGCCCACGGTTCGGAAATGCGCTCGACGATACGAGCCTGGCTGAGTGGGGTCAGGTGGGCGTCGTCCTCGAGTCCCAGCAGCGAGATCAGCGCATCGAATGCCTGCGGGGTGGCCAATCGCCCGAGGGCCCGAATGGCGCAAAGGCTGACATCGCCGTCTTCGTCCGTTGCCATTCCGCAGATGATCTCGCAGTCCGCCGGCCGACGCAGATACCCCAGCACCGTCAGGGCCAGTCCCCGCCGAGCCGCCGAGCGACTTCCGACTGCCCGCAACAGGCCGGCCGCGAACAGGTCGCGTTGACGAGGAACCCAGGAGACCGGGGCCCCCTGGCCTTCTTCGATCGTCTGGATCGCCCTGAGGAGCGAGGCACGGCGATAACCGCCGTTACGGATCCAGGACCTGATCTGGCGATCGCTGATGGTTGACGGATCCGTCAGTATCTGTCGGTAGTTCACGAACCGTTGCCGAGACCAGAATTCGCGGGTGTCGCGCGCCGCCTTGGAAGCCAGTGCTGCGAGCAATCCCAGCACGGAGAATGCCAGCACGCCGAGCGTGAGGTAGATGACCACCTCGGCTGGTGCGTCAAACACGCGTCCTCGGCTCTCCCCGGAGTCTGTCGTTGTGGTGAGTCGACACTTGACGTGAGCTGGCCTCGAGCGCATGGCGCGGGTTCGGAGTGACGATCGGGGGCAGAATCAGGTATCGCGTTTCCGTCCCGAGGCTACCGAAGAAGGGAAGCTACGCGAGCTCGAATCAGGTTGCCGTACCCGCGGCGTAACGCTCGGGTAAGGATCACGGTTCTCAGTGGCAGCAGAGTCCGGGCCGTGTCATCTTGGAAATGCGGAACCTCCAACCCGCCCGACGACCCCGTCACCTGCACTGGCCCGCACCGATCGGGGTCGTCGGTCTTTTGCGACGAAGGCCGAGATCGCGTTTCGCTGCGGACCGTCCTGCGAGCAACCGGCGATGCGGACCATACTGCGAGTAGCCGGCGATTCGGACCATACTGGGTGGGTCGCTGACCCGTCGATCATCGGAGTCCCATGGACACGCCCGGTCCCACGCAGTTGCCCTATCGTGTCAGCCCGGTGATCGCGGGGGAGTCAATCACTGACGGTGCCTCCCGTTCCAGCTATCGTCGAGAGAATCCGACCGATGCCAACCAGCTCGTGACCGAGACGGTAGAAGCGTCCTTGGCCGATGTGCGGTCAGCGGTGCACGCGGCCCGCGACGTCTTCGACGGCGACCCAGCCATCTGGACTCAGAACACGCAGTTGCGCAGGCAGGTGCTGGTCGAGACGGGGCGGCTGCTGCGGGAGAACACCGAGGCGCTGGCGCAGATGATGTGCCTGGAAATCGGCATGCCGATCCGACTGTCGCGGCCGCACATCGCCGCTGCCGCAGATGTCTTCGAGTTCTATGCCGGCTATGTCGGGAAGGCTTACGGCTCGGCTATCCAACTTCCGGACGGATCTATGATCGACATGCTTCGGGAGCCGGTCGGTGTGGTCGGCATCATCGTCCCGTGGAACTTCCCGTTCAAACAGGCCGCCCGGAAACTGGCCCCGGCGTTGGCGGTTGGCTGCACTGTCGTTGTCAAACCGTCGCCCTATACCAACGCCTGCACTCAGGAGTTGATCCGCATCCTGGCGGCGGCGGGTGCACCCGCCGGCGTCGCCAACTTCGTGCCCGGCGCCAATCCCGAGATCGGAGCCGCGCTGACGGCCGACCCCGGCGTAGACAAGATCTCGTTCACCGGTTCCACCGGGGTCGGGGTGATGGTGCAGAAGTCGGCCAGCGACACCTTGAAGCGCACCAGCCTGGAACTTGGAGGCAAGAATCCGTGCCTGGTGTTCGATGATGCGGATTTGGCCGCGGCGGCGAACGGGCTGACCTTTGGGATGTTCCTCAATTCCGGGCAGGCATGTGGGTCGGTGTCGCGGCTGATCGTGCATCGCAGCATCCACGACGAGTTGTTGACGAAAGTGGAGAAGATCCTGGCCGGGTTGCGGTTGGGTAGTCCGCAGGACTCGGCCACTTCGTTCGGCCCGGTGGTGGCCAAATCGCAGCAGGAACGGATCTTGGGATTCCTGGATCGGGCGCGTGCCGACGGACTCAGCATCCGGATTGGCGGTGGCGTTCCTGCGGGTGAGGCATATTCGGAGGGCTACTTCGTCGAGCCCACCATCGTCGACGACGTGCCGCCGACTCACGAACTCGCGCAGGACGAAGTCTTCGGCCCAGTGCTGGCAGTGCTGCAGTTCGAGACTGATGACGAGGCGGTGGCACTTGCCAATAACACGGAATTCGGGCTCACCGCCGCCATCTGGACGACCGATCATGCCCGCGGATTGCGGGTTGCCCGGCGGGTGCGCGCAGGCACAATCTGGATCAACGACAACTACCAGCAGAACCCCGAGGGGATTTGGGGCGGGTACAAGATGAGCGGCACTGGGCGGGAACTGAGCCCGCACGGGTTGTACGACATGACCGAGGTCAAAGAGATCTACAGCGATGGCACCGGGTTGGCGATGAAGCCGCTCTACCGGCAGGTACTCAACGACTGACAGGTCGCGCTGCTGGCTAAAGTGGGCAGAGACGACGAGGACGGTGACGCCATGTCGACAGTGGGCACTCACGCATCTGAGTTGCACCCGAAGAAATTAGGACCGGTGTCCCGGCGGGCCAGTATCGCGATGTTGATTGTGATCGGCCTCTTCTACGTGATCGTGTTGGCGGTGCTGGCAATCACGCTAGCCACGGAGAACGCCGGTCTGCAGATGCGGTTGGCCGGCTTCGGCACCGGCGGACTGTTCGCCGTCTGTGTGTGGCACAGCGCCATGGTCCGCGGTGCCGTCCGGACCGTCACGTTCTTCGTGTTGACCGCTGTCCTCGCCTTCGTGGCTGAGGCGTTGGGGGACAACTTCGGCCTCATCTTCGGCCGCTACCACTACACCGGCGCCCTGGGGCCGCGACTTCTGGGCGTGCCTCTGCTGGTTGTGCTGACCTGGGGCACCATCGTCTACTGCGGATTCAGCCTGATCAGCTGGCTGGCGGGTCGGCGCACTCGGGAACCGTGGACCGTCGGATACCGAGTGGCCAGGGCGGTGCTGGTCGGTCTGGCGACGGGATTCATCGCGGCGGGATTCGATCTGATGGCGGACCCCCTGGCCGTCTCAGGCGTGTGGCGGGAAGTGTTGGGAACCGACGCCTGGTGGTGGTGGGTCGACGGTGGGCCGTACCTGCCGAATCTGGACTCGTGGCAAGGCGGTGATGGCATCCCGGTCATGAACTTCGTCGGGTGGACGCTGGTGCCGATGACCATCGTGACGGTCTACTTGCTGATCTTTCCTGGTGGCGATCGGCCTGGCGACCGCCGCACCGACGCCGTTCCGCTGCTCATCTACAGCTTCCTCTACGTGACAATGGTCGGCGGTCTGATCGAGATGTCGTGGTACGACCCCGGTCTCACCGCAGCCATTGTGATCGGGACGTTGGCGATGGGACCGGTGGTCGTGCTGGGCATTCTGAGACTCGTTGGCCCGTACTGCCGGGATGACGAATCCGACGTTTGTACTTGACGACCCGCTGCTCGACGGCCAAGTAGTCCCTCTGGCGGGCGTCCTCCTCCTACTACCCGAACGCCGGCCCCTTGATGATTCAGGTCCCGTTGTATCAACGGCTGGCATACTGCGGCGCGTGGAGCACCCCGCGATCGCACGCTTGCGAGCGGCCATGAAGAGCCGGCCGGGTGTTCCCATCAGTTGGCACAGCAGCATTGGAGTCCTGTTCGGTCTGCTGATCGCCGCCGGTCTGGGTCAGTTGCTGGACCTCGTCGATGGCGGCAAGACGGTACCGGTGTCGTGCATCGCCGGGATGTTCCTGGGGCTGGTTGCGGTGATGGGGCCGTTCTTCATGTCGCTGCGACTCGTCGTCGCGGTCGGCCTGCTGATGACGTTGACCTCTGGCCTCGCGGTAGTCGCAGGTGAGCATCCCTGGGTTGCAGTTGCGGGCATCGTGGTGTTGGTCTTCGTCGGTACCGTTTGGACATCGATTCCGCTGGTCGGCAGCATGATCGGGAACTTCCCGATCATCGGCTTCCTGCTCATCCTTGCCAAAGGCCAGGCCTTTACCGGCGGCGCCGCGGCCGGCCGAGTCATGCTGGCGACTCTCGCTGGCTTGGTCGCGGCCCTCATCGTGCTGGTGGTCTTCTCCGGCCGGGATCCGCGCGGACCGACGCGGGGGCTCGTGGCGAAGGCCTGGGGGCCTGCCGCCACCACCCGACAGCAGGGTTCCATGCTGGGCGTGCTCCGCCTCGACAGTGCCCCGCGCGCCTTGATCACGGTCGGACAGGCGGCGATCCTGGCGATGATCGCGCGGAGTTGGTTGGAGTCGGAGAAGGACACCGATGCCTACGGGGCCGGCATTGAGGCCCAAGCGGCCATCTCGGCGGCGCTCCTGCCTCGTGGACAGATTGTCGGACGGACAGTGACACCACCGGTCGACGACGCTTGCGCCAAAATTCGACAGGCCGGCAAGGGTGCAGCCCCGTCGCAAGGCTCCTATGCCTGGAACCGGTGGCAGGCTGCGCTCGAGTTTGGCGCGGGCGTGCTTGAGGGGAAGGTGCCTCCCAGGGCTGCCGTCTTCAGCTCGGGCTCCCTGACGCGGGCCCTTGTCTCGTCCGTCCTGCACGTTGACTCCGCAGGCTTCCGATATGGCGTTCAGCGGGCAGCGGCGCTGGGTGTCGCGACCTTCGTCATGCTCAGCACCTCGGCGCCCAACTTTTACTGGATCCTGTTGACGATCTTCTCGGTGCTGCAGACAAATGCTGTCGCGACGGTGTCCAAGGCAGTGCAGTACGCGTTGGGTACCTGGATCGGCGCAGTCGGGGCTCTGCTGCTCAGTTTGCTGCTACCTCGCGGCGTCGTGGTGATCGTCGCGCTCGGGCTGATCATCGCCGGATTCGCGTGGATGGCCCGCAACTACCTGGTGATGTCGGTGGCGGTGGCGGCGGCGGTGGTGCTCATCTCCGGGGCCCCGGATGGGGAGTACCTGAAGTGGGCCGGGCTGCGCGCGATCGACGTCGCCTGCGGGGCTCTGATCGCGATTGCCGTTTCGGCCCTCGTGCTTCGGGTACGGGCGCAGCCGACCCGTCACGTCGAAGCTGCCCGCAGCGCCCTGCTGGCAACCGTCGGACGGTTACGGAGTCGTTTCCAGGATCCTGGGTACAGTCCCGAACAGTCCGTGTTCTACGAGAGCCGCTTCCTGCGTGCCATCTCGAACCTGCAGGCGGACGGGCAGCTTATGCGCGACGATCGACCACTCGCCGCGGCGGCGGACCGATTGTGGGATCTGAACGAACAGACCCTCGCCCTCGCCTCCGTCATCTTCCAGCAGGGTGCTGAGGACGACGACCACGGACCGCCCGGAGCCCGCGGACTCATCGATGCCGCACTCACCAACCTAGAGCGGGAGATTGAGAACGTCGAGGTTAGGCGGGTGTGAGCGTCAGGCCGGAGATCTGGATCGTCTGGCCGTTGGCGATGACAGTGCCGCTGTAGCTGCCGTTGCCGGTTCCGGTCAGCGAACCCGATCCCTTGTAGGTGCCCTTCATAGGTATGTAGACGCTTACATCGGTGGTGATTTTGTTCGGGGTGACAGTGGTGTTGGTGAGATAGCCGGTGAGGTTGAAGATGCTGTACTTCATGTCGATCTGGCCGGAGTTGCCGTTGATCGCGCCACCCTTGATGTTCACGGTGTAGCCGAGCACACTCACCGTGCCGGTGCTCTGGACCTTGTAGTTGGCGGAAGCGACTTGCTGACTGGTGACAACCGGGGCCGCGACCAGATTGGGGGCCGGAGGGGCTGCCATCGCAACCGCGGAGCCCGTCAACAGCAGGGCCCCTCCTAGCAGGGTGCTGGCGGTGAGTCGAGTGGACTTGTTCACTTCGATCATTCCCTTTATCAGCTCAGCGTTGCTTGGTTGCAACGCTTCGTGAACACGTCCTTCCCGCTACTCGCCGGTAGAAACCCGTTCTCGGCCAATGTGACGAGGGCCACAGGGCCTTCCAGAACCGGGGGAGGTCGGGAAACGAGTGGAGCTCAGCGAGCCGAGGGAGAGCGAAGTCGGGGATCAGGGCGAAGCCGGGGGCAGCGGTTCGGTGTGTTGGGAGAGGATGCCATAGCCGTTGGGGTCGGGCAGATCAAAGGTGATGTTCCGTAGCCGATACAGCCTGCCGTCCACCTTCACCACCCAGTCTCCGGTGATCCGCTCGTACGCAGGCGCGAGCACCAGCCAGCCGGCCTCATGGGGATTGAGTCGGAGGTTGTCGGTCTGCGTTGTGGTGTCGGTGTCAGTGACGCTGTGATTGACGAACGTACTGATCGATCCGCTGGCGACCCCCCAGTCGTATGAACCCTTCACCGTCACGCCGCCACTCGTGGTCGCACTTCGGGTGTAGGACCAGGCGTATCTGTAGGTGTTGGGGGTGTCCCCGTAGTTGTTGTCGCCCACGCCGACCTTCACGCCTGGGTAGGTGACTGGTACGACCGAACTGGGCACGTAGGAGCAGTCCGTCGAGTCTGCGGTGCAACCTTGTGCGAGTAGGTCCTTCGCCCGGAGCACATCGTCGATCACAATCGCGGTCCGGGCGCGGACAGTGAAAGTGACTTGCCAGTCCCCACGTCCGGACAGGTTGACGCCGGCCATGTAGCACACGTAGGGATTGAAGCCAGCCTTGACACCCGTCGTGGTCGGGTCACCGAGGAAGATCGAGCAGGTACTCGTGTGGCTGAAGGATGCGCCGCGGTGGTTCACAGCGGAGCCCTTGATCCAGAACGGGGTGGGCTTGCCGTTCTCGACGATCCGGTAGGAGAAGTCGCCCCGAGCCGAGTGCAGTCCGCCCTCGCCGCTGCGTAGGAATGCCGACCACTTCGATGTTCGACCCGAGGCGATTGCATCTGCGGGCTGTCCGGCTCGCACTGTCTTGCCGTTCAGTTCAAACTTCTTGTTGGTAGATCCCAGGTAACCCTTGTCCAGTGAGATGGCCCCGGTAGGACTGATCACTCCCCGGACGGTGGACCAGACCACCGTGTGCACCGTGAAGGTGGGGAGGTAGAGCCACTGGTATCCGTAGTTGAGCTTGCCGATGTCGCAGGCGTACGGCTGGACATCACCGCCGACCTTCTCGCCGCCCGCCTGTGGGTCGCCGTCGTAGATGGCACAGGTCGCGTACTGCGGGTACAGGCCCCACGCTGAACGCCCGGAAACAGCGGTCCCCAGCACCCAGTAGCCAGTTGCTCGGCCGCGTTCGACGATTCGGTACTGGAAGCTGCCCTTGGCGTTCGCGCGGGTGGATCCCGCTTCCCACACCGTTGTGGCGTTGCTAGCCACTCGCCCGGCGCCCGGAGTGAACCGGGTATTTCCGACCCTCGACTTGTACACACCCTGTGCCAGCGACAGTTCTCCGGTTGCCCCGACGGTCGGTGAAGCCCGGTGGGGCTGCCGGCTGCCGGCTGCCGCGTGAACTGCGGCCGGCGTCCCCGCTGTCCCGGCCCTGGTGGGCACTGCGGCGGCGCCAGGGGTGGCCAGCCCGGCCACGATGGTGGCGGCGGCCACAATCCCCGAACTGGTGAGGATTCCGAGTCGTCTCGCGGTCATCTTCGAACCTTCCGGTTGGCCCCGCCTCGCTGGTCTGAGCCAAGATCAGTCCGGGCAGCCTAACCGGCCACAGTGCGAGGCTCCAAACCCCAGTTCCTGCGCGTCATGGCAACCTTGCGCTCACCTCGGTGCACTGCCGGTCCGCGGGTCCAGCTCGGGGCCCTCCCTCGTCATGAGGCACCGGGGACCTGCCTCCTCAGGACTAAGGGTTGCGCCCGTTCGAGCACTTCTGCAACACCGCCGAGGTCGGACCGGTGCAGACTCGCAGATTCGTCACGTGACCCCGGGGGGCGCTGGCGCTGACGCCAAGGTAGTTGCAGGCGCGGCTGTAGGCGTTCAGCCCGCCACCGCTGCTCGAGGTGTTGCCGCCGACGCCCCAACCCTGGATCCCGTAGCCCTGCGGCGGAACGGCCTTGAGGTAGTACGAAACGACCTGTAGCGGTGTCTGGGTGGGCACCGTATACGTCCACATCCGCACCCCGCCGGTATTGCTGATCCCGACCAGTCGGGCGCCAGCTACCGGCGTCGGGGGCCTGCAGGCCGGGCGGATTTCGCCTCGGGGTGAAGCACCGTCGACCGGTGGGGCGGGTGCGGGAGCCGCGGCGGCGGGGGTCAGGCCCGCAAGGGCGAGAAGTGCGGCTGCACCTACACACAACCCCGCAGTCGCCGCCGAATCTCGCAGTCTCATGTCAAGAACACCCTTCGGCTAGCGGTGAGTTGCTGCCGTCCGGCGCCAACTCGGTGAGTTGGCGCTGACTATGTCACCTGGACACTCCACGATGCTTGAACGCTGCGCGACACGCCGCGACACGCCGTGCCGGATCGGACCAAACCGTGTTCATGGAGTCCACAGGTGACATGAGTCTGGCCGGGGTCATGTGTCACCGGTGTAGGTCGAGGTTTGATCGCGGCCGGAGTGCTTGGCACGGTAGAGCGCGGCATCCGCCTGAGCCAGGAGGGTGTCTGGGGAGGTTTCGGGGCCGGCGCAGGCGATACCGATGCTGATGGTCACATGCACGAGGTCGGTCTCGATGGACATCGGCTGGCTGACAGCCTCGCGGATCTTCTCGGCCACTGTCGCTGCCGCGAAACGGTCGTACACTTCCGACAGCACCACGACGAATTCGTCGCCGCCGAGGCGTGCGACGATATCGCACGCACGCACGGTGGCAGTGATTCGCTCGGCAGTCGTCCGAAGCACCAGGTCGCCAGCCGCGTGCCCGTAGGTGTCGTTGACGCCTTTGAAGAAGTCGAGGTCGCAGAACAGCAGGCCGGCCGCGCCGCCGCGCCGGGGCGGGTGGTTGACGACCTCGGCGAGCCGGGCGCGGAGCTGGTCGCGGTTGATCAGGCCGGTGAGCGGGTCGTGGCTGGCGCGGTAGCTCAGTTCCATCTTCGCCCGGTGGGCGGCGGTGTTGTCCTGGACGTGCGAAACGTAGAACAGTGAGAGTTCCTGCTCGTCGCGCAACAGCCCTGTCGACTGCAGCACCCAGAGTTCGGTGTTGTCCGACTTTCGCCACCGACACTCCCGAATCCTGGCGCTCGAGGCGCCCCGGAGGAGTTCATCGCGGCCTGAGCGATCCTCATCCAAATCGTCGGGATGCATCACGTCCTGGATCGAGTGCCCGAGCAGCCACTGCTCGTCCCGGCCGAGCATCGCGCACAGCGCGGGGTTGACCTGGAGGAAGGTTCCGTCCAGCGCGACAACTGCCATCCCCTGCGGTGCGCCGTCCATCGCCAGGTGAAACATCCTTTCGTTGCGAGCTGCCTGCTCTCGCGCGGCCACCTGCTCGGTGATGTCCCGCATTGCGGCGATCAGGCCGATCACGTCGCCGTCGAGGTCGAAAGCGATGCTGGCGACCCCGGACATCCAGCGGTACTCGCCGGCAGACGTCCGCCCTCGCACCTCGAACGCCACCCCCACTTCGCCCTCAATCAATCGGGCGACAACCGCGTCCACCTGTGGCAGGTCGTCCGGGTGCACCCAGGAGTTACGGTCAGACCCGACCAGATCTGCCGGGTCGTAGCCCAGGACCTGCCTGATCGCTGGCGACACCCAGGTGACCACACCGGTCAGATCCGTCAAGAACACTGCATCGGTGGCATTGGCGGAGAGCAGTCGATAGTGATGCTCGCTCTCTGCCAACGCGTTGCGGGCCAGGACAGTTTCATGGACGTCGCGGAGACCCAGGACGGCGCCGTCGACGACCCCGGCCGCATTGATGGTCGGTCGGGTGTGGACCGACATCCAGCGGAAGTCACCGTCCGCCCGTCGGACCCGGAGTTCCAGCGCGCCGGCGGCGGTGCCCGTTGACAGCTCCACCCTCCGCTCGGTCACCGCAGCGCGGTCGTCTGGGTGGACGATCTCAAGCGGACTCGTCCCCAACAGGTCTTTCGGTTGCCATCCCAGGACCGACTCCACTGACGATGAAACCCACCGCATCACGTTGTCCATATCCAGCTGACAGACGACATCCGAAGCGTTCTCGCTGAGCAGTCGGTAGTGCCGTTCGCTCGCCACCAACTCCGCGACGGCCCGGTGCTGCTCAGGGTCCGGCAACGTGATGATGCAGTTGCCCAAGTCGTTGCCGGAGTCGTCGCGGATAGGAACCAGGATGGGCTGCGGATCCTCGGATTCTCGCTCGGTGTTCACCTGTTGCCCCCGGACGGCTGTGGAGGCTTCTCAAACTACCAACTGAATGCCCCTGACGGATGCCGTGCGGGCAGAGGGGTTGGGACCGTCGGCTTGCCCTGCGGACAATCAAGTGTCCCAGTGGCACGCTGGGGGTGGACGGCTCGGTGGGCGAGTCGGCGGAAGGGCGATCATGGAACTCAACCCAGTGCAGGACAATTCCCCGGACCCGGACGCCACCGGTGACGTGCAGGGTCGGATGGCGCCAATTCTGCTGCTGCTGTGCGCCGCATTGGCTGTCGCCTTGTCGGCAGTCTGGGCGGTGCTCGCCGTGGTTGCCGGAGTTTGCGCCTACTTGGTCATTCGACTCGATCGCAGATCTGGCGTCAGCAATTCCTCGGTGCAGTGGTCGGCCTGGGCGATCATTGTGGTCGCTGTCTTGTCGGCCGGAGTCCAGGCGGGACTGTGGCTTTCGAGTAAGTGAACCGACCGCTGGAGTGTTGATTTTGTCCCCCGGCGGGGGACAGACGTCGGGGCTCGGCCCCGCCTATCGTCTGCAGCGCGGGCAGTTATTGGTAGCCCGTGCCATGGTCGCCGACCGGCGCTGGGGCCGCGCGGTATGACCTTGCTCGCCGGCGCCACGGGGGTGTGCCGGAGAGCAGAGTCTGCAGCGCGGGCCCAGCGCGGCGCCGTGCAGTCGTCAGGAGCGAGCCAAGACATGGGCTGTGGCCAGGTCGGAGTTGGCGTCACCGCCGACGTGTCACGCCGGTGGTGTGAGTAGGCCGTCCCGCACCGCTTCCCGGTAGAGATCCGTGGCGGTACAGACGTTCCGGTCGGCTGCGGCGTATTTCGCGCGGATCCTCTTGAGGTAGGTCTTGACCGTGTGCGGGGAGAGATGGAGGGCATGAGCGACTGCCGCGATTCTCAGGCCCCGGGCGTACAACGTCAACACCCGGCGTTCCTGCTGGGTCAACGGGACGGCGAACGATTCGCACTGAAGCAAGTTGGCGGCCAATTCCGGCGACGTCCAAGTCTCACCCCTGAGCACCGAGTCGATGGCCTCGAGCACAACGGACTGCGGCTCCGACTTTGCGACGAAACCGGCCACGCCTGCTGCAGTCATGGCCCCGACGCCAGCCTGACCGGTCATCGCGCTGACAACCAGGACGACGCTGCCGCGGCGGACGAGTTGGGCGGCTGAATCCGGATCCACCCGGCCGTCACCAAGGTCCAAATCCAGCAGGATCAGGTCGGGTCGCGGTTCCAGCGTGAGGACGGCGCTCAACTCGGCGCCGGAGTAGACGACCTGAAGCTGGGGGCGCTCGCGCGAGAGCAGCGAGATCAGTCCGCTTCGAACCAAGGAGTGGTCATCTACCACCGCGATGGTCCCTGCGGTGCGCTCGCGGGAGGAGACTGCGGTCCGCTGCTCCGCGCGTGGATCGCTGCTGAGATCCACCACCACTTCACGACGCATTCCGTTGTGCTGCAGCGGGTTCATAGGCGTGTCATACCCGGATCCGGGCACCTGGATACTCGTCGGTAACCAATTCACTCTATCGGCCTACTGGTTCGCTCGGGCACGTCGCCGAACCCGTCGGCTCACCGCCTTCCGGCAGCTTCGCTCTCGATTCCGATGTCCCGATCACAGATCGCTATGCTCGGGGTGGCGACCTTCGCTCCGGCCGTGAGGGGCAACTTTCGATTGTGGCCGCCTGCGTGCGGCCAAGCGGTACGGACACTCGGGCCATCGTCATGGTCGGTGGGGACGGGGGGGGCGGCTCGTGGTTGGGCACACTATTGGCGGGGGAACTGGCTCAGATTCCCGCATACAGGCCGCGTCGGAGGGTTCGTCTCCCGAGCGAGACCGGGGTATACCGCGGTCGGATGCGAAAGCAGTTGTCGTCCGCGCCGGGCGGTTATGGATCGGACTGTTGATCGTGGGACTCACGGTCACGTTGATCGAGACGATGGGCACGCCGCAGCTTCGCTGGCCGCTCTTCACCCTGGTCGCGTGGGGTGGGTTGTGCCTCTGCTGGTACTGGTGTTTGGTTGCGCAGCGCGCCCCGATAGCGCTGCTGGTCGGGGTTGCAGTGGCGACGGCTCTGCTCGCCATTCCGGCGAGCGTTCCCTCGGATGGCATCTTCGACGTTGCCACCCGCTGGCTGCACGTGGCGGCCGCGACGATCGCGCTTGGCTTGAGTCTGCGCTCGGCGAGGCTCTTGATCCCCGGGCTGGCAGCGGCAGGGCTGGTACTCATGGGTGTCCGGGTGGGATGGGCGGAACTCCCGGCGTTGGCGATTCAGTGCTTCGACGTGCTGGCGGTCGGCATGGCACTCGCCAGTGCAGCGGCAGCCATAGTCGTCGCGGCAAGGCGCTACGGTCGGCAACGGCTGGTCACCGAAGAAGTCCGACTCTCCGCTGCCCGGGCTAAGCGTGACGAGGGTGAGGCGTACCGGGTTGCGTGCCTGCTGCACGATACGGCCGTCAACACGCTGGGCGCGGTGGCGCGCGGCGTGAATCGCGAGGAGTTTCCCTCACTGCGGCGCAGGTCGCACAACGATCTGCTGGCGCTTAACCGGATCAATACCGAGCGGCTCGCTGAGCAAGGCGCGGCTCCAAGCCGCGAAGGCGGCAGGGCCGAACGGTTTCCGCAGGTATTGGTCGAATTCGTCACGAATCGAGCGGCTGCGCTGAATCTCCAACTGGAGCTCGAGCTTTCGGCGGCGCAGGAATGGATCGGACCGGGGGACGTGCAGCGGATGATAGCTGTGCGCGAGTGCATCAGTGAAGCACTGTTGAACGTCGCCAAACACGCGCGTAGCCGAGCCGTGGTGGTGAAGGTCGACGGGTCGCCGACGTCCGGGTCCGCTGAAATCCTTGACAATGGGCAGAACCACTTTCACGTGGGAACCAGACCATCAAGGTTCACAGGGATCGCGGAACGGGCGACTCGAGCTGGGCTCACGGCCGAGGTCTCGAATCGACCCTCGGGCGGGGTTCGGGTCGTTGTTGGCTGGACCTCGGAGCCTGCCCAGTGCGATGACAAGCAATCGTTGCAGCGTGAGACCTCGACGTGGCTGTCTGCCGTCGTGCGAGCAATGGCCAGCCAGGTCGCACTATGGCTGTACCTCCTATATGCGGCCGAGGCGGTCTTCTACTATCGGGGCGTTGCCGGCTGGCCGACTCTGCTAGCCGTTGCGGTGGCCGCCGCCGTGTCGGCCGCGGTGATCACCGCGGCCCGACGGCGCTATCCGGTGCCGAATCTGCTCGCCCTGGTCGCCGCGCTGGCCGTGCCGCTGGTGACCTATCTCCCCGCCGTTGCGCTGGACGACTGCGCGTCCGTCGGACCGGAGTTCTGGGTTCCCAATAGCGGACCGGTACTCGTTGCCTTCGTTATCTGGTTCTCACCCAGGCTGCTATTTCCGACCCTCGCGATCAGCGGATTCCTCATTGTGTCCGGCTATCTGCTGTGGGCGGCTTACGAGGCTGGACCCGGGTG
This sequence comes from uncultured Actinomycetes bacterium, assembly GCA_964547485.1. GTDB lineage: Bacteria > Actinomycetota > Actinomycetes > S36-B12 > UBA10799 > JACJWR01. The sequence continues at coordinate 28,807 of CAZJNU010000025.1, forward strand.
CGCGGAGTCGGGATTGTCCAGCTTCCTGACGAGCGTCATCATCATCATCGGTTGCGTCTTGATCTGGTGGTTCCTGCACAGGCTTGCCGGTGAGATCGACGCACTTCGGGTGCGTCAAGGGCGGGACGCCGACAGTCGGATCAGCTCGGAGCACCGCAGGTTGCTGACCACTCTCCGATCGGCCAATGTGCTCCAGTCGGCGCTGGATCTGCTTCAGCAGATTGCGGCGGGTTCCGTTGATCCTGGCTCTACCGAGGTCCGTCATCAGGCCCGCCGAGAGGAGACCTACCTGCGGGCCTGTATAGCGGTCGATCCATCCCTGGGTCGGTTGGGGGACGTACTCATCGGCGCAGTGGACACGTCGCGTGCGGCGGGAGTTCTCATTTCAGTAACGCAGATCGGCCCCGTCGTAGATGTGACGGAGTCGGGTAGGCAGGGGCTGGAGGGAATCTTCACCCGGGTGATTGGTCAACTGCCCGCGACTTCGGAGCTTCGCGTCACCATCGGCGGCGACGATGAGTCCTGCATCACCCTGGTCGCAGACTCCCCACTGGACTGTGATCGTGAATTTGGTGGCGACCTGCAGCTGGAGGTGACCGACCTCGGCGACCAGATCCTCGTGGAGATTCGGTGGTAGCCCAGCTGGACCGGGGTTGGCTGAACTACGCGGCGAGGGCGCATCATCGGCAGAGCTAGCGGCCGCTGCTGTCCTCTTTGATGCTGTTCGCCAGGTTGAGATCGCCGACCGCAGCGAGAAAGTCGTCGGCCGCCTGAGCCACATGCGTGGTCTGGGCGAGGACGGCGATGTCTTCCGCCGTCATTGAGTTCTCCACGACCCCCCGCGAGACCGAGGCGGGCTCCCCCGGCGCGACCGCAGGCGGCAGCCAAGGCGATTCCCTCGGGCAGCCCAGGGCCGCAGAGGAGTGGTCCAGTGCGACCACCACGTGGTCGGCGGCGGAACCACAGGCCAGTCCTGGCCTCGCGTGGGCGTGGAGCTGGGTCGAGTGGAAGGCGAGGGCGGTCAAGATGAGGTGCATTCGCTGGGCGGCCTCGACCGCCGCCGAGACCAGCCTCGGATCTCGCCTCGGCCACGGCTCGGCCAGGGTGGCCGCCGCTCTGGGTACGAGGTCGAGCAACTGCGATCGCAACTCGCCACCTTGATTCCGCAACTCGGTCGCGGCTACCCGGGCGGGCTGCAGCAGGCCGGCAAACACTGTCCTTGACCAGCTGTCCAGCCCGGCGGCCAACGTCGCGATTTCCTCGGCGATGCCCTTGCTCGACCAACTGGGTACCGCGATGGCGACGAGTAGACCGATGGCGGTTCCGATCAGGGTCGCCACGATCCGCCATCGGTACAGAGAATCGCTGGGGGAGAGGACTTGGTCGAGGATGAGGATGGTTCCGGCGATCCCGAATGAGGCGGCGGTGTAGTTCCCGGTGAAGTATCGGAAGGCGATGAGACTGATCGCCAGGAGCGTCGCGATCACGGCCCAATCAGCACCTCCGGCCGCCGCCAGCACCAGCGGGATCAGGATGACCGCGCCCAGGTTGCCGACGAAGCGGCTGGTCGACCGCACGAGGGTGAACGACCAGTCTGGTTTGACCACGAAGATGACCGTCAGCGGTATCCAGAAGGAGTGGCCGACCTCGAGTTGAAGGGCCAGGGTTTGGGCGATCATCACGGCGAGCGCCAACCGTACCCCGTGCCGGAACAACTTGTTGCTGGGTCGGACGGCCCGGACTGTCACCCGAAGGGCCGCGAGCAGCGACTGTCCGGCCGGTGTCTGCGAGGTCTCGACCGCCCGACGGTCGGCTGGAACTGTCCCCGCCAGCAGGTCTGACACTGCCTGCTGTAACTGCCCCAGGGACTCCTCCAGGGCGGCGTCGCAGGCCCAGGTACGAGACGCGAACTGCGGTTGGTCGAAGTCCACTTTGCGGCGTCGACCCAAGGACTCGTCCAGCACCTGCACGAGCCGGTGCAGTGCCTCGTCGATGCGCAGTCGATCCGCCCAGCCAGGATCCTTCAGCACCCGCCAGGCGACAACGCTGCGATGAAGTGCGGACGTCGCGATGACCACCTCCTCGGCCGCCGCGCGCACGTTCTCCGGTAATCCGCTGCCGGTGAGGACTCTCGAGGTCGCTTGCGAATTCAGAGATGCTGTGTGGCTCTGCCAGCCGTTCACCGCGCCACCGCGCAGGAGGCGCTGCACGGACCGGATGTTATTGGCCAGGATGCGACGCACGGTCCGCGCCCGCTCCGCGGTTGCCGTCAGCAACCAAACGGCGCTCTGCAGGGACGCACCAGCCGCAAACCAGGCGGCTGCCGTCGGTGCAACCGCGGCGGCGTCTGGCAGGCCGGCGAAGATGACGCAAATGATCAGGGCCCCAAGGCTGGTCGACATCGGGAGCAGGCCGGATGCCACGTTCGACCCTTGCACCAGGGCTATGAAACCCAGCAGCGGCACCGTCCACCAGGTTCCGCCCAACGAAGCGGCGATGTACACGGTCAGGGTCAAGGCGACGATGTTGACGATCAGCAGTCGCGCGAGTGCAGTACGGGTGAGGGCAGCCTCCAACAGGCCCATCTGTAGCGCTCCGAAGGCGGCGAAGATGGCGGTCGAAAGATCACCGGCGAGCAGACCGGCCGCGAACACGGCAGTGAGAACGATCGCCCGCCGCACCACGGAGAGCCAACTGGCCGACGGCCATTGCGGCTCGATACTGCCCCGTCCGATTTGGCTGAGGGCCATTCGGAATCGAGAGGGGAAGGCAGCCGGATCCACGACAGTCATGCAACCAGAATGCTGGCCACGACGCACCGGTATCCGCGGTGACTTGCCACCTCGGGTGCCGCAGCTTCGGTTCAGTTCACTCAGGTCACGCGTCCCGGCTCCGGAGGGTGCTCGCGGCGCCGATCAGGGCCGCTGCGATCCAGGCTGCGAAAACTGCCGCCCCCATTGCGGGGCTGAGCGATCCGTCAGTGGTCGAAGTTGCTGTGAAGGCCGCGCCAGCGTTCGATGGAAGGTACTTCAAGACCGAGTCCCAACTGTCGGGCAGCAGGATTCCTGCCAGCGTCGGCACGATCAGAACGCCACCGAGTAGTACCGCTAGTCCGCCAGCGATACTGCGCAGCAGAACCCCCAGGGCGATGCCGATAACCCCGATTCCCAGCAGGTAGAGGGCAGTACCGATGACCGCCCGGGTTGTTCCTGAATCGCCCCACTGCGCGCTCTCCACTCCTGCGTTGGCCAGGATGGTGGTGCCCGCACCAAAGGCAAGCGACACTGAGATCAGCAGCGCCGGAAGTCCCACCGCGATCAGCACCGCCACCTTGGACCAGAGCACCGGCAACCGGGCGGGCACGGCCGACAGAGTTGTGCTGATCAGACCCGAGGAATACTCCCGAGAGCCGAGCAGCACACCTAGTACGCCGAGCAACAGCACCGCGAAGTTGGCACCCGACAAGACGAGGCCGGTGGGGCCACTACCTGCCATCGGTGGCCCGCCGTGTGGCGTCTTGACCTCCCCGGAACTCGCGGCCG
>CAZJNU010000026.1:0-31508 GCA_964547485.1 uncultured Actinomycetes bacterium
AACAGCGACGAAGGTCTCCCACCTCCATTCGAGTTGTCAGCGCCTCACGGCGCACATGGATCAGGGCTAAGGCTTCGAGGACACCTCGCGCGCAGCCATCACGAAGGCGTCTGGGTCGGTGCGGCGACCCGCCAGCCAGGTACCAAGTATCGCCACGTCCTCGCAGACGGTGGCCGGACTGACCGCGTAGGGGTCTGCCGAAAGCTCCACGAAGTCGGCGAACTTGCCGACGCTGATTGAACCCACCTCGTGGTCCCGGCGCAGAATGTAGGCGGCGTTGACGGTGATGGCCTTCAACGCAATGTGCATCGACACCTGTTGCTCGGGTCCGTGTAGGTTCCCGGCGGCAAACCGATAGCGGCCATCGGCTGCCACCGCGTTCGACCGGCGCGTCACCGCGGCCTGAACGCTGGCCAACGGATTGCTCGGCGAGATGTTGCCGTCGTTGTGGTACGACTGGTGGACCGCATCCAGATCTGTGCCGGCGGCATCGCCGGTGGGAGACCATCGTGCGCCGAAACGACTCTCGTAGAGCTGGCCGTCGAGCAGGTCCCCCCACTGCATGAGCTGAAACACCCCGAAGGTGGGCACCACGCCGAGCCGCGACATCCGGGCCAGTTGGTCGGCGCGAGCGGCTCCGACATGTTCCAGCCGCCACCGATGGTCTGTCCCGATCAAATCATGCTTGGTCAACGCGGCCTCATACGCGTCCAGCACGAGGTCGACCGTTAGGTCCCCGTTCGCATGACACGCCATCTGCCAGCCTTCACTCGCATGCTTGTCCAGCATCGCGTCGAGTTCGGCCCGGTCGTAGTTGAAGGCCCGACTGCCCGGCTGCAGATCGGTGATCCCGGCCCGGCGGACCGCATCGCTATCCAAGTACGGAAAAGACGTCGCGATCGTTCCCAGCCAGGCGCTTCCGTCAGCCCAGAACTTCAGACCACCTTTGGCCAGCAGCTCGGGCGCAACCGAGGTCACCAGCGGCTTGGCACACCCAGGATCGCTCGTGGAGTGGTAGACACTGACCCGCATTGGCAGCTGCGGCAGCGAGCAGAGGGACTCGTAGGGTGCCTGCATGGTGTCGTCGTAGGCCATGTCACCCACCGTCGTGATGCCAACCCGCGACATCCCGGCCAGGTAACTAGCAGCCTGGCCAAGCGGCTGACCGCCGAGTCTGGCCAGTGCGGGTTTGATAAGGGCGAGAACGGCCGGCACTTCATCGGCCGTGCCGTCCAGCCGACCGTCGGGAAGTCGGCCGAATGTACCTCCCACCGGATTTTCGGGCGGCTGATCCGCCCAGCCCAGTTCCCGCAGCGCAACCGTCGTCACGGCGGCCTTGTGCTGGCTCAGCGCGATGATCGTCGCGACTCGGTCGCCGAAGATTTGATCCATCTCCAGCGCCGTCGGAAAGGGGCATCCGTGAAGAAGTTGGTCCAATCCGAACAACACGATGCTGTTGCCCTCCGGGACTTCGTGGACCGCCCGGTCAGCGACCTCGAGCACACCTTCCCAAGACGGCACCAGCCATGGTGCGATGTTGTAGGCCGGGGCCTCGGTCGACATGCCCGACAGCAACGGGTGGCTGTGAGGCTCCACGAATCCAGGCATCAGCACCGATCCGTCGAGTTCGCTGATATCGGCAGCCGGCAAAATCCGGCGGCAGTCCGCCAGGGAACCGACTGCCACTATCCGCCCATTCGCAACGGCAACCGCCTCGGCGCGCGGCTGCGCGTCATTCATCGTGATGATGGCGTCAGCGGTGATGATGAGGTCGTTGTCGGGCACAGGCAACCTTCCAGCGGTGAAGTGGGATCCGTGCAGCGGAAGCAACAGACTAGCGACCCACTACTCGAATTCCCGCACCGTCGCACCGCGTTCGCGTGACTGGACCCGTACGACCCGGTCCACGGGTATCGAATCGTTGTCCGCGAGTTCACCGCGCTCGGCCTCGACCAGTTCGGCCACCGAAGCCAACGCCGCCAGTGTCGGTGACCCGGGAACGTGCGGTCCGGCCATCCGGTAGTCGAACCAGGGGATTCCGGCGGCCCGGTAGTGTCCGGGGGTCGGTGCCGCGGTCGGCGGCTCGGCGCCGGTGATGGACTGCCAACTACCGGCGTCGGCCAAGTGCACGAAACAGCGAGCCGGGTGGTCCAGATCCCACACGTCGACGCCGTACTCGTCAGCGGCTATCTCCTGGTGCATCAAACCGCCCAAGCCGAGGCCCATATCGGGTGGGGCGGCACAGCCGACCATCATCTCGGGCGCACCATCGAAGACCGGCTCGCCATATGGAACTGGCTCGGCTGTCAGGTTGGCATAGGCAGCGGCCTTCATCGGGTACGCCAGGATCTGCAGGCCGCCGTATTCGGCTCGGCCGGTGACCTGCTCCTCCGCGCTGTAGCCGTCGCCAAGCGGCATCGCCACGAACTGACGAATTCGCCCCTCGCCGACGTTGAAGCCGTCCAACCAGGGTTGCTCGGGGAGGACCAGGTAATCCTGCATGGCGCGCGTCGTCCCTCGCCGTGCAGCCCGTCCCGAAGGTGAAGGGCCGCTCACCAACGAGGTGGACCACAGTTCCCCCGTCACCGCGTTGATCTTCCCGGCCGCGACCTTGACTGCAAACGGGTAGCGACCGGTGTCGAAGTTGAGCCACAGCGCCTCCGCCTGGTGCATCGGCAGCATCACGCCGCCCCTCGACAGCCAAGCTGCCGGAACCGACCGCGGAAAGTCGTCGACATGCTCCAACGGGAACGACCCAAGACCGGCGGGTAGCGGGTACTCGTGACCGTCATCAGGAACGCGCAACGTGCGCTGGAAGTCAATCCGGAACACCGCCCGCTCGTGGACCTCCGGAAACCCAAACACCAACTCGTTCTCACGCAACTCAATCATTGTCGAACACCCCTTCACCAATTCCCGTCGCGAACCTCGCGAACCACCCTGAGTACCGCATGATCAGGCAGGTCCTTCAGCTGCCGGATCAGTTCCGCGAACAGCGCGGGCCGTCGCAGAATCACCGCTTGGAGGTCGCTGGAGACCCTGCCCGCCAATGCGAGCAGCACGTCGGGATCCTCTCCCAAATCGGTGGCGAGAGCGACAATCTTGGCCTCTGACGGAGGCGGCGTCTGTCCCCGTTCGACCTTGCTCAAGTACGACGGCTCCACTCCGATTCGGCCGGCCACCGCGCGCACCGACATTGACCTGTCGCCACCATGCAGTGACTCCCGACGGTGTCGTACGTAGTCCCCGAAACCCTCCATGTGTGTAGTGTGTACTACTCAGTACATACTTGTCAACCGTCGGCTAGACATAGCTGCGACGTCGGACACCTGCAGAGTCTGCCCGAGACTGCGAAGGCCCCCCGGTGGCCCAGCGGCCGGCGACCCAACCGCCGGGCTTACGGAGCGGCGTCGGACGTCGGAACCGCCGTGGTCGGCGTCGACGATGATGGGCTCGGCGACTGACTCGCTGGGCTCGGCAGAGGGACAGCCGGCGCAGGGGCTGGTGTCGGCCCAGGCGGCGGGCTCGGCTGAGCCGGACGGGGCTTCTTAGGCTTACCCACAGGTGGATTCGCCGGAACTGTGGTGGCAGGTGGAGCAGGAGTGGCGGCCGGTGGGTCTGCTGGTGTCGAACCCGACCAGTCGGGCGGAGCCAGGGGCGTCGGATCGATTCCGCCGATCGTGTAGGCGCCATCCAGTGGACCCGGAGTGGTCGATCCGATTGCGGCCACAATCCCCTGCTTGAAGCCGCAGGTCCAGGCTCCCCAACCGCGGTCGGCGAAGATGTGAGCGGCGGCCAACACGTTGGTCTCCGGGTCCATCGCGGCGACCTGCGCCGCCGCGGTTGACTCCGCCGGGACGCCGATCGCGGCGAGCGCTCCCTGTAGGGTTCCGCCGTCGTTCAGTTGGAAGATCCCCCAGTCTGAGGTGCCGTCACTGTTCACGGGACCGCGGATCGACTGTTGGCTGGATTCGCACTCCGCGACTGCCATCGCATTGCTGACCTCGTCGGCAGGGAAGTTCGCGCGCACCAACGCGAGCAGTTCGGACTGCGCGATGATCGGCGCCGACACGGCGGCCTCGGTCTCGATCGTCGGTACGCCCGGGGCTGCCGAACGCTGGGCCATGGACGTCGGGGACAGCGCGCCGCCCGCCAGCGCGGGCGCTTCCACCCTGGCCCGATGCTGGACCCAGCCACCCCGTGGCATCGATGTTGGGCTTGGCTGCGGCCCGGGTGCACCCGTCGGCTCACTACTGGCGACGCTGGCCGCCACCGGGCTAGACGACGTCCCCGTCGTTGCCAGCATTGCTGGGACTGCCACGAAGAGGGCCGCCGCGGTTGACAACCCCAGCGCACCGGTCAACGTGGCGGTCAGCCACACCCGCCGGCGCACCCGGGGTGCAGCTTCGGGTCCGGGCTGACCGCGGCCTCGGGGACGATGACGGGCGTGATGACCGGGGCGCTGCCCAGTCGGCCACACCACCAGATCCATCCGCGGGCTGCTCTGCGGCGGTGGTGACACCAACGATCTCGGCGGGCCGTGGCTCCCACTGGCGGTGGCGCGGGGAGCGATGGGGACACCAGTCGCTGGTATTTCAGCAGGGCCAACTTTGACCCCGCCCTGCCAGCCAGATGGACCGGCGTCGGCGTCACGCGTCGATCCAGCTGTCACGTCTTAGTCACCGCCCTCGGATTCCTGCCGCCGACGCCATTCTTACCTGCTCGTGGCGGGCGGCGCTTGCCGATTTCAACACCGGGACGTCCCCCACACACTCCACGATCCACCTTGTGAAGGCGACACGCCGCGACTCGCCGATGCTGGGACCGCTCTCGCCGATCGGGGAGTGCACAGATGACATAGCCCCGACTCTCAACGCCTTGGAGTATCGACACTGGCCCAGATGTGGCCGCGCTGACTAGACTGGTAGTAGGAATCCGTACGAACACCGCACTCCGCGCATTAGTTGCACGGCGCTGAAGGAGGGCGGCGAAAGGGGTGCCAGGCTGATGAATACGAAGGCGCGAATGGTTCTCATCATCGGGCTTGCGGCAACCTCGCTGGTTGCCTGCTCCACCACCTCGTCGTCATCGTCGGGCAGTAGTGGAGGGCCCACCGCCGGGTCGACGGCCAGTGCCTCCGCGACTGCACCAGGTCTGGCCGCAGACAACATCCAGATCGATGAACTCGTCGCCGGCGACCCGAATGCGGCCCGCTACGCGGAGGACATCACGTTCGGGACGTCGAAGGTCGAAGGCGGCTCGACCTACGTCCCCGTGACCGTCACCAACCACTCCGAGGAGACGCTCAGTTACCGCTTCGATGTGGTCTTCTCCGACCAGGCGCCGGAGGAGGACTGGTCGCATGTGACCGTAGTCAACGTCCCTCCAGGCCAATCGGTGACAACGTTGGCCAAGTTCAGCGGCGACAGCCATCCTGACGGCACGACTTATCGGATCAAGATGAACTACGTGGGGCCGCACGACTGGGCCGCAAACTAATCTCAGAGCGGCCGATGCCAGACCCGGTTCCCTCGTTGTGTTGCCAACTGCGAAGGTGAGACACTCAGCATGAGCCGTGAGGAAGTGCCTATCGCGGTCCCCGTGGTCGTGAGACGCCAGTGACGCCCAGGGTCCCTCCCCCGGCGTTGCGACGGTAATGGCTTTCCAAGATGCTGCAATAACTGTTCCCACCCAAGTCGGTATGCCGGGCGCGATCCCGGTCGGTCTGCCCGTTGATTCCACGGTGTCAGATCCCCCTGCAGCAAGTTCAACGCAGGCAGAGACCCGGGCCCGCCCGAAACGCCGCGGCCTGCTCGGCGCCGCCGCAGCGAAACGTCAAGACGCGACTGAGATGGCCACCTACCTTGGCTACGCCGCAGCGTGGAGCGCCGTGCGAAAGCTGCCCGAACGCCGGGCGTATCGGCTGTTCGAAACGTTCGCTGACCGCACCTGGGCCAAGCGGGGTCCGTCGATCATCCAGCTGGAGAAGAACCTGGCTCGGGTATGCCCCGATGCGGACGCGGCCCAGCTGGCCGCCTTGTCGAAGGAGTCGATGCGCAACTACCTGCGCTACTGGTGCGACGCTTTCCGGATGCCCGACTGGACCCGGCAGCGAACAGTGGACACTTTCCGCTGCGAGAACGTGGAGCTGGTCGACGAGTTGCTCGCACAGGGCCGAGGCCTCGTCATCGCCACCACCCACATGGGCAACTATGACCACACCGGGGCCTGGGCGGCCGCGACCGGTCGACCCCTGTCGTCGGTGGCCGAGCGGCTGAAGCCGACGCGACTCTTTGACAGATTCCTGGCCTACCGTGCGGCATTAGGCATCCGCGTGTACCCGCACGGCACGCCGGGGGTGCTGGACACGTTGGCGACCGAGCTGCGCGAGCAAAATCGGGTGGTGGCACTGATCTCGGACCGCGATATGAGCTCCTACGGTGTGCCCGTGACGTTCTTCGGCCACACCGCGAAGTTCCCTCCTGGACCGGCCAAGCTGGCGCTCCGCACCGGGGCGCCACTGGTGACGGCCACGCTCTGGTACGACGGACCAACATCGGTCGTCCACATCGCCCCCCAGATAGCCCTGCCAGCGGACGCGCCCACCGGGGAGGACTGCGCGAGCCAGCCCGGCTACACCGCGGCGGTGGCCGAGATCACGGCCCGGATCGCGTCCGAGTTGGAGGTCGGTATCGCCGCCCATCCGACTCATTGGCACATGCTGGCCAAACTCTGGCTCGATGATCTGCCTGCGAGACGCACCTGAGCCGACCTCGGCGGCTCCCGACCTCAGGGGTGGAGTGCACGAAGGTCCGTAGGTACACCGCCCCGCCCAGGCCCTCCGTCAGATGCCCACAGTGTGGGTTCGACGGCTGGCGTCGGCCGCCCTCGGAACGGCCCTGGCAGCGACGTCAACTGCCGGCCGCCGACGCCGTACCGCCGACCTCGTCCTCGCCCTCGTCCTCGACGTGTGATCGGTCCGGCAGAACCTTGTCCAGCCCCATGATTCCCAACGCGATCCCAATGAAGAAAGCGACGATCACGAGGATGTTGATTGTCACTCGGCCGTAGCCCAGCTTGTCGACGTCGAGGAAGGGGTAGTTGTACCACTTGATGATGGCTCCCCTGATCAGCGCCATCCCAATCCACCAGACACCGAACAGCAGAGCCAGCCACATGTACTTCTGGCGGTAGGGAATCCGGGGCCCCCACACCAGCCATCCGACGACAGCCAGCAGCGGGGTGGCCATGTGTAGCAGGACGTTGAACACCAGCGAGAAACCGTGCGGGGGCAGCAGCGGCAGCAACACCAAGTTATAGACGAGGCCGGTGATGATGATGGCCCCCAACCCCATCAGTCGGAAGACCCGGAATACGTCGGAGGTCCGGTACGGGTTGATCAGCAGAATGATGCTGATCACCGTCACCAGAATGTTCGACTGGATGGTGAAGTAGCTGAAAACGTTGAGGACCCGGGACCAAGCCGAATCGAATACCTCCGGCCTGAGTCCGTCACCGAGGGCGGCCGTAGCGGCTGCAGTTGAATCGGCCGCTTGGACGGTTGCCATGACCATGCCAACGATTGAGCAGAGGGCGGTCAACCCGAAGATGACTCGTGCGAAGGTCTTCACACCCAGCGACGTTAGCCAATCCGGTCGGGTGAAGCGGGATCTGCCAGGTTGCCCGAGTCGAACAGCCCCGACCTCGGGCTACCTCATGGTGGCTACCCCATTGCGATTGAGATCCCCATGAATAGGAACATCAGCACGATGACGGCGGTGAAGATCCCCACGATCCACCAGGAGTTTCGATTGGACTTTCGCTCCAGGTAGTCCGGTGAGACGAGTCCCTTGTCAGAATCGCCTGCCTGGTCGCCCGCCCCGTTGCCCGCTTGCTCGTTGCCGTCCTCAGCCATGCTCTATCCCTACCACCACCCGCGGTCGGAAGGCGACCACATCGTTGACTCGACGCGGGGTACCAGGGCGCGGGGAACCAGTCAGGCGAGTCGCAGGTATGCCAAGGAAGCAACCGCCGCGCCACCGCTGATGTCCGGCACGATTTCAAGTTCAAGGGTGCTCACGCCCGCGAGATCGACACGAAGATCCTCAGTCTCGCGCGGACCGCCGTCTGGACTGAAGTTCCATTGCTGACGCACGACGTCCTGAAAAGTCAGGCCACCGTCCGTCGACCATTGCAGCAGGAACTGCTGCGTTCGCTCGCGGTTCGGCTCGACGAAATCGAGCCAGATGCGCCGCAGCCGGATGGGCTCGGCGAAGCTCAACCGGATTGTCTGCGTGCCAGGCCCCGCCGCGCGCCAACCGGAACCGGGACCCGAACCACGACCGGGCAGCAACGCTCCTTCAACGGGATACTCGGGGTCCTCGGAGGAAATCTCGACGTCAGCCAACGCATCGAGGTCCAGCCACTCATCCGTCGGGGGTGCAGCCGATCGGTCCTCCGCGGGTGCAGTGTCACCTGGATCTGACGCAATGATTCGTTTGCGCATGGTCGCGCCTCCTTGATTGCCCTCAGAGTAGCCGGTCGTCGCGCGTCGGCCTGTGCGCTGAAGGTGGATATAGCGCATTGAGCGCACACGCGGAGTCGCAGTGGCACCGACTGCTACGTTCGCCAGGGGTGATGGGAGGAATCTCGGGTGGATCGAAGTCTCGACGGCCGCGACAAGGCCGCACTGCTCGCCCTTGCGGAACGGTATACCTGTCCAGACCGGGTGAGGTTCCTGCAGGCCGCAGGCGTCGACCTGATGATTGGCCGCCGACAGGGCTACCGCATCTGGGACCTCGACGGCAAGGAACTGTTGGACCTGCACCTCAACGGCGGCGTCTACAACCTCGGTCACCGCAATCCCAAAGTCCTCGCGGCGCTGACCGAGGCGCTCACCTCGCTGGACATCGGCAACCACCACTTCCCCAGCGGGGAACGCGCCCTCCTCGCCGAGGAGTTGGTGACCCGGACCAGAGGCATGCGCTACGCGGTCTTCGCCAGTGGCGGCGGCGAAGCCGTCGACCTGGCCATCAAGAGCGCGCGCCGGGCCACGGGTCGGGGACGAGTCGTCTCCGCAAAGGACGCCTACCACGGCCACACCGGGCTCGCGCTGGCGGCGGGCGACGAGACGGCCGCCACCTCGTTCGGTTCCGGCGGAACACCCGGGGAGTTCCAGCGAGTCCCGTTCAACGACGTGCAGGCGATGGCTGAGGCGCTCGCCAGCCAGGACATTGCCGCCGTGATTCTGGAGACCGTGCCGGCCACGGTCGGCTTCCTGCCACCTGATCCCGGATACCTGGCTGAGGTGAGACGCCTGTGCGACCTCAACGGGACCATGTTCATCGCCGACGAGGTGCAGACCGGCTTGGGTCGAACCGGGGCCCTGTGGGGCGTGGACCGGTTCGATGTGGTGCCGGACATCCTGGTGACCGGTAAGGGGCTCTCCGGCGGGATCTACCCGATTGCCGCGACCCTGCTCTCGGAGAAGGCTGGGAGCTGGCTGGAAGACGATGGCTGGGGGCACGTGTCGACCTTCGGCGGCGCCGAACTCGGGTGTGTGGTGGCCAGCACTGTGCTCACGCTGACCCAGGCCCAGCCAACCCGGGACCACGTGGCTCAGCTGATCGACCTTTGGCGTGAGGGGCTGGCGAAGCTCCAGACGAGTTACCCGGAGTGGCTGACCGACATCCGCCAAACAGGTCTGTGTATCGGTGTCGGATTCAACAACGAGGCCGGCGGAATGGTGATGACCCGGTTGCTGTTCGACGAGGGGGTGTGGGCCATGTTCGCGGGCTTCGATCGTCGCTACCTTCAGCTCAAACCGGGGCTGCTGCTGTCTGTCGAAGAAACACAGGAAGCACTCGCGGCCCTCGATCGCGCCTGCCAGAAAGCAGCCGGGCTGTGACCGACGCAATCGATCCGGCAGTGGCGCAAGACGTGCTGGAGGACTTCGAGCAGCGCCTGGACCCAGCCCGGCCAGAGGCCTCTGGCGCGAATGTCCTCGCCTATGGCGAAATCTCCGCGGCACTGACCCTTGAGCAGACACCCGCCCTGCGCGGGTTGGTGTTGAAGCGGATGTCCGGTTTTGCGGACCGGGCGTCGGCCACGAGCTACCGAAACCTGCTCACGGAGTACCTCGGCCGGTTGTCAGAGCTGGGAATCGCGACAGTTTCCACGTCGGCCGTGACGGTCGCCGTGTCCGGCAGACGGCCATGCGTCTACCTTCTGCAGCCGCTAATGCCCGCCGACACGCTGGGCAATCGACTGCTGCACGGCTCCTCGGATGAGTCCCTGTCGGCGGCAGTGTCGCAGGTACTCAACCAGGCGCTGAAGGCCTTTGTCGCCAACGCCGCCTCCCCCGCCGACCAAATCTCGATCGACGCACAGTTGTCGAACTGGACGTTTCCCCCCGACGGCACGCCTCCGCGGCTGATCGACGTTGGCACGCCGTTCATCCGCAGGCGCGACGGCCACGCCTTCGACCAGGAGATCCTGCTGGCCGCCGTACCGCCCGGCATCCGCAGTTACTACCGACGCAAGGGCACCGCGTCCGCCTACATGGACGACTACTTCAACCCTCGGCTGCTCGCCATAGACATCCTGGGCAACTTCCACAAGGAAGGCGCGGCCGATCGACTCCCGGTGGCCCTCGCTACTGCCAACGCCTGGCTGGCAGGCCCTGCCCAGCAGGTCCAGCAGAAACTCGGCTCGCCCAGTGACTACCTCATCACCGAGGCGCAGGTCGCGGAGTACTACACACAGGATGCCGCCACCTTGGAACTCTTCCTCCGCGTCCGTCGGATTGATCGGGGCGTGAGGAAGGCGTTCCGGCGACGCTACGACTTCATCCTGCCGGGACCCGTGCACCGATGACACCACCGCGACCACCAGGAGGATGGCTATGACCACGCCCTATGGACCACCCGCAGGCGAGCCAGATCCCCGCTTCGCTCCCGCCAGCGGACCGCCCACCCGTCCTGGCCGGTATCCGGGGCAGGTACCCGGCCAGCCCGGCGGGTTCGGCAACCAGCCCGGTCGCTACTCGAGTGGATCCGGCTATCCGCCGCTGCCGACCCCGACCACCAAATCGAGCCTGCCGATGGTCTCCTTCATCTGCGGGCTGCTGTCGTTCCTGTGCGTCCCCGTGGTGCTGGCGATCATCGCGATCATCACCGGTGTGATGGGCCGCAAGCGGGCCCGCGCCGAGGGGAATTCGACCGGCTTCGCCACTGCCGGGCTGGTGCTGGGCCTTCTCAACCTGGTCGCCTCCGGGATCGGTATCGTGCTGGCCGTCTCGATGGGTGTCGGCATCGTCAACCAGGTCACCGAGCAGATGACCGTCGTCCGGGAACTCGTGCCCGCCTCGGTGGCGGCCAACGCGTACCAGGCCTCCAGAGGAACGTACGCGGGGCTCTCCACGGCGGCGTTGAAGCCCTACGGCTACACCCCATCGGCCGGCACTAGAGTGACTGCCAGGTCGAGCGCCGGCGGCAGCGAATACTGCATCCAGGCGATGCTCGAGGGCGACCCCTCCAGTGTGGTCCATCTGCCGGTCACCGCCGCGGACCGCGCAAACGGGTCTGCGATGGACATCGGAGGCGATCTCGCGGCCTACGCCAGCGGACCGTGCCCGGTCAACTGAGCATGGCCTGCCGCCGCCGAATGGGGCCGCCGCCCCGGGCGGCTGCCGGTGCTCGCGGACGCTGCCATCGGTCGACGGTCGCCACTAGGCTGGCAGAGACCAAACGAGAACGCGGCACACCGCCCGAGAGTCGCCGCGGACCGCAACCGAAGGGTTAGGGCTGATGACCGACTGGGGTAGTTCCACATCACTCATCACCGGCGCCGGCCAGGGTATGGGCAAGGGCCTGACGTTGGCCGCCCTCGCGGCCGGCGGCGACGTCGTCGGTTGGGACCTGGATCAGACCGCCTTGGCGGACCTGACCGCGGCAGCCGACGGCCTACCCGGATCGTTACGCGTCGCGGCCGTGGACGTCAGCGACAGGCAAGCAGTCGCGGCGGCGGCGGCGAACACCGGGCCAATCGACATTCTGGTCAACAATGCCGGCGTCACAGGCCGGAACTTGCTAGTCGATGAGGACCCGACCGTAATCGAACGGGTGATGGGCGTCAATGCGATGGCGCTGTTCTGGACCACCCAGGCCTTCCTGCCGGGAATGTTGGCGCGCAACGGCGGCCACTTTGTCACCTTGGCGTCTGCGGCCGGACTGGTGCCGCTCGCGAGGGGGGTCGCCTACACCGCCAGCAAACATGCCGCGGTCGGCTTCCACGAGGCGTTGAGGCAAGAGTTGCGGCAAACCTCTCCAGGCGTGCAGTCGACCCTGGTCACCCCGTTCTTCGTGAACACCGGCATGTTCGCCGGGGCTTCCACGCGGTTCCCTTGGCTACTTCCGACGGTCGAGCCGGACGCTGCCGTGGCCGCGATCATTCTCGCCGTCGAGCAGGACCGGCGCCGATTGATCATGCCGTCGATCGCCGCCGCCGCGTACCTGTATCAACTGATGCCGACGTCCATCAGCGACTTCCTGCTCGACCAATTGGGGATATCCGCGGCGATGACCGGATTCCACGGCCGATCGGTCGAGCCCGGCGCGACACCCGCCCGCGGGGCCTGACGCCGATCTCCGCAACGGCCACCTGGCCGCCGTTCCTTCTACTTGGCGGCCAGTATCTTCGCCCGGATCCACTGCACATAGCTCGAGACCCGGGTGTAGATCCCGGGGTAGCCGGGCCTGGCGCAGCCATTTCCTTCGGATACCACCCCGACCAGCGCGGGGCGACCCCCGAGCCACCGAATCAGCGGCCCACCGGAGTCTCCCTGGCAGGAGTCGACCCGCCCGCCCGGAAGCCCCGCGCAGATCTCAGTCGCGCCATCGAATTCCGACCTGTCGTAGGACCCGCAGAGAACGGACCGACCAGGGCCGCTGAGGTCGCGCACGATTGCCTGTCGCAGCACAGCGGAACTGTTCCCGCCCTCGGCAGTGGCACCCATGCCGTAGACGGACACGACTTCACTCTTCCTTGGCAGCAGCGCGTTCGTCATCATCGGGACCGCCCCCCGCAGCGGTTTCGGCGGGTTTAGTCGGAGCAGCGCGACGTCGTTCAGACCCGTGTCTGGACTCCACCCCGGGTGCACGATCACCTTGTCGATCCGCAGTCGCGGACCCACTCCCGACGATGGTGGATTGAGCCAGGCCGAACTCCTCGCCAGGTTGACAGTGGAACCAGCCTCAGGGCGGAGACAGTGAGCGGCCGTGACGGCCCAGCGGTCACTGATCAGGCTGGCCCCACAGCTGTCCAATTCCGCCTGACCACCGACCACCAACGCCAATTCCAACTCGACGAAAAACCCAGTGGTTCGACGGTCGGCAACCCGACCCCCGACGATCTTGGAGTGCACTGGTCCCGCTGCCACCACTGTGCTGGTCGTACCCGCGGAGGCTGGACGTGGACCTGTGGCGGAACCTACCGACTCGGCGGCAGGCGTCGCACTGGCCGAGGCGGCCGCAACTGCGAACACCAGCGGCGCAACACCGACTACCGCTGTCTTGCGAAGAACGTGCATCGCACTCGCACCCCAGATCAGTTTCGTAGGAATCCCCGACGTGGGTAGGTTGCACCGCTCGGATACGACAAGGAGGCCCCCAGTACATGCCATCACCGGCGCCGGGGCAAGCCCCCTGACCAAAGTCGTGCATCAACTTCCCTACGCGTCCTCTGCCTGGAACTGCTCGTACGCCGCCATCAGAGCCGTGAAGTCGTTGAACACAAGGCTCTCACTGAATTGCCCGGTGAGGTCCAGTTCATTCAAGTTGGCAACCAGCGCCGGGTCGGCACCGACCAGGCCGAACCGGGCACCGCGGGCGTGCACGAAGCCCACCAGCCCCAGCAGCGCGAGACTGGCCGAATAGTCCACATCTGAGATGACCGAACAATCCAGCACGAACAGTCGAACCGGTGTCGGGGCTGTGTCAAACACCCCCTCGACATCGTCGACGAACCGGGAGGCGTTGGCGAAGAACAGATCCGCGTCGTAGCGGAACACGATCAGACCTGGCAGCGTCTCCTGCCCACCGGTAGCGACGACGTAGTCCTTCACAACGTCCAGTCCAGACTTCAGGATGAAGGCCTCGGGCCGGTATTGCCGACGGATCAGCCAGATGATCGACATCACCACCGCCAGCACTATGCCCTGCTCCACTCCGACCACACAGACGACCACCGCGGTGATCAGGGCGATGACGCCTTCACTGCGGCGCAGTCGGAGGATGTGTCGCAACCCGAGGTAGTCCACCAGGCCGAGGCCGATCAAGAAGACGATCGCCCCCAGCACCGCCTCCGGCATGTTTGCGAGCAGGGCCGTAAGAAACAGGGTCACCAGCAGCGCGATGAAGGCCATCGTCAGGTTGGCAACCTGAGTGCGCCCCTTGGACTCGTCCAAGATCTCGGTCTTGGTGGGGCTGCCGTTGACGACAAATGTGCCTGACAGGCCTGCGCCGAACTCGGCAGCGGCCAACCCGAGGATGTCGCGATTCAGGTCGACCTTCTGTCCGTGCTTCATAGCGAAGCTACGAGACGTGGCCGCAGACTGGGCGATGACCAGGACAAAACAGGAGAAGGCGATGCCCAGGCAGACAGCGGCATCACTGGTGTCGAACCCCTGGGGTACACCGACTGGCGGAAAGCCACCGGTGACGTCGCCAACGACGGCCACCCCGCGACCCTTGGCATCGATCGCCACCGACACGGCGATCGAGCCCCCCACCGCCAGGATTGCACCGGGCACTCTCCGGGCAAACTTGCGACAGATGACGATGATCGCAATCGTCCCGGCAGCGAAAGCGACCGTGAGCGGCTTGGCGTCGGCGAGATGGGTGATCGTGTACCACTGTTGCGCTAGCCAGTTCGCGCCTTCCTTCGGGATCCCCAACATGGCCGGTATCTCGCCAGTCATCACGTGAACACCGATACCGGTCAGAAATCCGACCAGCACCGACGAACTCAGGAAATCGCCGAAGAAGCCGAGCCGAAACACCCGTGCGATGACCAGCATTCCACCGGTGAGGAGCGCGATGATGCTGGCGTAGGCCACCCAATTCGGCGATTTCGGCAGCACGCCGGTGATTGCCGCGCCAGTCAATCCGGCGGCGAGAATGGCGGCCGTCGCGGAATCCGCTCCAACCACCAACAGCCGAGAGGATCCGATCAAAGCGAACAACGCGGTCGGCAGGATCAGGGTGTAGAGACCGGTGACGATCGGCGTCTGGGCAATTCCCGTGTACCCCATCACCTCCGGTATCGCCACCGCCGCCAACGTCGCGCCAGCGATGATGTCCGGCAGCAGCCAGGCCCGCCGATAGCCAACAAGCGACGGCGGTAGAAGGCCACCCAGTCTCGTCATCCCGACCCCCTTCGTCCCAGCTGGAGCCTAGACCGAAACCTCCCTGGTTGGCCGGTGCACGTTGGCATCGATCACCTCGGGGGGCGAATAGCTGCGGAGACGGTCACTCCTGGCCGGCGAAGGCACGGCTGATCGACCACCACAGGACCGCAACCGAGAAACCACCGATCACCGCCGGGATCAGCCCCCAGTGCAGCGGCACCTTGAAGCCGATGAACGCGCAGATCGCGATGATCACGGCGATCAGCAGTTTCCGGGAACTGCCCGGGGTCTTCTCGTCCATTTTGGCCATCCTTCACCGTAGTCCCACCGATCCTTCGCGAGGGATCCGAACACCCGGGAACGGGGGACACGGTCCGGGCAATTGCGGCATCATCCAACAGTGCGTGCGAACACGGTCTCGCTGGCGGACCATCGGGGTCGGAACATTCGCCGCCAATCGCCCTACCCGTCAGGCAGCCCAGATTGAGGATCGCCCTCGGAATCGGGGGCGTGCTGCTGTGGTTGGCCACGGCGTCCTCGGTTCTGCGAACGCTGGTAGTACCTCGCGGCAGCTCGGGGATCACCACCTGGAAGAACCGGCTGGTGCTCGGTGGCTTTCGGCTGGTGGCTCGACGCGCAGGCAGCTATCGGGGGCGCGATCGCATCCTGCTCTGGGCCTCCCCCATCTGCATTCTGTCGTCGCTGATCATGTGGCTGCTGATGTTCTTCCTGAGCTACACCCTGATGCTCTTCTCTCGCAGCGACCTGACCCTCGGATCTGCCATGCGGGAGGCGGGGTCGAGTCTGTTCACGCTCGGGTTCGCCAGCAATGAACGCAACACCCTGACAGCACTCGACTTCATCGCAGCAGCGACCGGACCCATCGTTATCGGGCTGTTGATCGGGTACCTGCCGACTATGTACGCCGCCTACCAGCGACGTGAGAGCGAGGTGACCCTGCTGCACGCGAGGTCGGGTGACCCGAGCTGGGCGCCGGAACTGCTCGCTCGCCATGCCATGGTGGCCAACACGGCCCGGCTCGATGATCTTTGGCCCGCGTGGGAAGAATGGGCGGCACATGTCGGCGAGAGCCATACCAACTTCCCGGTGCTGATCCACATGCGATCCACCCGTCCGCTGCGCTCGTGGTTGGTGTCCCTGCTGTGTGTGATGGATGCCGCAGCGATGCGTCTGGCGCTGAACCCCGACCTGCCACAGGGCAGCATGCGAGTACTTCTCCGGCAAGGGATCGACTGCCTGCGCGATCTGGCAGACATCGAACGGATACCTTTCGATGCTGACCCAAGTCCGAGTACCCCGTCCCAGATCAGCTGCGAGGAGTTCGTCTCCGTCTGCGAGATGCTGGCCGCGGTCGGCTATCCGATCGAGGTCCGACCAGAGGTTGCCTATTCGGACTTCCGCGGCTGGCGGGCGAACTACGAACAGATTGCCTACGCGCTTGCCGCCGACATCGATGCCGTCCCGGCTCCGTGGACGGGTCCGCGTCGGCCACCGATGGCCGAGATCCTCCCGCACCGGCCTGCCAACCGGCGCCCACCGCGGCCCAACTAGCATGGCGCCGCGGCGGCTACTCGAACGGGCTGGGATCTCCGGCGCCGAGCCTCCTGATCACTGCGTCAGTTCCGGTGAGGTCCACCACCGTGGTCGGCTCCCCCAGACAGTCGCCCGCATCGATCACGGCGTCGACGCGGCTGCCGAGCCGCTCCTGCACTTCCCACCCTCGCGACATCGGCTCCTCCTCGCCCGGCAGCAACAAGGTGCTGGACATCAGCGGCTCCGCCAGTTCTGCCACCAGCGCCTGCGCCACCGCATTGTCCGGTATCCGCGCACCGACCGTGCGCTTCTTCGGGTGCATCAGCCGTCGGGGCACCTCCCGGGTCGCCGGCAGGATGAACGTATAGCTTCCCGGCGTTGCTGCTTTCACAGCCCGGAAGACCGGATTCCTCAGCTGCACAAATTGGCTAAGTTGGGCCAGGTCGTGGCAGACCAGCGTGAAATGGTGCTTGTCATCCAACTGACGCAGATCCTTGATTCGCTGAACTCCGGCGGCATTGCCCAGTTCGCAACCGAGGGCGTAGCCGGAGTCGGTGGGGTACGCGACCAGCCCACCGTCGCGGATCAACTGTGCTGCCTGAGCTATGGCGCGGGGCTGTGGATCATCCGGGTGCACCTCGAAATATCTGGCCATTGGCGCAGCCTACGCCCGGCGCTCGTCAGCGCAGGAAGGTGTACAACCAGGTGCGGTCCGCGATCAGGTCGGCTGAGGTGTTGTCCAGAAATGCATCGTGACGCGGGTCCAGCGCAAGGGCAGCGTGCCAGATCAGGGCAAGCTGCGCGAGCGCTCGAGGGACCCGGACGTCCATCCAGCTGAACTGCCGCCAGTGACTCTGGTAGGTCATCACCTGCCCCATCACCTCCAGCGTGTACCCGTCGATATCGGCGATGGACTTGTCCTCGTAGAACTGTGGGTACAGGGCCTCAAGAATCCTGCCGACCAGCGTCCAGAGCGAATCGTCGTTGGTCGCATGGGCATACTTGATGACGACCAGGGTCGAGTGCAAGGCGTCCGACCGGCCCTGACTGGGCAGACCGGCCGGATCATCAACCGTTGCGGTGAAGATCGGGGAGTTCTCGACCATGGCGGCCATCGCCCGAACCGCCGCAGTCACCCGAGGATCTGTCGACATGTCTGTTTACCCCTCCCCACCCTGCCGGTCCTGACCGATCCGCGCCGCAATCCCAGTTCGGCTAGATGAGCCACCTCGTTGGCTGCAATTCTGACAGGCAGCCGGGTCGCCTCCCTACGTCGGTAGGCTGAACGCACGCGTGGAAGGGAACTCGAATGAGCGACTTGCGGCCGGGAGCGATGTCACCTGACGGGCAGTGGACCTGGAACGGCAGCGACTGGATCCCGGCCTTCCCCGGCGCCTCCCAGCAGGCCCCGGTCCCACCACGACCGATGACCAGTCGCGAGGCTGATGCCGAACAGTGGCTGCAGAGCGCCGAGTTCGCGGCCCTGTTCGCGCCCCAGAAGCGGCGAAAGGGTCCCAGCGGTTGCCTGCTCGCCGGGATGATCGCGGGAGTGGTCGCAGTGGGGCTGCTGATCCTGCTCGCGATCCTTGTGAGTAGTGCCCAGCCGGGGTCGCCCGCGGGTGCAAGTGGGCTGGGTGCGAGTGCGCTGAGCGCAGGGTCGTCGGCGTGGGCTCCCTCCCCCCTGCGCTAGTCGCCGGCGACTACTGACGAAGCCAAGACTGTCGTGGGGCTTTCCCCCACCGCGTTCACAGCCGTGGCCGAGACCCGGTAGGACACTCCCGGCTTCAGCACACCGATCGTGCAGGATGACACCCGAACCGTGCTTGCTGAGCCGTTCGGACTCGTCATCGGGCAACGGGTCCTGACAACGGGCCCGGTAACCGGGGTTGCGGTGAAGACGACCTCCGTGACCGGGGCGCCGCCCTCCCCGGGGGCGCACAGCACCTGCTGCCCCGGCTTTGGCGATGCCGGTGTGACCACATTGCAGTTCAGAGTCAGCCGGGCGGTTATCCCTCTGCTCGCCGGCGACAAGGTTGCCTTGGTCGCCCGCGGTCCCTGCGGCACACTGATCAGGGCGGACCCGCCGACCGTGCTGGTTGTGGTCCACCCCCTCGGCAGCAGAAGTGGCACTCCGGACACAGGTACAGGCTGCTCAGAGAACTGACCGCCCAAGGCCTCGGACTGCAACAACGCACCGCCACCGGATGCGCCCGTCAGGTCTGCCCGACTGAGATCGGAGAGCCGGAAGTTGACACCACGCAGCCTCGACCCCGCGAATGACACACCACGGAGATCGGCTCCGGAAAGGTCAGCACCGACAAGGTTCAACTGCGGGCCGGCCAAGGTGCGATTGACGAACTTGAAGCCGCTCGACACCTGCGTCGTGCGAGTCAGACCGTCGACGACGATGGTCCCGGTCAGATTGCGACCAGTCTTCATCGAGTGGAAGGCGAGCGGGTCGGCGGTGCGCAAGTCCAGCCCGCGCAAATCCGCTCCGCGAAGATCCGCGAACGGACCGACCAGATAGGGGCCGATTTTGCGGTACCGCTCGGGCAGCGCCCGCGGGGTCCCGAGAACACCCCGGTCGCCCACCTTCAGCCCGGCTGGATCGGGCTCCATCGCCTGGAAGACAGTCCCCGGCAGCAGTCGCAGATCCGCCCCGGCCACGTTGGCCCCGCGCAGATCGGCTCCGCTGGCGAATGCGTCGCGGATGGTCGCCAACGTCATGTTGGCGGCTCGCAGGTCAGCGTTGACCAACGACGTATCCCGCAGGTCGGTCCGCACCAAGGTGGCGCCGGACAGGTTCGCGCCGGTGAGTCGGGAACGGCTCAAATCAGCTCGCGTGAGATCGGCGCCGGCTAGTTGGGCGCCTTCGAGGTTTGCTCCGCGCGCGACGGCTGACGGCCCGAGTAGCGCGCCGCCTGCGAACCGCCAGGGATTGGGCAAGCGGGCCGGCGGGCCCACCATTCGGCCACTTATCACCCCGTCCATCGTTGCCCGACTGAAGTCGGCAGCGACCACATTCGCCTCAGTGAGATTCGCGCCGAGAAGGTGCGCGCCGCTGAAGTCGACGCCCGAAAGATCTGCTCGCGCGAGGCTGATACCGGGCCCGATCAGGGTGGCGCAACTACCGACGACGCGATTTTCCACCAAGCAGGATCGGACGCGTCGAAAGATGGTGCCGACCGGGAGACTGCGAGGTGCTCCGCCGGAGAGGCCGACAACCTTGGCGCCGTCGATCACCGCGGCACCCAGTAGGGCATCACTGAGATTGGCGCCAGTGAAGTCGGCGCCTCGCAGGCTGACCACCCCGAAGTTGACCGTACGGAGGTTCGCCTCCCGGAAGCTCACCCCCGGTCCCAGCAGGAATCCGGAAGTCACCTTGAAGCCCGCAGGCAGACTCGCAGGCGTACCGATGAGACCTCCGGACGACATCCCCGACAGGGTGCTGCCAGCCAACTTCGCACCCTCGACCCGCGCGCCCTGAATCGAGCCCCGGAGAGTTGCGCCCCGCAAGTCCGCACCCGTCAGCCGGGCCCCTTTGAGAGTGTCCGGCAGGAAGGAGCGGCTACGAAGGTCCACCCCCGTGAGATTGACTTCCGGTCCCACGAGCAGGCCGTTGTCGATCGTGTAGCCGCTCGATCTGACGTTGACCCCGGGGCCGCCGCCAACGCGGCGGCCGAGACCCAACACTGAATCGGAATAGTGAAGGACAGTCACCTCGAATACGTTGGCCGGAGTGTTGGTGACGTGCTCCCGCAGGGTGTCCGTCCGGGTCCGCAGCCGGATCCCGACGCCCCGAGCATGGCGCAGCACCACGTCCCGGAAGACGGCCCCTGTGAAGGTTGCGCCGTCGAACGTCGCGCCGGAAAGATCGGACTGGCAGAACGAGCACTGATAGACCGCGTGGAACCTCCGTTCGTCGAATTGCCCGGTCTCACGATCGGCATTACCGCAGCCGAACTGGCAGGCCCGATCGAATACGCCGTTTGTCCTGTCCTGTGGCCCCTCTGGACCGTAGTACTCCGGTTTGACGCTGATGCTCGTGCCGGAGAAGTTCGCAGCGCTCAGCGTTGAACGAAAGAACCCGGATCCAACCAACGTGGCGCCGGTGAAGTTCGCTCGCGAGAAGTCCGAGTCGCGGATCTCGGACAGCGCTGCGGCCCGGACATCTGCCTGAATCGCGGTCACCCCGAACATGCACGGCAGGACAGAGTTGGAAAGGTCGGCCTGTCCGAAATTGGCGCCGGCCACCGGGAAGCCATAGCGGACCCGGGACATCCGCGCTCGGCGGAAGTCCGCCCCCCGGAACGGATTGCGGTCCAGCGCGCAGGACACCGGTCGCGAGGACGTGCTTTCGAAACTGGCCCGGGTGAGGTTCGCATCCTGCAGGCGGGCGTTGCGCAGATTCGTGTCGATCAGTCGGGCGCCGGTCAGATTCGCGCCGTTCAGACTCGCCTGCTGCAGGTCGACATTGCGCAGTGTCGCATTGCTCAGGTCGGCGCCGTTGAGATTGGCGTTGAACAGGTTCCGGTTGGTGATCTCGCAACCTGAGAGGTTGACGCCAGGGCCGTTTCCGCGGCAGCGATCCGACACCGCCGCAGTTGCCGGGGCGCTGGCGACCAGGCTGCCAGCCAGCGTCAGCGCCAGCGCAGCAGCGGTTGCGGCGAGGCGACGGGCAATCACCGGTAGCTCCCAAACCGCAGAGCCTTCGTCACAGGTTTCGCCCCGCCCGGCACCAATGAACTCCAGAACCCCCAGTGTCTGGCCGGATCAGTGAACGTTCCGGTACACCAACTCACGGGCTCGACTGCCTTGGGCACGTTCTGCGCCTCACCCCAGACGAAGTAGATGTCAGAGTAGGAGTAGAGAGCGGAGAAGTAGGCCGCCTGGTTGCCGGGCGAGGCGAAACAGGCGGCCGCGGACGACGCCTCATTGGCGGGGTTGCCGAGCGCCGAGGGCCACCACGACTCCTTGATCACCACCGGGTGGGCAGCCTTGGCGAACCACTGCACCCAGTTGTCGTGCACCAGTTTCGCGGCCCGGACCGGACTCGCATGCCAGAGCGGGTTCGGGTCGAAGTACGGCTGGAAGTTGGGGAACGCGAAATCCCCGAGCGTCAACAGTTGCGGATACTGCCAGGGCTGGCCTTGGTTCAGGTACAGGATCCACGGCTCCGACGTGGTGACTTGCATCTTCTTGAACCTCGGGTCGGACTTGACCGTTCCGACCCAACCCGCCAACTGGGCATAGCTGTAACGCCCGGTGCTGACGCCCTCGTTGCCGATCACGACCGCGTCTGCGTAGCCGGCTACCCTCGCCACCTGCTGACTGACCCCGAGGGCCGGGTTGTAGACACCGGCGATGACCTTTTGGAATCCGATCGACTTGGCGATCCTCGGCGCGTTGGCCAGTTGACCAGTCACGTCATAAGTGACCAGCCCGCGAAACCCCCGGGCATAGAGCAGAGTCAAGTCGGCCCGGAGTCGGGTTGCCGTTACAGATCCGAACGCCTTCGGTGAATAGGTGACCCAGGACCGGCAACTGCGAAGTGCCTGCACCGCGGTCAGTCTCGGACCCATCGTGCACGTCGCCGATCGGGCTGCCGGGCCATTACTCCCGAAAGCAGTCGCGGATGCCGACACGGCCCCCGACATGGCGGCGCTCGCGGACGATGGGGAATGCGAAACCGCGGGCCGCGAGGACGGGGTCGCCGCTGCTGAGCCGGCCACCACCAGCCCAACCGAAACCAGCGCCGAAACGGTCGCCGCCCTGGGGATCCGCCACCTCATACTTGCCTCATCCTGAAGTTGTCCGTGCCGAAAGCCGACAGCGCCGCGAGGATTTCGCGACGCAGGGGTCAACCGTAGCCCAGCACTATCGCTCGCGACAGGGACCGACCGGCTGGAAGTCAGGCGGCGCGACAGGGCAGGAACTCATGTCGGGGTGGCTCGATGTCCTCGACTGAGATCACCCTTCGCACACCGTTGGGTGTCCCACTGGCGGCCACTTGGCAACCGCCCAGCGAACCGACAGCGGCGGCGAACGAGGCTGGATCGACCCACGTCGGGTGGGACTCTACGGGCACAGCTTCGGCGGTCCGGTGGCTATCCACACCGCCGCTCGGGATCGCTTAGTCCCCGCAGTGGTCGCCGTCTCCGGGCCCGGTGACGGTCGCGACATGCTCCGCCCGGGCGCTTCGGCAGTGCCCGGATCTCCAGACTCAGAAGAGACCTGAACACTTGTGTATAGGCTGCCATTGTCTGGGCCATAATCTGGATATGCAACGAAAACGAATAGGTCATTCGAGGGTCCTCACCACCTTCGCAACTCTGTTCGCCGCGTTGGCTATGGTCACGGGTCTGGCCGTCACCGGGGCTTCCCCAGCGACCGCCGACCCCGTGTCGCCGCCGCCGGTCGTACCCAACTCAGTGAACCCGCCGGTGGGCAGCATCATGCCCCGGTTCTCGGACTCGCGGCCGCTGTTGCGAGCCAGCGCTGACGCATTCTCTGTCACGGTCGAGTCCGCGCCGACCACCGCCAACCCGGGCCAACCCTTGACCATCACCGGCCACACGACAGGCTTCTCACCTGGCAGTTGGGTAAATGCCTGGGTCCGCCTCCCCGACGGGTCGCAGTTCGATGACGGTGGTGTGATCACCGGCAGCAACACGTTCACCATCCCGATGACCTTGATGTATCCGGGCCGGAACGCGATCCAACTGTCTGCGGGTACCTGGCCGACGGAACAGTGGAGTGCTCCCTTGTACGTCGATGTCACAACCACCCCGACCTACAAAAGGGACATCGGTGGGACAGCAGTCGGCGTCCTCTATCACAACCTGCAAGGGGCGCCCGTAATAGTGGCCGAAGCCGACCCCAAACCCTGGCCCGGCTGGACTCCCTCCTTTGATATCTACAAACCGAACCCGCCATACGGCCACGACGCTGCGGCCGCGCAGCCGATTCAGCCGAACGTCTACGTCGGGTTCGATTCTCCCGTCGCCGGTAGCGGCCTGTTTGGATTGCAGCCCAACAGCAGTGACTTCCTGACTGGAATCGCCTGGCGAAACTCCGGCTGAGGCCGGTTCGGTCGCGCCGCCGCCAGCGGCCGGGCAGACTGTGAGGCGAGGATCCCGCGGTCGTGAGGAAGTGACGTGAGCACGCAAGGCGAAGATGCACCGCCGCGGGCGGCGAAACACCGCTTCGCTGAGCCACCCACGGTGCCCCAACGGAGCGAGGATCCCACCGTCGCCAGCGGCCGGCTGGTGGTCGCGCTGGTGGTGGCTGTCGTAGTCACGATCGGGGCCTTGGCAGCGGCGGTGGGCGAACTCTTCGCCGGAACTCAGCAGACCACGGCCCCCACAACGGCGACCGTCGGGCCGTTCACTCCGTTGGTGTCGAACGATCTGCCGCCGACCCAGCTGGTGTTGGCGGCGATCTTCACCCTGACCGCCGTGGCCGGTTGCGCCATCACCTTTGAGGTCATCGCCTCGCTGATGTCGATCAGTCCGCGACGTCGACTGCTTGGCTCATACCGGCCAGCTCGCCCCGGTACCGCCGCCGACGGCGATGTCCGCGTCACAGTGCTGGTACCCGCCCATAACGAGGAATTCTCGCTGCCGGTGACCCTCGGTGCACTGCGGGAACAGACGCGGCAGCCGGACCGGGTCATCGTGGTGGCCGACAACTGCACGGATCGCACTATGGAGATCGCCCGCGAGATGGGTTTCGAGGCGATGGAATCGGTCGACAACGTGCACAAGAAGGGCGGTGCCCTGAACCAGGCGTTGGCGACCCTGCTGCCCAGCTCCGATGCCAGCGACGTCGTGATGATCATGGACGCCGACACCAGCCTCAGCCAGGATTTCATCGACGTGGCCGCAGCTCGACTCGCCAACGATCCGGAGCTGACAGCGGTTGGCGGCGTCTTTTTCGGAGAGGACGGGCACGGGCTGCTCGGACAGTTCCAGCGCAACGAGTACACCCGCTACTCGCTGCAGATCCGATCTCGACACGGCCGGGTTTTCGTGTTGACCGGCACAGCGTCGATGTTCCGCGCCGAAGCCCTGCTCGATGTGGCTGCCGCCCGCGGCGTCTTCATCCCGGGAGACACCGGCAACGTCTACGACACCGCGGCCTTGACCGAGGACAATGAGCTGACATTGGCGTTGAAATCGCTCGGCGCCACGATGACTTCGCCACCCGAATGCATGGTGACAACCGAGCTCAT
Source organism: uncultured Actinomycetes bacterium (assembly GCA_964547485.1). Lineage (GTDB taxonomy): Bacteria > Actinomycetota > Actinomycetes > S36-B12 > UBA10799 > JACJWR01. The sequence goes on from CAZJNU010000026.1 coordinate 25,194, forward strand.
GCCGACCTGGCGGAACCTGTGGGTGCAGCGAAAGAGGTGGCAACGCGGCGCCCTGGAGAACCTCAGCGCCTACGGGATCACCCGGGCCACCATTCGCTACTGGGGCCAACAGATCGGAATCGGTTACGGCACGGTCGCGTTGAATCTGGCATTGCTGCTGATGCTCATCACGCTGTTGGCAACGGATGACTGGATCTGGTTTCCGTTCTGGGTCGTGATCGGCGGAATCTTCGTCCTGGAACGAGTGATCACAGTCTGGCGCGGGGGTTGGCGGGCGCGACTGTTGGCCGCCGCACTGTTCCCGGAACTGGCCTACGACGTCTTTCTGCAGGTCGTCTTCGTCAAATGCCTGATCGATATCGCCCTCGCCAAGACCACCACCTGGGGACATGTCCAGCACTCAGATGCGGCAACGTCCTCATGACCGAGTTGACCGCTGGCCTACTGCTTCCCCAGAGTGTGCTCACGTCCGAATGGTTCATGTGGCTCGCCACCGTCGTGGCCTTCAACACGATCGTCTACGTCGGCCTCACTTTGGCCAAATTGATCCCCCTCCCCAAACAATTCCACCCGAGCCGGGTGCGTGGCTGGCTGCGCGCAATCGGCACTGACGTCGATAGGGACACTGCCGTGGACGAGATACCGACCCGAACAATCCCCGAGGGCGACAACCCCTATGACCGGATGCGAACGGCTATCGCCAAACGTGACATCCCGCAGGCCTTCGCTCTGGTGGGTGGCTTCGTGGTGTTGTTGTCCGCGGCGGCGATCGTCGGATCCGGCGGCCGGGAGTTGACCGAACACCTGATTGAACTTGCCGCCGGGATGATCTTCCTGCTGTTGGCGCAAGTCCTGGGCAGACGCGATTTCCGGGCTCGCACAATGATGTGGACCTGGGCGACAGCTTCGACGCTATTGGTACTCGTCTTCATCGTGGATGCGCTCAGCGCGAGAAGCCAAACCCCCCTCGCCTACGCCCTGATCGCGATGACTGCGTTCGCGCCGGTGGTGCTCGCATGGCGACCCGTCTTCGTCGCCAGCGCAGTGATGTTGGTCGGAATGACCACGGCCGCCGTGATTGCGCCCGGCGCCGAGGATCTCCGAATTGTGGCCTCCACCTTCGCCGCTCTGGTGATCGGCGCCACCCTGCTGCGGTTGCGACTCACCGCCCTCGACGCACTCAGCGACGAACAATCCAAGTCGGAGGCGCTGGTCACCACCGATGTGCTGACTGGAGTTCTCACCCGAAATGGCCTGGTCAGTCTGATGCCGGAGATGGCCGGCATCGCCGAGCGGGTGGAGGAACAGGTCTGCGTGATGCTGATCGATATCAACAGCCTGGCCAAGGCCAACGAGCAATATGGCGTGCGCTACGGCGACGATGTGCTGCGAGAGGTGGCAAGTGTTGTGACCGACCACGTCCGCACCGGCGACCTGGTGGCCCGCTGGGGTGGCGACGAATTCCTGGTCGCGGGTCTCGGTGACAAACCGGACGCACAGATGTTGGCGGCGCGGATAGAGGACGCGGTCCGTCGCACTGGGATCAACCTGGGGCGGTGGCCGACCACTGTGAAGGTCGGAACGGCAGCCGGGGATCCGCGCGAGACCACCTTCGACAACCTCGTCTCCGAGGCGATTCTGGAAGCGAGTCATGCCACGGCATCGGTTCCGGCGAGGGCTGACGACGGGCTTGGCGACTCGGTGGAGCCGTAGGTCGCGCCAGTCGACCGTAGCCGGAGCAACGCCGGCCCAGTGAAGTCAGGCCAGTGCGCTGCCGATGCGTGAGGTATGCGCCCAATCGTTGCCTTCCGCTCGGTCGGCCTTTGTGCTGCCGTTCTGGCCGGTGCGGGCGTCGGCGCACTCGGGATGTCTGCGCCGGCCGCCACTGCTTCGGCAGCAACCGCCTCTGCCGCAACCGCCTCAGCCGCAGCGGCGCAATCGCCGACAACGACGGTGCCCACCAAGTCCGTGAGGCCGACCGCATTCGGCCTCAACGTCTGGACGCTCGCAGACCTGGATCGGTCCCAGGCGGCGCTCGGCTCCAAGCCGGCTGTGGTTGGCGTGTTCCGCGACTGGGCACACGCACCCGACTTCCCGACATCACTGGCAAAAGCCGTGAGCAACCGCGGGAGTTCGCTGCTAATCGCCTGGGAACCGTGGGATTCCTGGGAGGACACCGAACTCCAGCCCGAGTACCGCCTCAATGAAATTGCTCTTGGCAGGTACGACGCGCTGGTCAATCGCTGGGCCAAACAGGCCAAGGCCTTCCAGCGACCGGTGCTGATCCGTTTTGCACCTGAAATGAACGGTGACTGGCGGCCTTGGTCGACCGGCGTGAACGGCAACGGACCAGGCAGTTACATCCGCGCCTGGCGTCATGTTGTGGATCGGTTCCGGGCAGTTGGCGCCACAAATGTGAAGTGGGTCTGGAACCCATACGTGGAAGTCGGCGAATCAACGCCGATGGCGGCGTCTTTCCCCGGCGCGAACTACGTCGATTGGACCGCCCTGGACGGATACAACTGGGGGTCAGTGCGGCAATGGGGGTGGCAGAGTTACGACGACGTCTTTGCTTCTTCTGTCCGCAGACTGAAGATGTTGGCGCCGTCTAAACCCTGGATGATGGCCGAGATTGGCTGTGCGCCCGGGGTGGCCAAGCCCGCCTGGATCGCGGACACCTTCAGCCGAGCGAGAGCTGGCGGGGCGGGCGCCGTCATCTGGTTCGAATTCAACAAGGAGACAGACTGGCGCCTCACCGCAACCCCGGACTCGACGGCAGCCGTGCGCAGCCTCCTTCGAGGCGGGGGTTGGCAGGTCGGCGGGAACCTGAACGGTGTCGAGCGGCTGTGGTGACGGCGGGAGCAGTGCCCGGGTTCTACGCTGACCCTCATGTCCGAGCCCACCAGTAAGAAGAAGTTAAGCCGCGACACGCTCGACGAGTTGCTCTGGACACTGCGCGGTCGGCGCGGCTGGCTGATCGGCCTTGGGATCAACTTGGCGCTCGGTGTTGCCTACGCGCTCTACACCGCATTCAACGCCAACGATCACTTCTTCATCCGCTCGGCCAGCGGCGTCGCCGCGAACGTCGCCCTCTTCGTACTCAGCGATTCGATCACGACAAACCAGTTGGGCGCTGATCGCGAGCATGTGGTCACCGGCCTGCGGCAAGGTGAAAGTGTGGCCAAGATTCTGTTCACCAAGAACGTTGCGCTGGTGATCATTCTGCTGCCGCTGACGATGGCCATCTCAACCGGTCTGAGGCTGTTGCTCGGCGAGGACCGGACAATCCTGTCGGCGATCGCGCTCGACATCTGGATCGTGCTGGGCTGGCTCGCCCTGGGCAATCTCGCCTCGGTGCTGGCACCGTACTGGCCGATGCCATTGAAGCGGCGCTGGCAGCACCGAGAGACCTGGGTCTGGTGGGCGCTGGTGCTGGCGATTCCGTATGGCCTGTACTACTTGCGCGCGTGGGTTCTCGAGCCAGCGCTGGATGAGGCGCTCGGCGGCCGCGCCTACCGGCGCGCTGCGGTCGATTGGGTGTGGGGGGCGCGCTACGTGGGTGTCGCGGTCGTGATGCTGGGGCTCAGCTACCTGATCTGTGCTCTGATCGGACGCCGAGCCACTTGGCTGGAGCGCAACCTGCTGAAGGACCATTAGCGAGCGTGCAGCCCGACAACATCCCTGATGTCCGCGGATTCGCATTCTCCGTGCCGCTCGCAACCCGCGGGCAGACTGCCCCGATCAAAGGACTGGTCGCCGGGAGACTGCGTGGTCGGCGGAACAAGGATGGCTGGCGACTCTGGCCCGAGCAGTCCCCGAATTGGTGTCATCCCGCCGGCCATGCGATAGCCGATTGGGACGACCCGGCGTCCGAGTGCGATGTATGCGATAGAACTCAGTTATGTCCGACCAAGGCGAAGCTGGCTGGCTACGTCAGCGCGACCGCCAGATTCGTCGCCAGGCCGCGTCGCGTGTGACGCAGGTGCGCGCCCGATGGGGATGGGCGGACCACCTTGGTCGCGCCGAGGATCGCTACCGCCAGCAACACATCGAGTACCCCAGCCTCGTGGTGGTCTACCGTGCACTTTTCCTCGCCATCTGCGTGATGTTGGCTGTGCTGTACGTCCTGGCAGCACTGACGAGCCTGATGCCGGGCGTCAACGAGATCACGATCCCGACCGCGGACGTACCGGCTGATTTCGATTTGGGGGCGGCGGTCCAGGACGCCTTGCTGCGCTCCCGCAGCGCGGTACTCGACGTGCTCGGCCTGCTGACGCTCATCCTGAGCGCCACCTATACGGCCAAAGCGATCAGACAGGGCAGCGAGCAGGTCCTGCGGCCAGAGGAGGAGCGCCGGATCCATACCTTGCGCCCCAGCAACCTGCTCGCGGGACTTCTGCTCGCCGCGGTCATCCTGCTGGGTTGGCTACTGGCCCTTGCAACTGCTGTGCGCACCTCTGCGATTGCCGAACTGTTCGATGTCCAACCGGCCCGACCGCTGGTCGGGGTCGGCAAAGGGTTCCTGATAGCCGCGTCAGTGGCTGTGTTGACCCTGGCCGCGTTCGTACCGCTCCGACGAATCGGCCGTCGCTACCGCACCCGGTACCTGCTGGCGGCATCGGTGGCCTTCGCGGCCTTCACAGTCGGGGCAAACTTCGTGCTCATCTACTCGTACCTAGGCGCTCTGATCGCACCGAACACCTCCAGCGGCGTCGTGCTGGTGCTCGCGATCCTCGCGTGGGTGAATGTCATCGCCCGCGCACTTTTCTATGTTGAGTGTTGGATCGCTGAGTCGAACCGTGACGAGCCATGATGCTTGGCGTGGAAGCAGCTATGTTGGCGCCATGCTGAAAGTCTTCTGCGCACCCTCGCGCTACGTTCAGGGTCGAAACGCCACCGCTGAGCTCGGCACCCAGATGCGTGCTGTCGGCCTGACCGGCCCCGCATACATCGTCGCGAGTGATCGCGCTGCGGGCACGCTGAAGCCACTGTGGTCGGACAGTCTGGGCAAGGCCGACATCGAGTACGTGATCGGAGGCTTCGGCGGGGAGTGCTCCGAGGCGGAGATCGCGCGTGGCACGCAGAGTGCCCGGAAGGCCCAGGCCAGGGTCCTCATCGGTGCCGGCGGCGGCAAAGCGCTCGATACAGCTCGGGCCATCGCCGGCAAACTCAACCTACCTGTCGTCAACTGCCCGACCCTGGCCTCCAGCGACGCCCCCTGCAGCGCGTTGTCTGTGGTCTATGACGAGGCTGGGGTATTCGAACGTCTCATCTTCTACCCGCGCAATCCGGAGTTGGTGCTGGTCGACACCTCGATAGTCGCGCAAGCACCGCGACGACATCTGGTCGCGGGGATGGGAGACGCTCTCGCGACTTGGTTCGAGGCCCGCACAGTAAGCGAGGCCCGGAGTCCGAACCAGGTCCATGGCGGTACCACTCTTACTGGCGCGGCCCTCGCCCAGCTGTGCTACCAGACGCTGCTGGCCGACGGTGCGGCCGCCGCAGCAGCAGTCGCGGCCAATTCCGTCACCCCGGCATTGGACCGGGTGGTGGAGGCAAACACCCTGCTATCCGGGCTCGGCTTCGAATCGGGTGGACTGGCTATTGCCCACTCCGTGCACAATGGATTGACGACGGCGACCGCAACGCACAGTTTCATGCACGGCGAAAAGGTTGCATTCGGGTTGTTGGTGCAGCTGGCGGTCGAAGGCCAGCCGACGACTGAAATCGACACGGTTCTTGCGTTCTCCCGCAGCGTCGGACTGCCGACCACTCTGGCGGATATCGGCTTGACTGCCGACGATGCGGACGCTCTCCGGCTCATCGCGGAACGCACGGTCGCTCCGGGCGAGACCGCGCACAACGAACCTTTCCCGGTCACCGCCGAGGCGATCTACGACGGCATCCTGGCCGCCGACCGGTATTCCAAGGAAGCGATGCTCCAAAACTAGGGGCACGGTCACGCCTCGTATACCACCCTCTCGGAGTGGACAATCCACATGGACCTCACCACACCGTGCCCATCACGGGCTGCGATAGGTCCGACTGCGCCATTCCGCAATTTGCGCGCCGGATGCCCGGGTGGGTTGTCGTTGTCGGCAGCCCACCCGGGTGTCGGGCTCTCACGGAGACTCGTTGTGCTTGGTGCCCCCGGTCATTGCTCGGGGTTGTCGGGCGCAGCCTGTTGGCCGATGCCCGGTCGGTGTCAGCGCCGTCTGGGGTAGGTCCACACTTTGGTGACTTCTGGGTGGCCGTTGTCTCCCATTTGGATGGTCCAGGTTCCGGTGTGGATGAGGTGATGGTGCATCGAACACA
>CAZJNU010000027.1:0-29648 GCA_964547485.1 uncultured Actinomycetes bacterium
GGCCGCTGGAAACTCGCCGCGTAGGCCCGATCCTCGAAGCCGCCGGGGCCCTTGTACAGACTGCGACCTCCCCACGTGTTGTATGCCTGCCAGGTGGTGTCGCCAGCCACCAGCACGATCTTCCCGCGGGTGTCTGTCGACCGCACCAACAGCGGGACGTTGCGCTTCTTGCCGCCGGCGGACACTTGCACGAAGTAGAAACCCGGGGTCCAACCGTCAGTGGCCACAGTCGAAGTCTTCGGCCAGTTCGCACTGACTGCACGGGTGGCGGAGTCCGTGACCGTCGCCTGCTGACGGGCAGCGGGGATCCTGTCCGCGCGGTATACCTCGGTGCCGCCGCCGGGGTAGTCCCCGAGCCGGTAGGCCGCAACCGAAACCGGCCCCGCCGCTGACACGTAGAGCTCCAGCGGCTCGCCCGCCGCGACGCTTGAAGTGGCAGTGAAAGCTTCCACCTCAGCGTCGGTTGCCGCAGCATCGGGCGGAACAATCCACGCGGTTGTGCCAACCGGTGACGGGCTGGGTCGCTGCTTGGACGTCGGCGAAGCAGCAGCCGCCGACGTCGACGACGACCGCGACGACTCGTCGCCACCCCCGCAGCCAGCCACTAGCCCCATCGCCAACACTGCCGCCAGTAGCAGCCGCCCTCGTGGAGCAACCGAACTCATTCGCACACCTCCTCGATCCCCTGGGCGATGCCCGGAGCCGGGTCGGTATCGGTCCCGGCGGCGCCCGCATCCGGCCCGACATGCCGGGGCAGCATCCGACCCGCGGAAATCCCAGCTACCACCACCAACAGCGCCGCCGCGGCCGAACTCACTGCCAGTCCGACTGTGAACGAGCGCTGACCTAGCTCAAGGAGCGCATCGCCCACCGCCGCCGGCAATTGCACCAGCAGGTCTGGGATGTTGGACAACGAGTCCTTCGCCAGAGCAGCCAAATCCGCTGGAACGCCCACTGGCACCTCGAGACCGCCGCGGTAGACCAACGTCAACACGCTGCCGAGCAGAGCAATTCCGAGGGCGCTGCCAAGCTCAAACGCTGTTTCGGAGATACCGCCAGCCGCTCCGGTGCGATCCGCCGGCGCCGACGAAATGACCTGGTCGGACGCTACCGTCACGACCGATCCGAACCCGTAACCCACCATCATCAACGGAAGTATGAACCAGGGATAGTCCCGTCCCGCGGCCAGGGCGAGGAATCCCAATCCCGCCGCCGTGCACCACAGCCCAGACAGCAGCACGGCCCTAGGACCCACCCGGTGACTCAGCCGAGCTGCGATGGGCGCCACCACCAGCGACACCAGGGATACCGGCAACAGGGCCAAGCCGGCCTGCAGCGGCGAGAACTCGGCGACGAACTGAAAGTACAGCGCAAGGAAGAACAGCAGACCGGTCGCAGCGAACACCATCACGAATTCCGCCAGCACCGACCCGGCGAACAGCGGGATCCGGAAGAGGGAGGTATCCAGCAATGGCACCGGCAAGCGACGCTGCCGGAGCATGAAAGCGGCCAGCAGCGGCACCCCGACCGCGAGCGCCAACCATGGCGAAGGCGACGCCCAGCCACCCCGAGCCAGCTCTTTGATCGCGAATACCAATGCGAGGATCCCAACGATGGAGAGCGCAACAGAGGGCAGATCGATCGGTTGCGCGGCATCCCCCCTGCTCTCCGGCAATGCCCACAACCCGACCACCAGGATGAAGATCACGACCGGCACGTTGATCAGGAAGACGGACCCCCAAGAGAAGTGCTCCAGCAGCACTCCGGCCACGAACGGGCCGATGGCCGCTCCGGCGGAGCCGGTCGAACTCCAGATGCCGACGGCCAACGTTCGCTGTCGACTCTCGGTGAAGACGGCTCGTATCAACGCCAGCGTCGACGGCATCAAGGCCGCCCCGGCGATCCCTTGGACCGCGCGGGCCGCGATGAGTAGTTCGGCCGAAGGCGCATAGGCGGCCACCACCGACATCGCCCCGAAGCCGACCACACCAAACATCAGCAGCCGCTTGCGCCCGACGCGATCACCCAAATTTCCGGCCGTCACCAGCAGGCCGGCGAGCATGAAGGAGTAGATGTCGGAGATCCATAGGATCTGGGTGTAGCTGGGCTGCAGATCCTCGGCCAGCGACGGGACCGCCACCGCCAGTACCGTGCCGTCCACCGCGACCAGGAACACCGCTGCCGCAAGCGCGGACAGGGCCGCGATCTGGCGGCGCGTCATGCGGTCCACCGTGGCGGTGGCCTCAGGCCATAACAGTTGCTCATGTCACCCGCCGGAAGATCAGGTCGGTGCTCGATCGGCCTTCGGCCAGCGCGGTGGTTTCGAATTTGGTCATCGGACGCCAGCCGACCCTGCCGCAGGTCCACTCCGGTCGAAGATCGGGATGAGCTGCCAACACGGCGAACATGACCTCGGCGTACTCGGTCACGTCGGTGGCGCAGTGGATCGTGCCACCGATCACCAACCGAGAGACGGCCAACGACACGAAATCCGACCGCAGCAGGCGCCGCTTGTGGTGCCTCAGCTTCGGCCATGGGTCCGGAAACCAGATCCGAATCCCTGCCAACCCAGCGGCCGGCACCTGGTCGCGGAGGGCCGCGACGGCATCGCCGCGATGGATTCGGAGGTTGGTCAGGCCCGCACGGTCAGCCGCCCGGATCGTGGCCGCCACCCCGCGCAGGTGGACCTCAACCGCAACTAGTCCGACCGTCGGTTGATTCCGAGCCATCTGCACCGTTGCCTCGCCCATCCCGGAACCGATCTCCAACACCACCTGGCCGGCACCCGGGAAGCACTCGGCCAGCCGCCAGACCCCGGTAGCCGTCACCGGCAGGTCGAAATCCAGGCCGCGCCGTTCGAGCACCGCCAAGAGTTCGGGACCCATCCGACCACCCCGCAGCCGGTAGCTGCGCAGAGGTTCCGGGCGACGGTTGAGCACTAGGACAGTGTCTCAGTGCTCACGCTCGTCACCACTGACCACCGCCCAACCGGGGCCCACGTACGCTGGCGGAATGTCTTTCGAGGTCCTCGTGGTGTGCACCGCAAATATCTGCCGGTCGCCGGCAGGAGAGACCGTGCTGCGCAGCCGACTCGCGGATCGCGGCTTCGATGACACTGGCGTACGGGTGAGTAGCGCCGGCGTGGCCGCCCGCGCCGGCGCTGCAGCCTGCGACCTCTCAACGGCGCTCGTAGCCGGCCTGCTAGGCCCCGACTCCGTCGGACTAGCCACCCCTGCTGACGCGCACTCGGCTCGACTGTTGACGGCCCAACTGGTCGCTTCCTCGGATCTGATCCTGACAGCCGATCGACGTCACCGAAACCGGGTCGCCGAGCTGGCCCCGGCCGCCCGAAAGCGTACGTTCACCCTGCTGCAGGCCGCCCGCACTGCCGAGTGGATCTGTGCCGAAGGTTCGGTGCTGGCCGTTGCTGACACTCGCGCCGGAGGTGGGCAGGTCGAGCTGGACCCCGGGGATCACCGGCACGGGGTGCCGGCACTGCCACCAGACCCGCTGAACCGACTCGCCTGGCTGGTCGAGGAGATGGACGCCGCAAGGGGTGTCGCGCCGAATCCAGAAGGTATCGAGGGTGTGTGGGACGCCGACGATGTGCCCGACCCACACGTGGTCGGTTTCAGCATCCACGGAGACGCCATCGAACGGATGTCGGGCGCCGCCCAGACTCTCGCCGACGCGCTGTGGGCTGTGGTGACGACACCGGTCAGGTCCGGCGCCGCAATACCGTAGGCTGTGCCCACGGCCGGGTGCGGTCGAACTTGACTGACGAACGAGGAGAGACTCGGTGGATTTTCGCGACTACTTGCGGGTGCTTCGAAAGCGATGGCTGACGATTGCCATCTTCGCGGCGGTCGGAGTCGGTTTGGCGGCCGGATTCAGTCTGCTGAGCACCAAGATCTATACCGCTACGGCCCAGAGTTTCGTGGCCATTGGCGGCACTCAGTCCAGCGACGGGGGCTCCGTCTACAACGGGTCCAGCTTCACCCTCCAGCGGGTCAAGAGCTACGTCGAAGTGGTCAAGTCCCCTGAGGTGCTGGCACCTGTCATCGCCCAGATGGGGCTCAACATGACAGTGCCTCAATTGGCGAGCAAAGTTAGCGCCTCGAATCCACCTTTGACGGTGCTGCTGAATGTCGCCGCAGTTGATTCCAACCCGACCCAGGCCAAAGAGATAGCGAACGCGGTGTCGACCCAACTCGGTCGCCGGATCCAGATCCTGGAGACCCCGGCCGGGTCAACCGAATCCCCCGTGAAGGTTTCGGTGACCACGCCGGCCCAGACGCCAACCGCGCCCACATCGCCAAATACCCAGGTCAATATCGCCCTCGGTCTGATTCTGGGACTCGGCCTGGGGATCGCCTTCGCGATCGTCCGCGAGCAACTGGACACCACGATCAAGAGTCCCGGGGACCTAGCCACCCTCACCAACACCACGAACCTAGGCGTCATCTCGTTCGACTCTGAAGCTGCCAAAGCACCTCTGATCGCCCTCAACCAACGATCGGTGCGCGCCGAAGGATTCCGGACGATTCGGACGAACCTGCAGTACGTCGACGTCGACCAGCCGCCGAAGGCCGTCGTGATCACCTCAGCTATCCCCACCGAGGGTAAGTCGACCTCCGCCTGCAACTTGGCCATCACCTTGGCCCAGGCCGGTGCCAGGGTCTGCTTGGTGGAGGCGGACTTGCGCAAACCCCGGGTCGCCGACTACCTGGGTATCGATGGCAGCGTTGGCCTCACAAATGTCTTGACAAACCAGGTGTCCGCCCCCGAAGCCATCGTCGAATGGCAGCGGGGTCTGCTGTCTGTTCTCCCTTCGGGCCCGATCCCGCCGAACCCCTCGGAGTTGCTGGGCAGCCAACAGATGGTCGCGCTGCTGATGTATCTGCGCGAGAACTTCGACTCGATCATCATCGATGCCCCACCGCTGCTGCCGGTCACAGATGCCGCCGTTCTGTCCCGCAGCGTGGACGGCGCCATCGTGGTCACCCGGTACGGGTTCACCCACCGGGACCAGGCACGAAAGGCGATTGAGACCCTCGAGGCGGTGGGCGCCCGCGTGCTGGGCACCGTGCTCAACTTCGTCCCGGTCCGTGGTTCAGGCTACGGCTACGGTTCGGGCTACGGCTACGGGTATGGCTACGGCTACTACGAGTCCCGGACCGACCGGCCGCAACTGCAGACCGATGCTGACACGGGTCAGGCCCCGGCCGATATCTCCACCACATCAGCTGCCCCCTGACCCCGGGAGGTTCTGGTGGGACGAAAAGCCTGGATCGCGTTGGTCGCAGGCTTGGTGGTGGTGTTCGCGCTGGCCGTCGGGGGCTGGTTGGCCTTCACCGGCGCTCAGGCCCGAAACGACTTGCAGGCGGCCGCCGCAGAGATCTCTGCGGCCCAGAAGTCACTGTTGGCGAACGACGCCGCGACCGCGCAGCAGGCGATCAAACGGGCAGCGACCAATACCGCCGCCGCACATTCCGCGACGTCTGATCCAGTCTGGCAGGTCGTCGGGGCGATCCCACTGCTCGGCAACAACGTCAGGGCGGTAAGCCTCACCGCGTTGGCAGCGAATCAACTCACCACCCAGGCCCTACCCCCCCTGGTGACCGCAGTTCGTGAGCTCCAACCGGACAAGATCAAGGTCGGATCTGGCGCGCTCAACCTGAGTCGAGTCACCGAGGCCGCCGCCCAACTCGGGCTGTCGTCCGCTGCGTTAACGACCGCGCAGGCGACCCTCGATTCGGCACCGGCTACCTTCCTGCTCGGACCTGTCGAAGAGGCGCGCAGCACCTTGGCCACCAAGTCCTCCGATGTTCAGCAGTCCGTCGACACCGGGGCACGGGTGCTGCGAGTGCTACCGGCACTATTGGGCGCAGACCGACCCCGGACGTATTTCGCGGCGTTCCAAAGCCCGGCGGAGATTCGAGGCACCGGCGGCTTCCTTGGCACCTACGCCATCATGACAGTGACCAACGGCAAGGTGGGTGTCGAACGCGTCGGCACGAATTCGGAGCTGGTCAATTTCCCCGCTCCCGTGGTGGACCTCGGACCTGACTACCTGCAGCTCTACGGCAAGAGCCCCGCCAGTTGGGTGAGCATGAACCTCTCCCCCAACTTCCCGTATGCTGCCGAACAGTGGGCGACCGCGTGGCAGCTCCAAACCGGACAGCCGATAGACGGCGTGATCGGCCTTGATGTGACTGCCTTGCAGTACCTGGTCGAGGCCACCGGGCCGGTCACCACCCCGGATGGTCGAAGCCTGACTGCGGCCGAGATCGTTCCCTACTTCACCCGGGACATCTACGCCGACTTCGGCGAAGAGAACTCGCAGCGAAAGCAAGTCCAGGCAACCGTGGCCTCCGCACTCCTAATCCGGGCACTCTCCTTCGACGGTGACCCTGGCAGCCTCGTCAAGGCCTTGACCCGCAGCGTCTCCGGGCGACACCTGCAGATATGGAGCGCCACCCCCTCAGCCCAGGCCGCCCTGCTCGCAACTCCCCTTGCCGGCGCCACCGAGGTGACGACCGACCCCTATCTGCAGTTGGTGCTGAACAACGGGGCCGGCAACAAGATGGACACCTACCTGCAGCGCACTGTGAGTTACCGCGGTGGTAGCTGCAACCCCAGCGAGCGCAACCGCCTGTCGACGGTCGAGGTCACCCTGGCGAACACCCTTCCGAGCTCAGGCGACGTCCCCAAGTATGTGGCCGGACGCGTGGTCAACGATCGATTTGTGGAAACACGCATCAACCGAACCATCGTCTACATCCACCTCAGCCATGGAGCTGGGGTGACCTCGGCCACGCTGGCGGGTATGCCCGTAAAGTTGTTCTACGGCAACGAGTTGGGCCACCCTGTCGCCTACACGATTGTCGAATTGCCGCCCGGCGGGGTCTCGGTAACATTACTGCTGGCGGTGCAGGAGCCCGCCAGCAGTTTCCCGCCGCGGGTTCCGGTTCAGCCGATGGTCCTACCACAACGGACCATCGTGGACTACCCCCCATGTCTGTAGGTCAACCACCGGAGTCTAGACCCCCCGTAGCGGGTGGACCCTGCTCATCCGGTTGGTTCTTTTTCTGGGTCAACTGGTCAGCCGACAGCGAAGGCTGCTATCGTTTGCGCTGGAAGACACACGACCGAACAATTTTGGAGAGATTATGCGCGGAAAGATTGCCCTAGGAACTGCCGCGGGGGCAGGGCTCCTTCTCGTGGCAACGGCTCCTGCTCTTGCAGCCCCGTATCCCCCCGACCCGGGCGGAAACACCTCACAGACCGGCACGACCGTCGATCCGGGCGGCACGATCGGCTTCGAATTCGGCGTCAAGGTTCCCTACACCCCTGGCACCACGGTGAGCGTCAGCAGCATCGGTAGCTGTGGCGGATCGTCGTTCGCCGGACCGGCAACCACCACCACTGCCGGCGGCAGTGGAATGGCCAGCGTCAGCCTCACCTTCACCCGCCCCGGCGACTACGTCGTGACCGCGACCGGGTCCGGCAACGTACCCGGTGGCGTGGTCACCTCCACAGGTACCGTGCACGTGAGCGGTCCCTGCGGCGGCGGCGGCGGCGGCGGCGGCGGCGACCTCGCCAGCACCGGCGGCAGCAGCAGCACAGCAACGATCGCAGTCATCGGTGGCGGTCTTCTACTCGCTGGCGTTGGAGCCGTTGTGGTGGCGCGCCGTCGGGAGCGCAACCACGCCTGAAGATAGACCAGTTTTGCTAGAGGACCCGGAACACATGTTCCGGGTCCTCTAGCATTGTCATGCCAGTCCGGTGTCGCCTGCGGGCGTCCCGGGCGTCGACACACCAGTGCGGTGTGGCGGGGAACGAACTTCATGGTGCCGAATTGAGGACTGCTAATGACGAACCGCACGCTTGGCATTATCGCTTTGGCCGTTTTGCTGGTGCTGGATCTGATTCTGGTGTTCTTCGCGGTTCGACCCGATAGCACTGCAGCCACCAGCACAGTTGCCCGACCGGCCTCAACGGCGAGGCCCAGCGCAGGCGGAAGCGCGAGTCCACGTCCCAAGCCCGCGGCAGCCAATGTCGGCCAACAGCGTTCGGTGTCGCTGCTTGACGGTGGATCAGCGCTGATGGCCACCGCTGGCACCTGTGCTGGCGGTGGTGCGGCGGTGTTCCGGTCCACCGACACGGGCGCGACCTGGACGGGAACGGAGGCCCCAGGGGCCGTTGTACCGAGAGTGACGCTCACCGGGACGGAAGCTGGGTTCGCGATCGGGGCTGGCCAGGGCTGCGAGGAGGCACTGCTGTTCCGCGACACGAATTCGCTGCAGGGCTGGTCCGAGGGTATCTCGCCAGCGGACACCTGGTTCTTACTGCCACAGGTGCCTGCGCGGATCAATGGGCCTGCGGGGCTGGTCGACAGCCCCTGCGGCCAGCAAGTGACTGTCGGTCTCACCCCCAGCGCGAGCCCGGAAGCGGCGGTACTCTGCGCCGACGGCTTCCTCCAGAAGACTGCTGACGGCGGTGAGACGTGGCAGCGCGGCCAGCAACTCGCGGGCGGTCGGGCGATCGGCGGCGATCCCGCCGGGGAACTGCTGGCGCTGGCCACGATTCCTGGCTGCGATGGTCTCGGCGTTTTCGTCAGCGATGAGGTGGGAGCCTGGCTGCAGACGACCTGTCTGGTCGGCGCCGACCGCACCGGGGCCGTCGGGATCACGAACGACGGCACTACAGTGATCGCAGTCGATGGCGCCGGCAAGACCTACGCAAGCACTGACTCCGGCCGGACGTTCGCCTAGGGAGGCAGCTGGATGCGAGCTTTCGTTCGCAATCTCGGCGAGGTGATGATCACGCTCGGCCTCGTGCTGTTGCTTTTCGTCAGTTACCAACTGTGGTGGACGAATGTATTGGCCGACCGGGCAGCCAACCAAGCGGCGAACGCCATCACCGATTCCTGGAAGGCGTCACTGAAGGACCCGCCCGCCGAGTTGACCAAGCAGCCCCCGGAAGGCACCGGCTTCGCCCTGATGACCATCCCGCGGTTGGGCAGCGATGTGGAGGGCGAGCCGGTCATCCAAGGAGTCAGCCTGGAGGTGCTGGCCGAGGGAATCGGCCACTACCCGGGCACCGCAATGCCGGGTCAGGTGGGAAACTTCGCCACCGCGGCACACCGCGCCACCCATGGCGAACCACTGCGCTATGTGGACCAGCTACAAGTCGGTGACAACGTGTATGTGCAGACCCAGGGCTATTGGTACACCTACAAGCTGGTGCGCACCCAGATTGTGTCGCCGGCAGACACCTGGTCGATCTCACCGCAGCCATTCGACGTCCCACTCGCTTCCAACCGGCTGCTCACCCTGACCACCTGCAACCCGCGTTGGGCGTCCTACGAACGCTGGATCTGGTGGGGCACACTCTCCTCGAAACAACCGCGAACACAGGGTCCGCCCCGAATGGTGGTGAACGGCTGATGTACCCGTGGCTGTGGCGTCATCTGCCGGGTGGCACACCGTGGAAGGTTGTGTCGGCGATCGTGCTGGTAGCTGCGGTGATCGTGCTCTTGATGGCAGTCATCTTCCCCTGGGCGGAGACGACCCTGCCATTCCTGCAGGTGACTGTGGATCAGTCGGCCACGCCGTCCGCGCCCGCCTCGCTGGCCCCCGCCAGCCCGCAGGCGTCACCAGCCTCGCCCGCGTCACCGACCTCGCGCCGCTAGCGAGAAATCGGTACCGCGCCGGTCAGCGGACAGACGGTGTTCTCCGCCTCCGGCGCCTTACCCGTCAGCAGGAAGCGATTGACGATGGCGTTGACGCAAGCGCTGGAGCGCAGATAGGCGGTGTGACCGTCGCCGCCCTGCCAGCTGATGAGTTTGCCGTTCTCCAGCCCGCCCGCCAGCGCCTGCGCCCAGACGTAGGGGGTGGCGGGGTCGTACTGAGTGCCGATCACTAAAATGTCGGGCGTGCCCGGTGCGACGATCTTGTGCGGCGTGTAGGTCGCCGGCGCCGGCCAGTTGTCACAGGCGAGCATGCTCCACGCCTGCGAATCACCGATGAACGGCCACTGCTGACCCCATTGACCGGCCAATTTCTCCACTTGCGCAGCGTCGTAGCGATCTGGCCGATCCAGGCAGTTCACCGCGTAGATGGCCTCGTTGCCATTGTTGTTGAACGTGCCATTGGCATTCCGCTCGGTGGTCTCGTCCACCAGCGCCAACAGTTCCGACCCGTCACCCGCCAGGCCGGCCGCCAGCGCCCTGTTTAACGAATCCCACTGCACCTCTGGTGCGTACATGGACATCGCCATCGCCGAGATCAATAGGGATTCGGTGAGCGGGCGGCCGGGTTCGGCCGCGAGTGGTTGGTCAGCCACCTGTCGCACGAATGCCTGCAACCGTGCCTCGGCCGCCGCCCGGTCGCTGCCGAGCGGGCAGTCACGCTGCTGCACACACCAGTCGAGGTAGCGACCCAGTTCCACTTGGAAGGCAGCCGCCTGACCGGTAGCCAACTCGGCATTGTCCAGCTCCGGATCGAGCGCTCCGTCGAGCACAAAACGACCGACGTGGGTCGGGAACTGCTCGGCGTAAAGCGCACCGAGAAACGTCCCGTAGGAGTAGCCCAGGTAGTTCAACTTATCCTCGCGCAGGGATGCCCGCAGCACGTCCATATCCTTGCTCGCGCTGATGGAGTCCATGTACCGAGCTATCTGCGGGGAGTTCTTGACACAGCGGGGCCCCAGCTCGGTGTAGACCCTGATGGCCTCCTGCTCTTCCGCCTGGTTTTCGGGCGAGGATGGTGCGTCGATCAAGTCGTCGGTCTGCTTGTCTGTCAAGCACTCCACCGGCGTGCTCTGGCCTACTCCGCGTGGATCGAGCCCGATCAGGTTGTAGGCATCTCGGATCTCGGGGGAGAAGGCGCCCGCGGCGGCGGCGGCAAACTCGATCCCCGACCCACCCGGGCCGCCGGGATCCATCAAGAGTGAACCGAGCCGGGCATCGCCGCTCGACTGCACCTGCAGCACCGCCACCTTGATCGCTGGACCGTCCGGTTTGGCGTAGTCCAACGGGACGTTGATGGTGCCACACAGGAAGGACGAGGAGGGCGAGCAGCGTCGCCAGTTCACATCCTGCGCGTAGTACTTGGCCAGCGCCGGATCCGGGGCGCTACCGACCTGGCTGGACCCCGACGGGCTGGCCGGGATGGTCGGCTCCACCTTGTCCACACTGACGCCAACGCAGCCGGAAAGCACGAGCGGGAGCGTCACGAGCACGCCGACATAGAATCGCATACCTGGCAATCTATGCCCTGAGACGTCCAGCTGGGCCGCGAACCTGGGCACGGGTACCTGGCCGATCAGTTGCCGTCGAAGACGTCGGACGCTGTCCCCAGCCCGGCCGCGTAGGCCTCCAGCTCGGCTGTCGCGGCGGCCAAGGTACGCCCTGCGGGGCCAGCCGGATCGGGCGCGGCCAGCAGAGTCGCGGTGGCCGCGATCAGTTGCTGGTAGGCCCGGACACCGTCAGCCAACCTGCGCCGAAGCACTTCGGCCGCATCCGCCGCCTGCGGTGCGGCAAAGGCATCGACCTGCGAGACGAGATGGATCCGCTCGATCAGCCGGTACATATTCGGCTGCACACTGGCCACAGTTGCCCGCAGACCCAAGCCGGCCTCGGCATGCAACTCATCCACCGCCGGGATCATGGCGTACAACTGAGCCTCGGCAGCGGCCAAATCGGCGGCCTCCTCCGACCCCACCGAACCGGGCATCAACAGCGGCGGCGGCACTGTCGGCAAAGCCTGTGGCGGCGGCGGCTCAACCGTCTGGAGCTGCTGCCTCGCCCGCAGCCCGATCAACGCCGCCGCAGCCGCCGCAACGAACCACAGACCGGCCGAGCCGGGGATGACACCGCCGGGCTCGACCGCCAGTGTGGCGACGTCGACAACCCCCAGGCCGGCCGAGCCGGCTGCGAGATAAATGCCGGAACTGGCCCGGTTCCGCAACCGTCCCAGTCGCCGTTGGTAGCTGTCCAATGCGTTGGCGTTGGCCACCTGGATTTGATTCCGCTGCTGGATCGCCAACGCCCGTCGCTGCTCGGCAGCCTCAAACGGATCTCGTCGCCTGGCCCGCTGCACCCGGGCAGATTCAAACGCATCGATTCCTTTGGCCAGCCACCGACCGAAGGCCTCGCCCGAGTCATTCTTCGCAGTCACACGCCTACCGTAAGCCTTCAACCGGCTTCAGCGCACCTGTGGTCGCTGCAGCTCCAGCGCTAACCGCTCGAACACCAGGTCCTCGTTGCCGTCGGCAGCCAGCAATGCCCGGGCTCGGCCGATGGCGTCAATCCTGCGCAGTGCCCCGACCATGTCGACGTTGGCAGCCATCCGATCGATCTCGGACCGCAGCTCTTCGTTGATCAGCGACGCATCCTGATCGGCGAGCAGCACTAACAGGTCGCGGTACAGCCCGAGCAGATCCAGCAACACGCGGTCGAGTTCGTCCCGCAGCAACCGACGCCGACGGTTTCGCTGGCCCTTCTCCTGCTCCTTGACCGCGGCACCGGCCCTTACCTTCGCACTACCTGCGCCGGTTCCGCCCTCGCCGTAGTTGCGCAGCAACTGCGCCAGGTCATCGGCATCCATCGGGTCGGCCACATCGGCTACTCGCAGCCGGGCCGCCGCAACGACATCAGCGGCCGCGGTGAGGCACGCTGCCACCGACCCGAGTCGTTGCGGGAACCGGAGGATCTCCTGGTGCCGCACGCGTTCGCCCTCGTCGAGCGCGAGTGCCCGCGCCCGACCGACGTGTCCCTGCGCGGCCCTGGCCGCGTACGAGGCGAGCGCCGGGTCCACTCCCGCTACTCGAACCAGGAAATCTGCCACCTCCGGGATGGGCGGTGTCCGCAGCCGAATCACCCGGCACCGCGACCGGATGGTCGGCAACAGATCATCCGGGCTGGGGGCGCACAGCACCCAGACGCCGCGCGAGGGCGGTTCCTCCAACGACTTCAGCAGCGCGTTGTCCGCGTGCTCGTTGAGTCTGTCTGCGTCCTCGATCACGATGACGTTCCAGTCCCCACGGCTGGGCAGTACCCCGACTCGGCCAACCAGGCCGCGGGTCTGCTCAACCCCGAAGATGACCCCCTCCGGCCGGACGATGGTGACGTCGCTATGGACCCCGGAAGCCACGTCACGACACGCTCGACACGTGCCGCAGCCGCCGTCGGGGCATACCAACGCGGTCGCAAAGGCGACGGCGGCCATCGATCGCCCCGATCCGGGAGGTCCGGTGATGAGCCAAGCGTGGGTCATCTCGGGTCCCGGATCGGATTCGTGGGCCGCGGCAACCGCCCGCTGCAACTGCTCGACCACGTCGGACTGGCCCACCAGCGCATCCCAGACGGTCACGGCCGGTCCGCCAACAGTTCCTCGACTCGGGCCGCTACCCGATTGGCGAGGTCCTCGACGGCCCCGGCAGCGTCCAGCACCAGGTACCGATGTGGTGCCTCCTCGGCCGATCGCAGCAGGCCTGCCCGCACCGCCCGGTGGAATTCCAAGGATTCAGACTCCATCCGGTTGCGATCCTGCGCGCGCGCCACCCCGGCGGCCGGCGCGACGTCCAGCAGCACCGTCAGGTCGGGAACCAGCGAGTCGGTAGCCCAGTCGCTCAGACCCGCGATCTCCGCACGTGGTAACCCCCGGGCATCGCCCTGGTAGGCGACGGATGAGTCCACGAACCGGTCGCAGACGACCACCTGGCCAGCAGCCAACGCCGGTCGGATCACCCGTGCCACATGATCGGCGCGGGCCGCCGCAAACAGTAGCGCCTCACACCGGCCAGTCATCGGATCCGAGCTGGCGCGCAACAAAAGCGAGCGGATATCCTCCGCGATCCGGGTGCCGCCCGGCTCTCTCGTTGCCACGACTTGCTGATCCAGTGCCCGCAGCCGACTCACCAACAGGGCAGCCTGAGTCGACTTGCCGGCCCCCTCTCCGCCCTCGAAAACGACGAACAGTCCGGCAGCCACGATTGCCTACGTCAGCGTCCGGCCGGGACCCGATCGAGCGCCTCGTCGCGCACCGAATCAGTCACCGCTGGGGCCGCCTTCTTGGCCGGCGCCTTCTTCGCGGCCGCTTTCTTGGCCGGCGCCTTCTTGGCCGGCGCCTTCTTCGCCACCGCCTTCTTCGCGGCCGCCTTCTTGGCCGGCGCCTTCTTGGCCGGCGCTTTCTTCGCGGCCGCCTTCTTCCGGGCCTTCGTGCTCGGACCGGCAGCTCGCCGCTCCGACAGCAACTCCACAGCTCGCTCGTGGCTGATGGTCTCCGGGTCATCCGCGCGTCGTAGCGACGCGTTGGTCTCACCGTCGGTCACGTACGGGCCGAACCGACCCGACTTCAGCAGGATGGCCGCACCGCTGTTGGGATCCTCCCCCATCGGTTTGCCTGGGTCGGCTGCCTGTCCGCGACGCTGTTTCGGCTGCGCCAGCAGTGCGAGCGCCTCCGGCAGCGTGATGCTGAAGATCGCCTCCTCTTCGGCAAGCGAGCGGCTGTCCTTGATGTGCGTGAGGTACGGACCGTAACGCCCGTTCTGTGCCGTGATCGGCTCACCGTCGTCCGGATGGGTGCCAACCAACCGCGGCAGCGTCAGCAGTCGCAGCGCGTCCGCCAAGGTCACCGTGTCCAGGCTCATGCTGGCGAACAGGCTACCGGTGCGGGGCTTGATCTTCTGCTTACCCGTCAGCGCAGCCTCATCCTCCGACAGCACCTCGGTGACATATGGTCCGAATCTGCCGGACTTGGCGACGATCAACCGCCCGCTCTCCGGGTCGGTGCCCAGTTCTCGGTCACCCGAAGGTTCGGCGAGCAGTTGTTCGGCCTTCTCAGCCGTCAATTCGTCTGGAGCGAGCCCCTCGGGGATGTTGGCCCGATCCTCACCGCGCTCCAGGTAGGGGCCGTAGCGGCCGACCCGGACCACCGCGTCGCACCCGGCGATCGGGAAGCTGGCGTTTGCCCGGGCGTCGATCTGGTCGATCCGGGAGACCATCGGATGCAGTCCGGGGAACGGTTGGTCACCGACATCCTGATCGCCGAAGTAGAACCGCTTGAGCACCGACAGCTTCTTGGCATCGCCACCGGCCACAAGATCGAGGATCTCCTCCATCCTGGCGGTGAAGTCGAAGTCCACCAGATCCCCGAAGTGGTCCTCCAGTAACCGGATGACCGAGAATCCCAGCCAGGTCGGCACCAACGCCGAACCGCGTTTGACGACGTACTCGCGGTTCAGGATGTTCTCGATGATCGCTGCGTAGGTCGAGGGTCGTCCGATTCCCAACTCCTCGAGGCGTTTCACCAGACTGGCCTCGGTGTAGCGCGCGCGCGGCTTTGTCTCATGGCCTTCGGGATCCAACGCACGGACGTCGACCGGGTCGCCCTTGGCCAACGCCGGCAGCCGCCCTTCGGCGGCGCGGCCATCCTCGTCGTCGGAGCCCTCTTCATAGGCCGCCAGGAACCCCGGGAAGACGATGACCGTGCCGGACGCCGAGAATTCGGCACGACGCCCGTCGGAGGCGGATGCGCCGAGCCGGACGGTAGTGGTGGCAACCTTCGCGTCTGCCATCTGTGATGCCAACGTGCGCTTCCAGATCAAGTCGTACAGCGCAAACTCGTCGCCGACCAACTCGCCAGCCACATCTGCCGGCGTCCTGAACTCGTCGCCAGCGGGACGTACCGCCTCGTGCGCTTCCTGCGCATTCTTGGCCTTGTTCGTCCACTTCCTACCGGTACCGGCAAGGTGGTCGGCCCCGAACAGGGCGCTGGCCTGCGCGCGGGCGGCCTTGATGGCGGTATCCGACAGGGTGGTGGAGTCGGTACGCATGTAGGTGATGTAGCCGCGTTCGTACAGGCCCTGCGCAACCCTCATCGTGCGCTGGGCGGTCCAGCGAAGCTTGCGAGAAGCCTCCTGCTGCAAGGTGGAGGTGGTGAAAGGCGCGGCGGGTCGCCGGGTGGACGGCTTCTCAGTGACGTCAGTGACGACGAATGGCTGCCCGGTGAGCGCATCGGCGAGTTGACGGACCGTTGCCGCATCCAGTTGCACGGCGCCCGCGGTTCGCAGTGCGCCGTTGTCGTCGAAGTCCTTGCCCGCGGCAACCCGCTGGCTGTCCACCGCCACCAGTCGCGCCCGGAATGGACCTGGGTCGAGGGTGGCCTGGATATCCCAGTACTCCGCCGACGCGAAAGCGATCCGCTCCCGCTCCCGGTCAACGATCAACCGCAGCGCCACGGATTGAACCCGGCCGGCCGACAGCTTCGGCATGACCTTCTTCCAGAGCACCGGCGAGACCTCGTAGCCGTACAACCGGTCCAGCACTCTGCGGGTCTCCTGCGCGTCCACCAGGTCGTTGTCGATGTCGCGCGTTTCAGCGACCGCCCGCTTGATGGCCTCCGGGGTGATCTCGTTGAAGACCATCCGCTGCACCGGCACCTTCGGGTTGAGGACCTGCAGCAGGTGCCAGGCAATCGCCTCGCCCTCCCGGTCCTCGTCCGTCGCCAGCAGAAGTTCGGTGGCGCCCTTCAACTTCTCCTTCAACTCCGCAACCTTGGCCCGCTTGGACGGGTGGATCACGTAGATAGGCGCGAAATCACCCTCGACATCGACCGCCAGCGTCCGCCAGGGGACGTCCTTGTACTTGTCCGGAACCTTGACCCCCTTGCCCGGCAGATCGCGGATGTGGCCGACGCTGGCCTCCACCTCGTAGCCCGGACCCAGGTAGCGCTGGATCGTCTTCGCCTTCGCGGGCGACTCGACGATCACCAGGCGGAATCCTCCTGCCTTGCTCACGTGTGTCTCCTCCTCAAGGGCGCTGCCCCTGGTGCTGAATCCGGGTGGAGCCGGGGGTATGGATCCGGACGCAACCTAGCGCAGCGGCGGGTCAAGAGTTGCAAATCCCTCCTCCATGAGAACACGCGCCCCCGCCGGGCACCGTCAGCGGCTGGCTGTCGGAGCCCTGCGAGGGCGCGTCGGCGGTGCGTGATCAGGCGGCCGTCGCCGGCTCCGTTTGCGCCTCCTGGTCGCCGACCGCGATCGGGCGACGCTTGGAAATGACCACCGAGATCACCACGATTGCAGTCGCCACCACGGCGATCGCGTACCGGATCGGTGCGCTCGCATCCGCCCCGATGGACAGCCCGACAACGGCCGGGGCAATCAACAGCGCGACCAGGTTCATCACCTTGATCAACGGGTTGATCGCCGGGCCGGCCGTGTCCTTGAACGGGTCGCCGACGGTGTCGCCGACCACAGTCGCGGTGTGAGCCTCACTGCCCTTTCCACCGTAGTGGCCATCCTCGACGAACTTCTTGGCGTTGTCCCAGGCGCCACCGGAGTTCGACAGGAACACAGCCATCAGGGTGCCAGTCGCGATTGTCCCCGCCAAGTAGGAGCCCAGGGCACCCACTCCCAGGCCGAATCCGACCGCGATCGGAGTCAGGATCGCCAGCAGACCGGGGGTCGCGAGCTCCCGCAGGGAGTCCCTCGTGCAGATGTCGACTACTCGGCCGTACTCGGGCTTCTCGGTGCCCTCCATGATCCCCGGATGCTCCCGGAACTGCCGGCGCACCTCGAAGATGATCGCGCCCGCGGCCCTGGCCACGGCGTTGATCGCCAACCCGGAGAACAGGAACACCACTGCCGCCCCGATCAACAGACCGACCAGGTTGCGCGGGTTGGAGACATCCAGGATGCCCAGATACTGGCCACTGCCCTGCAGGAAGGTGCCCAACGATTGGTTGCCCTGTTGGATTACCGTGCCCGCAGCCGTCTTAACGGCGTCCTGGAAGGAACCGAACAGTGCGGTCGCGGCCAACACGGCGGTCGCGATCGCTATCCCCTTGGTGATGGCCTTGGTGGTGTTCCCGACGGCGTCCAGGTTGGTGAGTACCTTGGCTCCCTCGCCAGTGACATCGCCGGACATCTCTGCGATCCCCTGAGCGTTGTCCGAAACCGGCCCGAAGGTGTCCATCGCGACGATCACGCCGACGGTGGTCAGCAGTCCGGTACCGGCCAACGCGACTGCGAACAGCGACAGCGTCACCGAACCGGCACCGAGCAGGGAGGCGCCGAATACCGCGGCGCCGATCAGCAGGGCGGAGTAGACCGCCGACTCCAGGCCGAGCGAGATACCAGCGAGGATGACCGTCGCGGGACCGGTCAGCGAGGTCTTCGCCACGTCATCGACTGGCCGCCTGTTGGTCTCGGTGAAGTACCCGGTCAACTGCTGGATCGCGGCGGCCAGCACGATGCCAATCAGTACCGCTCCGATGGCCAGCACCCTCGGGTTGATCGCATCGACGCTTCCGACGATGCCCAGGTTCTCGATGACGACACCCTTGAAGTCCACCAGTTTGGCCGGCAGGAACACAAAGGACGCGATCGTCACCAGGATGGCCGAGATGACTGCGGAGATGAAGAAGCCGCGGTTGATGGCGCTCATCCCCGAGCGATCCCCGGACCGGGGGGAGACCGCGAAGATACCGATCACGGCCGTGATCACGCCGATCGCTGGCACCACCAGCGGGTACACGAGTCCGACATCGCCGAAGGCAGCCTTGCCCAGGATCAACGCGGCTACCAGCGTCACGGCGTACGACTCGAACAGGTCCGCGGCCATACCGGCGCAGTCGCCGACGTTGTCGCCGACGTTGTCCGCGATGGTGGCGGCGTTGCGGGGGTCATCCTCTGGAATACCCTGTTCGACCTTGCCGACCAGGTCGGCGCCGACGTCCGCAGCCTTGGTGAAGATGCCGCCGCCGACCCGCATGAACATCGCCAACAGGGCGGCACCGAAGCCAAAACCCTCCAGTACCTTGGGGGCATCGCCCTTGTAGACCAGCACCACGATCGAGGCGCCCAGCAGGCCCAGCCCAACGGTGAACATGCCGGCGACCCCGCCGGTTCGGAAGGCGATTCGCATCGCCCGCTGCTCGCCGGAGTCGTTGGCCGCCGCGGCGACGCGGACGTTCGCGCGCACGGCCAGCCACATGCCGACATAGCCGGTGACCCCGGAGAAGACCGCACCCACGACGAAGAAGATCGATCGCCCGATCCGCTCACCGGTAGATTCCGCCGGAAGTAGGAACAGGACGAAAAAGACGATGACAGCGAAGATCGACAACGTCTTGAACTGCCTGGACAAGTATGCCGAGGCGCCCTCCTGGACGGCCCCGGCGATCTCCTTCATTTTCTCCGTACCCTCACCAGCGGCGAGGACCTCACGCACCAACAGACCAGCCACCACGAGGGCGGCCACCGCGATCAGTGCCACGATCAGCACAACGGTGTAGTTGGTGCCGGAGACAGTCACCACGGCTGCGGCCAGACTGGCAGACGACATGCACTCTCCTAGACGAATTAGTAGCCGAACCCACCGCGGCTATCCGCCGCAGCGCACAGGCCGCGCACCGCGACCCGGGGCGAGTTTACGCAGCGTTCATCTCAGATATGGCCCGCCCCCTGCCGACAACGCCCGCGGCACACCGATATCACACCCTCAGCCGTTCCGCACGGCAGGAATTCCCGGCGCTGCTAGCCCCGGTACCAGCGGAGTCGGATGCCGTCGGCGGAGTCCTCGAACTCGTCCGCCAAGGACTCCATCAGCATCATCGCCAGCGGATCCGGTTCGGTGCTGCGGGCAGCTCCGGTGGCGGCGACTCGGACCGTGAGACCGGTCGACTCCGACTCGAGCAGCACCTCGACGCTGGTGGCATCGGTGACCGCAACCGCACAGGCCTCGCCGACGGCGAGCCGGATGTCACCGACGTCGGACTCGTCGAAATCGCATTGACTCGCCACCGCACCCGCGACCAGTCGGGCCGTGCGGATGTGCGCGACTTCCGCCGGGAAAGTCAGCGAGTTGCTGGTCATCTGCTAGCCGACCAGCGCGGACTCGAGGTCAGGGTGCACCGAGAGGGCCGTGTCCATCCCGGTGATCCGGAAGACCTTCGTGATCCGGTCCGCGGCAGCGACGACGGCGAACCCCGAACCCAGGTCGCGCTGCCGGGCATAGGCCTTGATCAGCACACCGAGGCCGGTCGAGTCAAGGAAATCGACGTCCGACAGATCTACCACCAGCAGGGCCGGCGCACCCTGGATCACTGCGGTCAGGTGCTCATCAAATTGAGGAGCCGACTCGACATCGAGTTCCCCTCCGACGGCGACGATCGTGGCCTCGGGTCGTACCTCATCTGACAGCCGGAGGTCCACACCGTTCTCCTCTCGCTCAGGTCTGCGCTTACCTCCGCCGGTCAACAAGACCCGGCGACCGGCACCACTGTGGCACACCGGCGATGATTGCGTCATGCCTGCAGCCGGTCCGGTCGGGACGATCGGGGAGTCCGTGCTGGCCGGGTCGACTATTCACTGCGAGCGATTGCCGGCCCAGCCCGGGAAGCGGCAGGGGTTGCCGTCCTGGCTGCCGGATCGGCCGCGACGACTGTTGGCCGCGACCGGCGTCGACACGTTGTGGCGACACCAGGCGGAGGCGATCGATCTCCTCCATCGAGGGCGCGACACAATCGTCGCGACCGGCACCGCGTCCGGTAAGTCGCTCATCTATCAACTGATCTCGCTGTCCGAGTTCGCTGGCGACGACCGGGCGACTGTGCTCTACCTGTCGCCGACCAAGGCCCTGGGCCACGACCAGGCACGCTCCTTTGAGGCGCTCGATCCGGAGGTCAGGATCGGAGTGCTCGACGGAGACACCCCCGGCGAGGAGCGGACGTGGATTCGAGACCATGCCCAATTCGTGGTGACGAATCCCGACCTGCTGCACGCCTCGGCACTACCTCGGCACACCTACTGGCGGAGGTTGCTCGCCAATCTTCGGTTGATCGTGGTGGATGAGTGCCACAGCTATCGGGGCGTCTTCGGCAGCCACGTCGCGCTGATCCTGCGCAGGTTGACTCGGTTGTGCGAGCACTACGGAGCCTCCCCGACCGTAATCGCCGCGTCGGCCACCACCGGGGACCCGGCCGCGTCGGCGGGCCTGCTGGTCGGGCGCCCGCTGGTCCCGGTGATCCAGGATGCCTCTCCTCGGGCATCCCGCACCGTCATCTTCGAACAGCCGGCCGCACCTCGGGAGGGTGGGCTCGGAGCACAAGGTGAATCGGCGCGGCTGCTCGCGGAGTTCGTGGCGGCTGGACTGCCGACGATGGCGTTTGTCCCCTCCCGAAGGGGAGTCGAGTGGGTCGCCGCGCAGACCCAGGAGCTGCTGACCGCGCGCCACCGCAAGCCATCAGAGCAGGTGTTGGCCTACCGGGCCGGCTTCCTACCGGAGGAGAGACGGGAGATCGAAGCTCGGCTTCGCTCCGGCGACCTGCTGGGTGTCGCCAGCACGAACGCGCTGGAGGTAGGGATGGACATTTCGGGGCTGGACGCGGTGGTGATCTGCGGCTGGCCGGGACGGCGGACCTCCTTCTGGCAACAGGCCGGGCGGGCCGGGCGGGCCGGGCGGGACTCGTTGGTGGTGCTTGTGGCCGCCGATGATCCGCTGGACAGCTACCTTGTGGCGCACCCGGAGGCGGTGTTCGGGGAGCCGTTGGAAGTCTCGGTGATCGACCCGGCGAACCCCAGCGTGCTGGCACCGCAGCTGTGTGCCGCCGCGGCCGAACTGCCGCTGACCGAGCAGGATCTGGTGTCCTTCGGCCCGTCGGCGTCGACCGTGGCTGACGGGCTGGTGTCGGCCGGGTTGCTCCGCAGCCGCCCGCGCGGGCTGTTCTGGACCGACCGGAAGATGCCCGTGGGACTGTCAGACATCCGTGCCATCGGTGGCAGCGCCGTGCAGATCGTCGAGCTCGGAACCGGGCGCCTGTTGGGTACCGTCGATGCCGCGCAGGCCGGTCGGACGGTGCACGCCGGGGCCGTCTACGTCCACCAGGGCAACACCTTCCTGGTGGACGAGTTGAGGCTGGCCGAGTCGGTTGCACTGGTGCACCAGGAGTCGCTCGACTACACGACGACGGCGCTGACCAGCACCTCGTTGCGGGTCAGCTCGGAGGATGGGTATCGCCCGCTCGGGCGAGGCCGGTTCAGCCACGGCACTGTCGTGGTGACATCGCACGTCCACAGTTACCTCCGGCGGCGGGCAGACACCTTCCAAGTGATCGGCTCCGAACCGCTGGACCTACCCGCCAGCAGCCTGTCGACGTCGGCCTGCTGGTGGGCGCTACCCGACGCCGAACTGAGAGATTTCGACGATCTTGCAGGTGCCGTGCACGCTGCTGAACACGCCGCAATCGGATTGCTGCCGTTGGTCGTCAGCTGCGACCGCTGGGATGTCGGCGGGCTATCCACTGAGGCCCATCCGGATACCGTCGGCTGTACCGCCTTCGTCTACGACGCGTACCCGGGTGGAGCGGGATTCGCCCGCGGAGGTTTCGACCGGGTGGACGATTGGCTGCCGGCCACCCGGACGGCCATCGTCGAGTGTCCCTGCGAGGGAGGGTGCCCTCGATGCATCCAGAGTCCCAAATGCGGCAATGGCAACGAGCCGCTCGACAAAGCTGGCGCAGCCCGGTTGCTTGGACTGCTGAAGTGACCTCGACAGGTCAGGGTGGACCCGCTCTGGCAGTCGCCGCAACCTGGCCCGGGCCGGGGCCCAGCACGGGCCTGACAACGACCACCTGCACATCTAGGCCAGCCACCACACATGACTGCAGCGTGACCTCGGACCGGGCCGCCACCGTGGCGGCCGCCGAGCACGCTCTTGCCTGTCCTTCGACCGCGACTTCCGCGCCCGCAAGGGCGCTGAAGTCGGCCGCCTGAGATGTCTCCGATTGCGACAGCGCGATCGCGGCCACGACCGCGCCCGCGGCCGCCAACAGCACCGCGACCGCAATCAAGGCCAGCATCAGAACCACCCCGGCACCAAGATCGGTTGCCCGCGGCAAAGTCGCGGGGCGGGTGGGTTCAGCACCCCTCACCACTCGGCACCTTCGCGCCGAACTCTTGAGGTCGCCGATACTGTCACCCGAGGGCCGAACGGCAGCGTCAATGGTGCGTCGACGCGCACCTCGGTCAGACCGCCGGCATCGCGGATGTCGACGCTGGCACCCGGAATCGCTCGACCAACGTTTGCCGTCACCGATTCCCGGCTGTCACCGCGAGCCACCTGGCGGGCAGCGGCGCCAGCCGTCTGGCTCGCCCGGGTGTTGCCGACGATGAACTCGATACCGCCCAGCAGGAGGGCAAAGACCGCGACCGCGGCCACTGCCGCAATCGCGGTCTCGGCAGTGACCATGCCGCGGTCAGCGGGGGTTTCCCTCCGCCGACCGCGGTAGCCTCTGGTCAGCCGAACACCCACGACAACGCTCGCTCGATCAGACCCCACAGCAACTTCTGTGCCTCCGGACTGCTGAGCAGTTTCACCAGCAACCCACCGAATCCGACGGCGGCAACTGTGCCAACTGCGTACTCGGCGGTCGACATCCCCCGATCATCTGCGACCACCCTCGCCAGTGCATTCGTCATGATGACCCCCTATCCGAACTCCCCAGCGGGAGTCTCTGCCGCGCTTCCCGCGGACGCCGCGGTGCGACGCCGTCCTACCATCGGCCCTGGCACAGGCCGTGTGAACCAGCGCTGGTACATCTGTGGATACCGTGATCCGCGTGGCTCACGGGCCGATCCCGGTCCCCCCCAACGCTTCAACTGGGCGGCAGCAGTGGCCGGCTTCAGGAGCCGCATGCGGCTAGAGATTTCCGCCTGTGGTGTATCTTCGGCCGGTATGACTTCACGAAGGACCCTAGGAATTGCGCAACGATCACTCGCGGCTCTGCTGGGCGCGCTGCTGCTCATCGGATCGAGTGTGGCGCTTGCATCTCCGGCACTCGCTCAGGCGACCCGCACGTGGGTTTCCGGTGTTGGCGACGACGCGAACCCCTGTTCGCGCACCGCCCCCTGTAAGACGTTCGCGGGCGCCATCGGCAAGACGGCCATAGGCGGTGAAATCAATGCGCTGGATTCGGGCGGCTTCGGCGCGGTCACAATTACCAAATCCATCACGATCGACGCAAGCAGCGTGCATGGCGGCATCCTTGTGAGCGGCACGAATGGCGTGGTCGTAAATGCTGGCCCCACTGACGATGTGATTCTGCGCGGCTTGGACTTCTTTGGCGTCGGGACTGGGCTTGACGGAGTTCGAGTCGTTTCGGCGCGCTCGGTCTCCATCGAAGACAGCACCTTTGCTCGCTTTTCCGGTTCGGCCGTCAATGTCATCCCATCGGCGGTGAACACCAGGGTCTTCATCGACAACGTCCAGATTCGCAATATGACCGGCAACGGCGTGAGCGTTGCGCCGTCGGGAGGCAGGACGCCGAAGGTCGTGGTGAACAGAACTCGAATCGTGAATGTGTCGACGGCCTTGAAAGTTGGGATGGGTGGGACGGCGTATCTGTTTGATTCGACCCTGACCCACAGCGCCATCGGCTTGGAGGTGCTGCTTGGTGGCGTAGTGAACTCCGGCGACCCCAGGAATCGGATCATCGAGAATGGGACGAACGTGGTGACGCCCGTTCAGCAGGTGAGCGGAGTCGTGCCAACGAAAGTCAAGGTGCAGACGCTCGCGATATTGCCGCAGTTGACGAACAAGGGCCAGCCCGTGACATGGACATCGAAGCGACCGGGCAAGTGCGTGATTCAAGGCACCAGGGTCAAGGGCATCGCGCTCGGCATCTGCACAATTCATGCGGCGTCACCAGCCACCGCAACCTTGCTCGGCTTGAGTCAGAACTACCTGGTAACCGTTACGAAATAGCGACTTTGAGAATCTGACTTCCGAATGCATCTCCCGGCCCGAAGTACCCGCTGGGGCATAGCCTCGTCGTTGGCCTTCGCGATGGCCGTTGGCACCGGTGCACTGCCACACGCGTCGGCATCATCGGCAGCAGGCGCCTCATGCGCGGCAAAGAAGCCGACCCGTCTCGTTGCCCAAGTCATTCGGCAAGTCGGACATGACCCCGACGCGTTCACCCAGGGCCTGGACGTGGCGGGCAATACGCTGTACGAGAGCGACGGTGGCTACACCGAGTCGACTGTCCGCTCGATGAATGCCAGGACGGGCGTTGAGTTCGCCCGTGTTGACCTTGCCCCGCAGTTCTTTGCAGAGGGTCTCACTGTTACGAATGGCCGGCTGATACAGCTCACCTGGAATGAGCACACCGCGCTGTTACGCAACCCAGCGACCCTGGCCCAGACCGACACCTTCACGTTCACGGGTGAGGGGTGGGGTTTGGAGACTCTCTCCAAGACGCGACTTCTGATGAGCGACGGCAGTTCCAACCTGACCGAACGCGACGCAACGACCTTTCGGCAGCTCAAGAAGTGGCGGGTCACTCGAGTGGGCGGGGCAGCGGACCTGCTCAATGAACTGGATTTCGACGGTAGGCATATTTGGGCGAATCGGTGGCTTACGAACGAGATTCTGCGCATCGACCCCAGGTGCCACACAGTCACCGGCGTGGTTGATGTCACGGCGCTGCGCCAGCGGGCAGAGGAAATCGCCGCGCAGGAGTATCGCCAGATCGATGTTCCCAACGGCATAGCTCACATTCCTGGAACCTCCAGGTTCTGGGTCACAGGGAAGTATTGGCCCGTCATGTTCGAGGTTCAGATGCGCGCTGCGACATGACGTGACCGGGTCCGCTGACCGCGGACCTGCCGCGGTGACCCTCGTCCTTCGTGCTTTCTCGGAACCGACGAGCAGGAGTGCTTGGTCGGGGCTCACGGGTCGATGCCGGTCAGGGATCGCTGCAACAGGCCAGCCACCAGCGGCACCACCCCGAGCATCAGAAATGCTGGCAGGAAGCAGAGTCCGAGCGGGCCGACAGTGCGCACCGCGACCTGTCGAGCCTTGGTCTGTAGCGCCGATCGGCGAGTGTTCCGCAACTCTTCGGCGCACAGCGTCAGCGACTTCACCAGCGGCGCGCCGGAGTCCAGCGAGCGGCTGATCGCACGTGAGATCGGTGCCAGTTCCGCTGTCGCGGCGATCTCCGCCAGGGCCTGCTCCGGTGGCGCCCCCAACCGCAAGTGGGCCACCGCGGACGTCAGCAGGCCAGCCGCTGGCGGTTGGACGGCGGCGGCGACCGCTGCGGCCGCCGGTTCCAACCCCGCGCCAGCCGCCAGACACGCCGCCAGCAGTTCCGCAACCTCCGGCGCCTGCACGGCCAACGCCTCGCGGCAGGCAGTCGCGTCGGCGGCGGCGAACCGTCGCAACAGTCGAATCGATGTGGCGGCCACGACGGCGCCCAGCACCAGCCCAGCGGGACCGCCGAGCAACACGCCGCAGCCCAGACCCGCCCCGGCACCGGCAAGCCACAGCAGCCATCTCCGTCCCTGCTGCACCGCTACCGACGGGTGCGGCGCCGGCAGCCTGCGAACGGCCCGGCCCGGTGTCAGCAGCCTGACCGCCAGGGCTATTAGCGCGGCCGCCAACAGAATCACAGTCGCCGTTCCACGCCGCGCACCATCGATCGCACCCAGAACAGTCCCAGGCCCTCCAACCCCAAGCCAATCGCCAACGCCGCCCACCCCAACGGCGTCCCCAGCAGCCAGCTCAGGGGTGAACCGCCCAGTCCGCTGCCCAGCAGCAGACCGACTGCCGGCAGCATCGCCAGCACAGCCGCAGTCGCGCGAGGTCCGGCGAGTTCAGCTGCCAACTCCCGCCGGATCTGCTCGGATTCCAGCGCTGACCTACCGAGTTGTTCGGCCGCTCTGGCCAGCCCGGCTCCGGATCCTCTGCTGACGGTCCAGACGGCCGCAAGTCCGGTCAGCACCGAAAGGTTTCGCTCGCGCGCATCTACCCCCAGCGCCTCAGCCACATCGGCACCCAATTCACAGGCGGCCACTGCGGTCGGGCAGACCGGCTCCGGCCCGGCTGCCCGCCGCAGGGCGGGCTCCAACGCCTGCCCGGTGTTCAACTCGGCTGCCAGTGCCAGGCATAGTTCGGCCGCGGCCAACCGACGACGCTCCGCGAAGTTGCGCCGGCGGGCGCGGGCCCAGCCACTGGCGATCCAGCTCGAGAGCAGATCGCCGCGGCCAGCGCTCTGTCGAGTGGGACTGATCCGCAGCCGCAGCCGACCGACCCATAGCCAACTCGCGGCCAGCAGGAAGGACGCGGCCAGCAGACCTCTGGCTAGGCTCACGGCGCTGCCGACCCGAGTCGGGCTGTGAGGCTGGCAAGACCTGGCCCGGCACGCACGCCCTGCGGATCGAACAGCAACGCAGGTATTGCCTCCACCAGGTGGTCGGCGCCCGATCGGAGGACGCATACCTCTCGAACCATTCGGAGCCCTCGCTGCTGCCGGCCCACATGCACGACTGCATCCAAACCGGCCGCAAGTTGGGCGTGCAGCGCCGCCCGAGGAAGTCCGGCGGCCAACGCCAACGCCTCCAACCGGGCTGGCACATCACTGGCGGAGTTCGCGTGCACGGTGCCACAGCCGCCCTCATGGCCGGTGTTCAACGCCGCCAGCAAATCGACGACTTCGGCACCCCGCACCTCCCCAACCACAAGTCGGTCGGGGCGCATCCGGAGGGCTTGCCGGACGAGATCGCGCAAGGTCACCGCCCCCGCTCCCTCGACGTTGGCCGGTCTGGACTCAAGCCGGACGACATGAGGATGGGCGGGATCGAGCTCACTGGAGTCCTCCACCACCAGCAATCGCTCATCAGCTCGGGCTAGCGAGAGTAGGCAGCTGAGCAGGGTCGTCTTACCCGCTCCGGTACCTCCGCTGACGAGAAACGCGATCCGAGCGGTGACCAGTGCGTGCAGCCACTGCGCTCCCGCGGCAGGCAGCGAGCCCGCCTGCACAAGTTCCGCGAGCGTGAAAGTCCGCCTGCGGGGCACCCGAATCGAGATGCAGGTCCCCCTGGCCGCCACCGGCGGGATGACGGCATGCAGCCGCGACCCGTCCGGCAGCCGGGCATCCACATAGGGCGCGGCCTCGTCCAGCCGTCGACCGGCCAACGCCGCCAGCCGCTGCGCGAGGCGACGCACTGCGGCCTCATCGGTCAACGAAACGGCCACCCGCTCCAGCCCAGCCCCCCGGTCCACCCAGACCGAGTCGGGCCCGTTGACAAGTACGTCGGAGACCGCATCGTCTCGCAGCAGCGGCTCCAACGGACCCGCCCCGGAGAGTTCCGATCTCACGGCCAGCACCAGTCGCATCAGCACCGCGTCACCGAGCACGAGACCCTCATCCCGCAGCGCCTCGGCTACGTGCGCAGCGGTCGGCTCCAACCCACTACGCACCAGCCTCGCTCGGACGCGCTCAAGCACATCAGGGGGGATAGCTTCGATCATGCCCGGCCTATCCCACCGCTGGAGGCTTCGCGGGCGAGCGATCTGAGCAGCCGCCGACTGGTGCCCGCCAGCGGCCCGCGGTCACGATTGCCGGGCGCCTCGGCGTCCTCGAGCCGCCGGTCCAGTCCACGCTCCGGCACCATCGTGGCCAACAGGGGAACTCCTGCAGCCCGAGCGATATCGCTCCCCATCAGGCCACCTGGAGACGGGCCCCGCACGACCAGCCCAACCCGGAAACCCGACAGTGGGTCACCAGTCACGAGCCTGGCAGCAGCGAGCGCCGACCGAACATCCGCGGCGCAGATCACGACCACCTGACTGGCCCGGCTGAGCACTTCCAGCGCCACTGCCGGAGCACCGTCAGAACTGGTCGACGCAGGCGCCAGGAGCCATCTCGGCAGATCGACCACGACCACGTCAGCATCCCGCCGCGCGGCGTCAATCACCGACCCCACCACTCCTGCCAGCGGTGGCACGCTTCGCCCGCGGTCGAACGTCAGCAGCCGCACCCCGTCGATCATCGGCAATCCATCCCGTAGGGCGGCGCTCGGGACTCGCCCAATCGCCGATCCGAGATCGTGCCATTTGAGTCCCGGCACGCCATCCACCCCGAGCACCACATCCAGGCCCGCAGCCAGCGGGTCCAGGTCAACCAGGTAGCTGGACAGAGCCTCTCCGGCGGCGGTTCTGGCCAGGGCTGCCGCCAGCGTCGAGGCACCTGAACCGCCCCGCGCCCCAACCACCACCAGCACCGGGCAGTCGTGTCGGCCCTGCCGCGCGGCCTCCGAAATCGACTGCACCAGCCAGGCCTCGGCCGCAGGAAGCCAGACGACACTCTGTGCGCCGGCCTCCATCGCTGCCCGCCAGATTGCCGGATTCTCCTCCCCACGCCCCACGACGACCACTCCCGGTCTGCGGGGCAAACCGGACGCAGCCAAGGCCGCCAAGTCAACTGCTGCCACCAACACCAGTTGAGCTGCCAGCCAGCCATGACCAACGCGACTCGGATCGCCGACGACCACAGCGTTCACGCCGGCCGCCGCCGTCACCCGCAACAAGGCGTCCAGCACGATTTCGTCGCTGGCGACCAGCAGCACCGGGGCGTCGCCGCCCTCACCCGCTGAGGCTGACGGCCCGGCGAACTGTCGGGCCATCTAGCGTTCACAGCTGCGAGGGGCCAGCGAAGTTCTGTTCATCCAGCAAGGCTGCCGACTCAACAGCAGCCACCGCTAGGGGTCTGAAGCAGGCTGTGGACGAGGAGGACCCCCGCTGGGGGGGGTAGCGGGGGTCCTCGACCGCCGGGAGGGGGGTCCCAGCGGTCGCACGT